>NZ_JBSGVT010000013.1:0-196409 GCF_053608585.1 Rhodococcus sp. NPDC055024
CTCCGAAAGGAGTCAGCCGGCGTTGTAGTGCGCGTTGGACAGTCAGTCTGCTGCGTCAGCCGACGTTCCATTCCTGATGCTTCTCGGCTTCAGCCGCAGCGATCCGGCGTTGCTCCTCGGCGGCGAGCTGAATGTTGGTTCGCGTCCAGACCACCTTGAGCCAATGGAACGTCAAGAACACGACGGCAAACCATCCGATGACCAGCCCGATCGACGGTCCTGCCACGTTGAATCCGGCGGGAATGGTCTGACGTGACCAGACGGCCATCATTCCCAGCGCACTCGCCACGGCACTACCGGCCAGCGCGACCCAGGCCAGACTCCAGCGCCGCGTCACGAGTGCGAGCATCGAGAATCCGATGCCGAAGATGACAACGAACCACACGAACAAGCGTGAGAACAGTGCAATCCGTTCACTTTCCGCGTCCTGGTTGTACGCGAGCACATCCCAGCCGTTCGCAACTCCCGCATGGGGCAGTGCAAGGGTGCCAACCAGCACGAGCACCGCAACCGCGACAACCATGGCGCGCGCACCCGGATCGATTTCTCCCGCGACCTTGCGTTCCGCGTCGTCGAGGTCCTTGCGGTAGCCCTCGAAGGCGTCGTCGCCCGGCTGAGGTGTCTTGTTCTCGTGTTGCGAGGTCATGCGTTGCATCCCATCTGGACGGGTTGTGGGGCTGGGGCACCGATCTTCGGTAGTCCGAGACCTACGCCGATGGGCGGGGTCTTGGGTGTGATGCCCTTTTCGAACGAATCACCGGCGCGCGTTCGACGGTGCGTGAGCACCCCGTCATCGGCCACGAGGTGATGGGGGGCTCCGTGGGTGACGACGACCGTCACCACGTCGCCGGGTCGGATTGTGCGGTCGAGGTTTCCCTCAGGTCGGAAATGCACCAGGCGACCGTCTCGCGCACGACCGCTGAGGCGGTGAGTCGCTGCGTTCTTGCGGCCCTCCCCTGCTGCCACCAAGAGTTCCACCTCGGTGCCGACGAGTTTGCGATTCTCCTCGATGTTCACTTCTTCCTGAACCGCGAGCAATCGCATATAACGTTCCTGGACAACCTCTTTGGGAAGTTGATCGGCCATCTCGGCCGCCGGCGTACCCGGGCGCTTGGAGTACTGGAAGGTGTAGGCGTTCGAGAATCGCGCCTTGCGTACGACGTCCAGCGTCTCCGCGAAATCCTCTTCCGTCTCCCCCGGGAACCCGACGATGATGTCCGTGGTGATGGCGGCGTGTGGCATTGCGGCGCGCACCTTCTCGATGATCCCGAGGTACTTCGACTTGCGATACGAGCGCTTCATCGCCTTGAGAACCTTGTCCGAACCGGACTGAAGAGGCATATGCAGCTGCGGGCAGACGTTGGGGGTGGTTGCCATCGCTTCGATGACGTCGTCGGTGAACTCCGCCGGGTGCGGGGACGTGAACCGCACACGTTCGAGGCCGTCGATGTGTCCGCACGCCTTCAAGAGGGAGGCGAAGGCGCCGCGATCGCGCGGTTGCTCCGGATCGGCGAACGACACGCCGTAGGCGTTGACGTTCTGCCCGAGCAGAGTCACTTCGGAGACACCCTCGTCGACGAGCGCCTGAACCTCGGCCAGAATGTCTCCGGGACGCCGATCCACTTCCTTGCCACGCAGGGCCGGAACGATGCAGAACGTGCACGTGTTGTTACAACCCACCGAGATGGAAACCCATCCCGCATAGGCAGATTCACGCTTGGCCGGCAATGTCGACGGAAAGGCCTCCAGTGCGTCGAGGATTTCGACTTCGGCACGCTGGTTGTGACGCGCACGATCGAGCAGCGCGGGCAGCGAGCCGATGTTGTGGGTGCCGAAGACGACATCGACGAACGGTGCCTTCTTGACGACGGTGTCACGATCCTTCTGAGCCAGGCACCCACCGACGGCGATCTGCATGTCGGGGTTCGCCTCCTTGTTCGGGGCGAGCTGGCTGAGGTTGCCGTACAACTTGTTGTCCGCGTTCTCACGAACCGCACACGTATTGAAGACGACAAGGTCAGGATCGGTTCCGGTCTCCGCCTTCGAGTACCCGGCGTCCTCGAGCAGACCGGACAGTCGCTCGGAATCGTGGACGTTCATCTGACAGCCGTACGTCCGCACCTCGTAGGTGCGAACAGACTTCGCAGTCGGCTCCGGAACTGCAGTCGGCTCCGGAAGTGCAGGGGATATTTCGTCGATCAGTGACACGCTTCAGCCTAGCTCACGTCCACTACGACGTGTAATAACGCCCTGATAAACAGCCGAAACGCGACATAAACGTCGTCACAGTAAAATTTCCATTACATATGGCAAGAACCATGGCGAAATCACGGGCGTCGACGCAAACTACGCCTAAGGTTCTCGTTTATGACCCAAGCCGACGATGCGACGACGCCGACCACCTCCGGCGATTCCACATCCATGATTTCGATGACCTCGGTGAACAAACACTTCGGGGAACTTCACGTCCTGCAAGAGGTCAATCTCGAGGTACCCAAGGGCCAAGTGGTGATCGTCCTTGGTCCGTCGGGCTCCGGTAAGTCGACTCTGTGCCGCACCATCAATCGCCTCGAACCCATCGACTCGGGCACCATCGCCGTCGACGGCAAGACGCTCCCCGAGGAGGGCAAAGCACTTGCCGCACTTCGTGCCGACGTCGGAATGGTCTTCCAGTCCTTCAACCTGTTCGCGCACAAGACGATCCTCGAGAACGTCATGCTCGCACCGATGAAGGTCCGCAAGACAAAGAAGGACGACGCGAAGAAGACGGCGCAGGCGTTGCTCGAGCGTGTCGGTATCGCCAATCAGGCTGACAAGTACCCGGCGCAGCTTTCCGGTGGCCAGCAGCAGCGTGTCGCGATCGCTCGCGCTCTTGCGATGCAGCCCAAGGTGATGCTTTTCGACGAGCCCACCTCCGCTCTCGACCCCGAGATGGTCAACGAGGTCCTCGATGTCATGACCTCCCTCGCCAAGGAAGGCATGACCATGCTCGTGGTCACGCACGAGATGGGCTTCGCGCGCAAGGCCGGCGATCGTGTGCTGTTCATGGCTGACGGTCAGGTCGTCGAAGACACGACACCCGAAGAGTTCTTCACGCATCCCAAGTCGGATCGGGCCAAGGACTTCCTCGGCAAGATCCTCACTCACTGATCACAGTCCTGCTCCGACACAGTCCCCCCTCCGACACAGTCCTGCTCTCGTCCACAAGACAACTCGCTCGACTGCACTGTTCATCTCGACTGCACCGTTTGCATGTCGACAACTGAGAGGATCTTCATGAAGATCAATCGCTCCGTCCGTTTCGGAATCGGAATCATGGCTATCGCGTTCGCTGCCACCGCCTGTGGTGGCGGCGAGGAGAGCAAGTCGATCAGTGAGAACGCTGCTGACGGCAAGCTCACCGTCGGCATCAAGTTCGACCAGCCAGGACTCGGCTTGCGCAATGCGGACGGCACATACACAGGTTTCGACGTCGAGGTCGCGAAGTACGTTGCAAACGAGTTGGGCGTAAAGCCTGAGAACATCACGTTCAAGGAGTCACCTTCCGCCCAGCGCGAGACGTTGATCCAGAACGGTGAGGTCGATTACATCGTCGCCACGTACTCCATCACGGACGCCCGCAAGGAGAAGGTCGGATTCGCCGGACCGTACTTCGTCGCCGGCCAGTCGCTCCTCGTCAACGCGGACAATACCGACATCACCGGCCCCGAATCTCTGAACGGTGGCAAGATTCTCTGCTCGGTGGCTGGTTCCACTCCGGCGCAGAAGGTCAAGGACACCTACGCCAAGGACGTCCAGCTTCAGGAGTTCGATACCTACTCGGCGTGCGTCGAGGCTCTACGCAACGGCAAGGTTGACGCAGTCACCACCGACGACATCATTCTCGCCGGCTACGCTGCACAGTCCCCCGGCGCATTCCGTATCGCCGGAGAGCCGTTCACCACCGAGAATTACGGCATCGGCCTGGCGAAGGACGATTCCGAAGGTCGCGGCAAGATCAACGATGCCATCGAGAAGATGATCTCTTCCGGAGCGTGGGCCGAAGCATTCACTGAGACGGTCGGACCGTCCGGTTACACGATGCCTGCTCCGCCGACCGTCGACCGGTACTGATCCAACTGAGCAGTAGCCATTCCAGGTGGGATTTTCATGTTCGAAAATCCCACCTGGGCAAGCACTTTCAACAACGACCCATGAACTGGGGAGACCGTAAGTGAAAATAATCGACGATTACGGAAGCCAGATACTCGAAGCGTTCTGGACCACTATCCAGCTCACGATCTTCTCGGCGATCGGCGCATTGATCCTCGGAGTGATTATTGCCGCCATGCGGGTGTCACCCGTACCTGTGGCCCGATTCCTCGGCGCCGCCTACGTCACTGTCTTCCGCAATACGCCGCTCACCCTGATTCTGCTCTTCTGTGTGTTCGGTCTGTACCAAACTCTCGACATCAGTCTGGCATCAACCAGTTCGTCAACCTTCGTGATCGACAACAACTTCCGCTTGGCCATCCTCGGACTGAGCGTCTACACCGCGTCGTTCGTGTGTGAGTCGATCCGTGCCGGAATCAACACCGTCCATGCGGGACAGGCAGAAGCAGGACGATCCCTGGGGCTGACCTTCTTGCAGAACCTCCGCCTCATCGTCCTTCCACAGGCATTCCGTGCCGTGATCGCACCGCTCGGTAGCGTCCTGATCGCTCTGACCAAGAACTCCACCGTCGCCGCCGTCATCGGCGTGTCCGAGGCATCGAAGTTGATGAAGGAGATTCTCGAAAACGAAGCCGCACTCTTCTTGACCGCAGGAATCTTCGCAGTCGGCTTTGTCATCTTGACGCTGCCGACAGGATTGCTCTTCGGCAAACTCGCCAAGAAATTCGAGGTCGCACGATGACCAAACAAGCAACGGTTCTCTACGACGCACCAGGCCCGAAGGCCCGAGCACTGTACCGACTCGCGTCGGTAGTCGTAGCCGTCCTCGCCCTCGCGATTGCGTTTGTCGTGTATCGCGCGCTCGACGACAAGGGGCAACTGACCTCGGCCAAATGGGATCCCTTCCTACAAGCAGACGTCTGGACGACTTATCTGCTCCCCGGCATCAAAGGCACCTTGATCGCGGCGGCGCTGTCCATCGTGCTTGCACTGATCCTGGGCGCAATTCTCGGCATCGGCAGATTGTCCGATCACCGCGCGGTGCGCTTTGTCAGTGGTGTCATCGTGGAGTTGTTCCGTGCAATTCCCGTACTTCTGCTGATCATCTTCATGTACGCGGTTTTTGCTGAGTACAAGATCGTCAAGCTCGACTACTTGGCACTCTCCGCCGTCGTGGTGAGCTTGACGCTCTACAACGGATCGGTGATCGCGGAAATTGTTCGCTCGGGAATCAACTCACTCCCCCGTGGACAAAGCGAAGCCGCGAAAGCTCTCGGCATGCGCAAATCTCAAATTATGGTGACGATCTTGCTACCTCAGGCGGTCACAACCATGCTCCCCGCACTGATCTCCCAGATGGTTGTTGCACTCAAGGATTCAGCGCTGGGTTACATCATCGGCTACACCGAACTTGTTCGGCAGTCCACACAGTTGGGCGCTGCATTCCAGAACTACCTTCCGGCGCTCATGGTGGCTGCGGTCATCATGATCATCCTGAACTCCTCGCTCACTTACCTGGCAACCAAGGTGGAGAAGCGCCTGCGTTCCGGAAAGCGAAAGGGCAAGGGCCCCATCGCGGCTCCGACTGCCGACGCAGCCGTTTCGGTTCCGGGCATGGACTTGACCAAGCCGTGAGCTGATCGACCAGCTGTTCCACTGACACGAGGAGCGGGGTGCGTCACCGAATTCGGTGACACACCCCGCTCCTGGTATTAGTTGGCTACGGCGTTGGTTGCCTACGATTCAGCGGCAGCCATCTCGGCTTTGACCACCTCGTACGACATCCCCGCTGAATATCCCTTGCGTGCGAGCATCGACACCAGTCGGCGCGTGACCTTGTCACGATCATCGACGGGCTTGTTCTTCAGCTTCCGCCGAACCAGCTCCGCTGCTCGCTCGCGCTCGTCTTCCGGATCGATCTGTGAGAGCGCTTCGGAAGCCACATCCTGGTCGATGCCTTTGAGCCGCAATTCGACTGCCAGGGCGCGCTTTCCCTTGCCCGAATACGTGTGCCGCGAATGAACCCACTGATTCGCGAAGTCTGCGTCGTCGATCAAGCCGATTTCCTGGAGCCGATCGAGAACGCTCGTGATGATCTCGGGTTCGAAACCACGCCCGCTCAGCTTTGTTTCCAGTTCGGAACGGCTGCGCGCCCGGTCGGTCAGGAGGCGTAGGCAAGCATCTTTGGCCTGCGCCTCCGTCCCACCTTCTGCGCGTTGCGACGGCTTCTCGGATCGTTGACGGGATCGACGCCGAGGTGCGCCGTACTCTTCACGAGCATTCTCGCCGTTGTCACCGTCGTCGAAGCTCATGACTGAACTCAGAAGTCGGCGGGAGCTTCGTCGGTTGCAGTGACGTCAGCACCGATACCGAGCTTTTCCTTGATCTTCTTCTCGATCTCGTCGCGGATATCGGTGTTCTCCAGCAAGAACTTACGAGCATTTTCCTTGCCCTGACCCAACTGGTCACCTTCGTAGGTGTACCAGGAGCCGGACTTGCGGATGAACCCGTGCTCGACACCCATATCGATGAGCGAGCCTTCCTTACTGATGCCCTGACCGTAGAGAATGTCGAACTCGGCCTGCTTGAACGGCGGAGCGACCTTGTTCTTGACGACCTTGACACGAGTGCGGTTACCGACTGCGTCGGTACCATCCTTGAGAGTCTCGATACGACGGATGTCGAGGCGAACCGAGGCGTAGAACTTCAGTGCCTTACCACCGGTGGTGGTTTCGGGAGAACCGAACATCACGCCGATCTTCTCGCGAAGCTGGTTGATGAAGATGACGGTGGTGCCCGAGTTGTTCATGGCACCGGTGATCTTGCGCAGCGCCTGGCTCATCAGTCGAGCCTGCAGGCCGACGTGGCTGTCACCCATCTCGCCTTCGATCTCGGCGCGAGGAACAAGAGCGGCCACGGAGTCGATCACGACGATGTCGAGGGCGCCCGAACGAATCAGCATGTCGGTGATCTCGAGAGCCTGCTCACCCGTATCGGGCTGCGAGACCAGAAGCGCGTCGGTGTCGACACCCAACTTGGCTGCATAGTCAGGATCAAGCGCGTGCTCCGCGTCGATGAAGGCCGCGATGCCGCCGTTGGCCTGAGCGTTGGCAACTGCGTGCAGTGCCACGGTGGTCTTACCCGAGGATTCCGGGCCGTAGATCTCGATGACGCGGCCACGCGGCAGTCCGCCGATACCCAGCGCGACGTCGAGCGCGATGGAACCGGTGGGAATGACGGCGATGGGCTGGCGGACACCCTCACCCAGGCGCATCACCGAACCCTTGCCGAAGTTCTTGTCGATCTGCGCCAACGCGAGGTCGAGTGCCTTGTCCCGATCAGGTGCCTGTGGTGCCATCGTGATCCCCATCCTTGTATCAGTCTTCAGTGCCTGCCTGAGCAGACTCCGTCTCTTCAGTGCCTGCCTGAGCCGACCCTGTTGGTGTGTTGCGATCAGAGTAGATCCGGCCACCGACAGACTTTTCGATCTTGGTTTCGTGCCCGTCGGACACTGCGCTTGTCGAACACGGTGCTTGTCGATAACCGAAAGTTCGCAGTTACGAAAGGAGCGTCACCACCGAACAGCTCCAGCATAGACGAACACGTGTTCGAACAGAAGACGAGAGACGTTCGACACGCCGAAAATTCAGCGGCGGGCCGGTGGTACGTCGAACTCCACGCAGAGCGCGCGCCACACCTCACGGGGCTCCCAGCCTGCTTCGACGGCCTCCGCGGCAGTCATTCCGTCGAGACTCTGGAGTACATGGTCGATCAGCATCGAGTCGCCTCGTACCTGCCCGAACTCTTCGCGCACCATTTCATGAAATTCGGTCAACCGCACAGCCGCCACCGTAGTCCACAGGGTGATGTATCTGCACCCAGGCACAGTCGGCTCACGCCGACACACCGCCATTGACCACCTGTCGGCACACCACGACCGGATCGACGACCTGCGACGCAGTAGCGGCAGCCGCCCTCGCCGCTTCCGTGAATCGCTCATCGGAAAGGACCTGTAGTACTGCATCGCGAATCGACTGCGCATCCGCAGGCCGCACGATCACCGACGTGCCTGCCCGCGCAGCGCGATTGGCCAGCTCCCACTGGTCCCCTCCCCCAGGAACGACGACGGTCGGCACTCCGGCCAACAGCGCCTTTGCCAACATGCCGTGCCCGCCGCCGCACACCAATACCGACGCGTCACGCAGCATCGCGTCCTGGCGTCCGAGACCTGCACGAACCCAATCAGGATGCTCGCCTTCAGCTCCGTCGAGCATCGACGCGATCAGCCTGACACCGGCTCCGTCGAGGCCTTCGACCGTTCCCTCGAACATTCCCACTGCGCCGGTGTGTGCCGTGGACGGCGCCACCATGACCAGCGGTTCGTCACCTGGCGGTGGATCCAGAATGACCTCGGTCGGCTCCCAGAGAAGCGGTCCGACGACGTGTGCGTGCTCCGGCCAGTCGGGGCGAGGCACTTCCAGTGCCGGAAGTGTTGCGATCAGCCGCGCATGAGGACCGGGATCGAGAGCGGGCAGTCCGACACCGACACGGGCTTGCGAGCGCTGGGCCAACCCTTGCTTGATCGAACGTCCCGTCGCTGCGCGCATCAGGGTGTCGCGGAGTCGACCGCGAATTCCGACGCCAGGCGCGAGCCCACTGCCGATCGGCGGCAGACCGCGCGAGGGTGAGTACAACGGGTGAGGCGAGAGCTCCACCCACGGGATGCCCAGCCGTTCCGCGGCCAATCCGCCTCCGGCAGTAAGGATGTCGGAGACGACAAGATCTGGGGAGACGGATTTCAGGTCGGGAAGCAGTTCGGTGGAAATATAGGCGGCGCGCGAATGAATCCGAGCGCCTGCATCGAGATCGTCGTCTCCCGGCCTCGGAGCCAAGCCCTTGAGAGGCTCCGCTTCCACACCCGCTGCTCGCGCTGCCTCCACCCACCGGGTCCCGGTGTAGAGGATGGGGTCGTCGCCGGCCTGGATCAACGCCAGCGACAACGCTATTGCGGGAAAAGCATGACCCGGGTCCGGCCCGGCAACGACGGCTACACGCACCGGATCAGAGTGTCACACCGAGTGAAACGCCTGTTCTGCCGCACCCAGTGCGCGTTCGCGATCCGAAGCCACCAATCCGATTCTGGTCCTGCGATCAAGGACGTCGTCGACATCGAGGGCACCTTCGTGCGATACGGCGAAATCGAACTCGGCGCCGCAGATCTCCAAGTCCGCAACCGGCCGAAGACGATCACTGCTCGCGGAGGCAACGAACTCCGCTTCGGTGCCGTATCGCGCCACGAGGGAGGCGGGAGCCTTGATCTTTTTCAAATCCGCCGCCGATGCAGCACCTACCACCGGCAACGCGCGTGTCCGACACGCACCGGCATTCAGCGAGCCGACCTCGATCGCAGCGTCGACAGCGTCTTCGGCCATCTTGCGGTACGTCGTGAGCTTGCCGCCCACCACCGTGACCAAGCCCGAAGCCGAACGAACAACAGCGTGATTGCGGGAGAGATCGGCAGTCGAGCCTTCACCGGTGTCCAGCAAGGGGCGCAGACCCGCAAAAGTCCCCAGAACGTCCTGACGTGTCAGCGGAACTTCCAACGCCGTGTTCACGGTGCTGAGCAGGAAGTCGATCTCGTCCTCGGACGCCGTCGGCACGTCGGGCACCGGCCCCGGCGCTGCTTCGTCGGTCAACCCTAGGTAGATCCGGCCGAGCTGTGCGGGTAGGGCGAAGACGAAACGGTTGGTCTCGCCGGGAATCGGCACCGTCAGTGCTGCAGTGGGGTTCCCCAATCGCGCCGCGTCGAGCACCAGGTGTGTTCCGCGGCTGGGGCGAAGAGTGATGCTGGAGTCGACCTGATCAGCCCACACCCCGGTCGCATTGATCACGACGCGGGCACGCATCAAGAACTCGGACCCGGTCAACTCGTCGCGCAGGGTGGCCGATGTTCCGGATACGTCGTACGCACCGACCCGGGTCAGGATTCGCGCGCCGTGGGACGCCGCTGTTCGCGCGATGCCGACGACAAGGCGGGCGTCGTCGATGAGCTGCCCGTCGAACGCCGTCAAGGCGCCGCGTAGATTCTCTTGCTTGACCGCAGGGGCCAATTCGCGAGCGCGAGCAGCACTGACCGTCCGTGATCTGGGAAGTACCGACGCCGGGGTTCGGGCCGACATGCGCAGAGCGTCACCGGCCAGGAAACCGGTACGCACCAGGGCCTTTCCGAAAAACGACGTCTCCGGCAACAGCGGTACGAGTTGAGGCATGGCGCGAACCAGGTGCGGCGCGGTGCGCGTCATGAGAATTCCGCGCTCGACCGCACTTTCACGGGCGATGCCGACATTGCCGGAAGCAAGGTACCGAAGGCCACCGTGCGCCAGTTTCGAACTCCAGCGGCTGGTGCCGAACGCGAGGTCGTGCTTTTCGACCAGCGCAACACTCAGCCCACGAGTCACGGCATCGAGAGCAACACCGACGCCCGTGATTCCGCCACCGATAACCAGGACGTCGACCGAATCGCCGTTCGCCAACTGCTCGAGCTCACGAGTACGCCGCTGTGCATTGAGCGCTGAATTGCAGCTTGCTGAATCACTGCCTGCTGGACCTAGGGGGCTCACAGCTATTCTCCCGAATTCTTGACAGGTGCCAGATACGCAGCAACCGCATATCGAAGTTGCTCGACCGACGCATCGGAGGAAAGCTCCGGCTCGAGTGTCGGTGCGGAGATGACAACGGACTGAGCCATCAACAGAACCATCGCCGCGATCTCGGTGACGCTTCCCTCGCGAATCGAACCGTCCTGTTGACCGGCCGCGACGACGGAGGTGATCAGCTCGAGAATCGACTTCTGGCTCGCGCCGAGTCGGTCCACGATGTACGTGGTCAGCAACTCTTGATCGGCTTGCCGAATTTTCACGAAGAGCGGATGGTCGCGGATCTGTCCGACGACGTCACCGATCGCCTCCACGAGCAACGTGCCCGCAGACCCGGTGAAGGTCACCTCGGGCAGCACCGATCGGATCTCGCGGGTGAGCAGGTCCGCGACCACGGCCCGCGTGTCCGGCCACCGCCGGTAGACCGTGGGTCGGCTGACGCCGGCTCGACGGGAGATCTCGGCAAGTGTGGTTCGCTGCATTCCGAAATCGAGGACACACGATCGTGCGGCGTCGAGAATCACGTCGTCGATCTCGCGGCTGGGGATGCGCTGACCGTCGGCCTTGCGAGGGGCAATTGGGTCATCTGCGTTACGGATTACCATCGTGTGTAACACAATACCGGACAAGTCACCGGTAATCCCGTCGGGACTTGCGACTTTTCTCGCTCAGAGCTCATCAGAAATAGTACAACTCGAAACCAACTGCGCGCTCGGCATCAAAACCAGGCTTCGGTCCGCTGACCATATCTATCTGTGCGCGGGCCTGTTCCCGGATCGACACGGAACTCAATGCCGCCAGATAGCGTGCGTGCTCCGCGAGCGAATCCACGGCGCGATCGACCGTCGACGTCACGTCGACGCAGTGTGTGGGAGTCGTCGTGTTCACCGCGACCCACCGAACGCCGGACCACGGCGCCAACCCCTGAGCCGTCAATGACGGAAAGATCCATTCGTTTGCTGCGTCGGCAGTTGCGTCCAGGACGCTGATCCCGAGCGCGCGGTGATCCGCACTGTTGAGGTAGCCGGGCCCCCAGGTGTGCGAGAAATTCATCGTGACCACCAAATCCGGACGGTGGCGACGAATTGCAGCGGCAAGAGTCGAGCGCAACTCCAGGCCTTCCACGAGACGACCGTCGGGTAGTCCGAGGAACTCCACCTCACTGACACCGACGATCGCGGCCGAGCGGCGCTCTTCTTCCTCACGGACCGGGCCGGACTCCTCGGGCGACAGACCAGCGATTCCGGCCTCACCTCGCGTGGCCAGCACGTATCGGACGTCCTTGCCGCGATCGGTCCACTGCGCCACCGCCGCGGCTGC
The DNA here is from genome assembly GCF_053608585.1 of Rhodococcus sp. NPDC055024. NCBI lineage: Bacteria > Bacillati > Actinomycetota > Actinomycetes > Mycobacteriales > Nocardiaceae > Rhodococcus > Rhodococcus sp. NPDC055024. The sequence goes on from NZ_JBSGVT010000013.1 coordinate 12,129, forward strand.
GCCGTATTCGATGTCGTCGGGATGCGCAACGATGACAATCGCGCGCTGCCAGTCCTCGGGGAAGTTTTCCATAGGGCCGATCTTGCCTGTCAGAACCGCGAAGCGGGCGAATTGTCGTCACTTCCCGACATCGCCTTCACCAGGAAGTAGATTCCGAAGCCGACCGCGCCGACCACCAGAACCCAGAAAAGCCCTTTGATCAGGGCGCCGACCACCGCGAGTGCAACCCACACCAGTACGACGGCCAAAACGATCTTCCAAAACATGCTTGCCTCCAATGGGCCATTGAACAATCAGTCGAATCGGACAGGTGCTGCGTCGTCCGTAGAACCAGCCTGACAGGTCTGGCGCGACAAAGCAGCAGCTCAGCGGCAAGTTCAGGTAAAGATCAGGGTTCACCCCGAGACCGCCCCTCACGCAGGTCAGGTGTCCAACCCACTGCAGCGTGCGACTGGCGTAAACTCGCGAAGTTCCATCCCGTACGCCGAAGGAGCACGTCCGCAGTGTCTACGACCCGTTTCCCCGCTCGCGATCTCGCGCATGTAGCCGTCTTCGCCGCACTCATCATCGCGCTGGGCCTACCCGGGTCGATCAACATCGGCATTTCCGGCGTACCGATCACACTTCAGTCCATGGGCGTCATGATGGCCGGCGCTCTGCTCGGACCGCGCAAGGGTGTTCTCGCCGTCCTGACGGTCATCGCCCTGGGACTGGTGGGGCTACCGGTCCTTGCCGGCGGTCGCACCGCACTCGTGTCTCTTTCGAGCCCGACGGCCGGATTCCTCATCGGTTGGATCCCGACGGCATTCGTCATCGGGTGGCTGACTGCAAAGATGCTGCCCAAGTACCGGATCATCGCGGGCATCGGCATCAACCTCCTCGGCGGGGTTGTCATCCTCTACGCCTTCGGCATCGTCGGAATGATGGTCCGCGGACACATGAGCTTCGTGGCCGCCTGGTCGGCCAACGCTGCCTTCATTCCTCTCGACGCGGCAAAGGCCGTGGTCACCGCGCTCGTCGCGTCCCAGGTCCATCGCGCATATCCGGCACTCCTGCGTGATTCGGTGATCTCGTCCACCAAGACCGTGGTGGCGAATTAATCTCCGATGAGTGAGATCGTCTTCGAGAACGTCGGCCACAGCTTCGGTGAACGAACAGTCCTGCAGCAGATAGATCTGCGACTGAGCGAGCAGCGAATCGGGATCGTGGGAGCGAACGGAAGCGGCAAGTCGACCCTCGCTCGCATGATCAACGGCCTGGTCGTTCCTACCGAAGGGCGCGTCCAGGTGAACGGCCTGGATACCGCGAAGAAGGGCCGCGACGTACGCAAGCAGGTCGGGTTCGTCTTCACCGATCCCAACCATCAGATCGTGATGCCAACGGTGGCCGAGGACATCGAATTCTCGCTGCGCCGTAGCGATTTGGGTAAAACCGAGCGCGCCGCCAAGGTCAGCTCGGTCCTGCAGCGCTACGGTCTCGCCGGGCACGCCGACCATCCCACTCACCAGCTTTCCGGTGGGCAGAAGCAGCTACTCGCGCTCGCGGCCATCATGGTGACAGAGCCGAACGTACTCGTCGCCGACGAGCCCACCACGCTCCTCGATCTTCGCAACTCGCGACTAATCAGCTCGCTGTTCGAGTCACTCGATCAACAACTGATCGTCGTGACCCACCAACTCGACCTCCTCGAATCATTCGAACGGGTGTTGGTTGTCGACCAAGGCCGTGTCGTCGCCGACGGCTCCCCCGCCGACTCGATCGGCCATTACCGGTCGTTGGTCTCGTGACCACTCTCGGCGTCTACCGGCCGGGCACATCGCTCCTGCACCGGATGCCGACGGGGATCAAGCTCCTCGCATTGATCGTGGCGATCCTGGCCGTCTCGATCTTCGTACGTGAGCCGTGGCAACTCGCAGCTCCCACGATCGTCGTCGTCGCCCTGTACGTCATTGCGCGCATCCCGCCGATGACGGCGATTCGGCAGCTGCAACCCGCACTGTGGATGTTGCTGTTCATCGGCGCGTTTCAGCTGGTGGTCGCGGGGTGGCAGCGAGCCGCCGTCGTGTGCGGCGTCTTGATCATCTCGATCGCATTCGCGGCGATCATGGGTCTGACCACGCGGATCTCGGAGATGCTCGACGCGATCACCAGATTCCTGACACCCCTGCGACGCTTCGGCGTCAATCCCGAACGGATCGCCTTGCTCCTGGCAATGACTATCCGATGCATTCCGCTGATGTTCGAGGTCATCACACAGGTGTCCGAAGCACGCAAGGCACGAGGGCTCGGCTTCTCGCTGCGTTCCTTCGCAGTGCCGGTCATCGTCGGCACCCTGATGACCGCAGATGCGATGGGTGAAGCATTGGCAGCCCGCGGCGCCGACGACTGAGCGCCGATCAGACCAGGACTGTCAGTTGTATTTGCGGGTGATGTCGTCCACCTCGCCGATGGCGTCGGCAAGCGCCGAAAGTCGCTCGGCGGCCGCGTGCAGCGCCGAGAGTTCCCGGTTGAATCCCACGAGCGCCGAAGGGCTGTGAGGCGCAGTCAGCGCGGCGGCTGAGGTCACCAGATCCTCGTATTGGTCCAACCCCGACTGCAACTCACGAACTGCGCTGTCGATTGTGGGATCCAGAGGCTCAGTCACTTTGGGCGTTGCGGCCACCGCACGTTCCATCGCCACCACGTCCGAAGACACCGCGAACATCGCTCTGAGTGCCGAATCGGCGGTAGCGGTGATTTCGTCCAGCTCACCGGGGTCGATGGTGTCGGCGCGTCTGAGAACACTCAATATCTCGAACAGCGACGTCTCGGCACCGATGAGGCGCGACATCGGAATGAACGCGCGAGACGACGACGGTGGCAATCGTCTGCGAATCGGCGCCGACGGCGGAGGACCGGAGCTCATCGAACGGTAACGGCCGACCGCGATGACGGCGGGAACCGCGAACAGTGCCGCTCCCCCGCCCGCCACGACCACCGACCACTCGGGAGCCGCCGCAACCGCGAGGCCGGCGGTGCCGACCACTGAACCGCCGGACATGAATCCCCATCGCTGCGCCCGCCGACGCGCACGGGCACGCTTGCGCTCGAACTTGGCGCGCGGATCCTGCCACCGCCGAGCGGCATCCGCCGCAGACAGACCGACCTCGCGCAATGTATCCGCGGTGCGTCCCAACGATCCGAAAGCGCCGGATACGGAAACGGGAACGGCCGACCGGGGCTCGCGCCCAGATCGACCGTCTCGCGAAGAAAACATCAGAGCATCACTGCCGACATCGAGAATTCGGCTACTGCCCGGTCTGACCGGCAGCCGGGGGCTGCTTCTCGACGGACGGAGTCGCGGGAGTGGCTGCTGCACCGCCGGAAGGCAGTGCCTCGCCCTTCATGGATGCTCGAATCTGCTCGAGGCGGCTGTGCCCTGCCATCTGGACCGAGGCCTGCTGGACCTCCATCATGCGGCCCTGGACGGAGTTCTGGGCGAGCTCGGCCGAGCCGAGTGCGTCAGCATAGCGGCGCTCGATCTTGTCGCGCACAGCATCGAGGCTGGGTGTGTTGCCGGGAGCCGACAGCGTGCTGTCCATGGATCGAAGCGACTCGCTCACGCGCTCCTGCATCTTGGCCTGCTCGAGCTGGCTGAGCAGCTTGGTGCGCTCGGCAACCTTTGCCTGCAGGGTCATCGCGTTCTGCTCAACGGCCTTCTTGGCCTGAGCGGCTGCCTGCAAGGACTGGTCGTGCAGTGCCTTCAGATCCTCGACGCCCTGCTCGGCCGTCACCAACTGAGCCGCAAAAGCCTCGGCGGCATTGGTGTACTGGATCGCCTTGTCGTTGTCGCCGGCAGCAGCAGCCTGATCGGCAAGATTGACGGCTTGGCGCGCGTTGGCGTTGAGCTTCTCGACCTCGTCGAGCTGACGACTGAGCTTCATCTCGAGTTGACGCTGATTACCGATCACCGACGCAGCCTGCTGGGACAACGCCTGATGCTGGCGCTGTGCGTCCTCGATCGCCTGCTGAATCTGAACCTTTGGATCTGCCTTCTCATCGATCTTCGAATTGAAGAGCGCCATCAGGTACTTCCAGCCCTTGACGAAAGGATTAGCCATTGGTTTGATCCTGCCTCCATCTGATGCGCCGCGCCGAACGCGACCCGGAGCGCGACCGTCGCGCACCGAAACAAGGGCTGCGCCCTATCTGCTCTGACCCCACCTGCTGGAAACCGGCGGTTACGTACAAAATCTATCGGTTACTGCCGGTAGTGGCTACGCCGCCGCCAACCTTCGAGCGTTCGGTGCCGGAATCACGACACGTGTGTCGCGTGCGATAGTCGGCGAACCGGAAGCCGAGACAGTGCCGGATGCCGACACGGCAGGTTCGGTGACCTGTCGACCAGCTACCGGAGAGCTCTTCTTGGTGGCCAAGGTCTCGCTCACATCGACCAGCACGTCGGACAGTGGGACTGCGAGCGCATCACAGATCGCTGCCAACAGTTCGCTCGATGCTTCCTTACGTCCACGTTCCACTTCGGACAGATAGCCCAAGCTCACACGCGCGCTGTTCGACACCTCACGTAGCGTGCGGCTTTGCGAAACGCGCGTACGCCGGAGACTGTCACCGATTGCCTCACGCAATAGCAGCGCCATCTCGCTCCTCCTTCATCCGTGACCTCATCGTGCATGGTCGTACGTCTTCACAATCGTCAACGTCCGAACACATCCGATTGGTTCCCGAGCCTATCGTGCCGCACGCTCTACGACACGATCACGCAACCGCGACACGGCCGTCGCGACTGCCGTTGTCCGAATCTCCCACCGTTCGCCGCCGAGCGCGAGCGGTACGCATTCGGTTCCGTCCGGGCCGGCGATACCGAGAAACACCGTTCCGACCGGGTGTCCGTCCTGCTCGCTCGGACCGGCAACTCCGGTCAGTCCGATACCCCAGTCGGCACCGCACCTCGTCCGGGCGCCGAGCGCCAAGGCCACGGCGGTGCTCTCGGACACGGGACCGTCTGACGCCAGGCGCTCGGGATCCACGCCCGCCAGCGTTGCTTTCAGGTCGGTCGCATACACGACCAGGCCCCCACGCAGCACCGCGCTCGACCCCGGCACGGACGCGACCGCAGCCGTGAACAATCCGGCCGTCAAAGATTCAGCGGCGGCGACCGTCTGCCTCGCGGCGGCGAGAGCGTCGACGAGTTCGACCACTCCGAGTCCGAGCAGCGGGTCGGTCATGACTCGACTGCGCGGACTCCGGCGCGAAGCCTGATCGCCTGCACGATGTATTCGATTCCCGTCGCCACCGTCAGTACGACGGCAGCAGCCATCAGCAGTCCGCTGACGATGTCCCAACTGCTCGGCAGCGGGCAGAGGTAGAAGCCGATCGCGACGGCCTGGACGAGTGTCTTGAGCTTGCCGCCCTTGCCTGCCGGGATGACCGCGTGCCGCAAGACCGCGAACCGCAACAGCGTGATTCCGAGTTCTCGGGCGATGATCACTCCGGTCACCCACCACGACAGATCGCCGAGAACCGAGAGCCCGATGAGCGCGGCTCCGATCAAGGCCTTGTCCGCGATCGGGTCCATGAGTTTCCCGAAATCGGTGACCAGACCGTACTTCCGAGCCAATTGGCCGTCGATCCGATCCGTGATCGCGGCGACGATGAACACGCCCATCGCTCCGAGACGCCACCACGTCGAGTGTCCGCCGTCGACGAACAGAACAACGAGAAACACCGGAACGAGAACCATTCGCACCATCGTGAGAATGTTCGCGATGTTCAGCAACGGAACCGGGTTGTCCGCGACAGGTGTGCCGTCGGACGGACCGACGGCGGCGCGATGGGCGTCGGTCTGATCGCGCGGGGTACTCATCGGATCACCGCACGGGCGGTGAGCCGAACCCGGGATACAGCCGAGCGGCGCGGGAATTGCGTGGGGCGGACAGGCACGCGACTTAGAATATCGGTAGGGCCATTGACTAATGTGCACCACATGACTTCGACCGCGCCGACCTATACCGAGAGCCAGTTGATCGTGCGTCGCGCGCGAACGTCGGACATCCCCGAAATCAAGCGCCTGATCGACATCTACGCCGGCAAGATCCTGCTCGAGAAGAATCTCGTGACGCTGTACGAGGCTGTCCAGGAGTTCTGGGTCGCTGAGCGGGGTGACCAGGTAATCGCTTGCGGCGCACTGCATGTGCTGTGGGCAGACCTGGGTGAGATCCGCACCGTCGCAGTCGATCCGACGGCCAAGGGGCAGGGTGCGGGTTTCCACGTCGTCGACAAACTCATCGAGGTCGCCAAGGAATTGGAGTTGGAACGACTGTTCGTTTTGACGTTCGAGACCGAATTCTTCCACCGTCACGGATTCGCGGAGATCGACGGCACTCCCGTCACCGCCGAGGTCTATGCCGAAATGTGTCGTTCCTACGACGCCGGCGTCGCCGAGTTCCTCGATCTGAGCTATGTGAAACCCAACACACTCGGCAATACTCGCATGCTCCTGACTCTCTGAACCGTTCAGACTCTTCACACATCCCTGTCTCGATCCCCGTCCCGAAAGCGGTTCACGATGTCGTTGTTCCTCGTCGAATACACCTATGCGCCCGAGAAGAATCCTCAGCGCGACGAACTCCGCAGCGATCACCGCGCGTGGCTCGCCGATCTGGTTTCCCGCTCGATCGTGTTGTCGTCAGGTCCGTTTGCAGATGGAAACGGCGCGCTGATCATCGTCGACGCCGCTGACACCGATACCGTTTCGCTTCTCTTCACCCACGATCCCTTCGCGATCGCCGACCTGATCGAAAACGTCCGGATCACCGAGTGGGTGCCGGTTCTAGGCCAGTTCAGCGCCTGACGGACACAGGCCCCGGCTTTACTCCCCGGCCCGGTCGCGAGTCTTCAACAGGCTCGCGACCGTTGTCACCGCCAGCACTCCGATGATCACTCCGAGTGAGAGTGCCGTCGAGATTTCCGGCACCGAGACGTGTTCACCGCCGTTGACGAACGAGAGCGTGTTCTCGTGCAACGCGTGCAGTACCAGTTTCACGCCGATGAACGCCAGAATTATCGAGAGCCCGTACGAGAGGTAGACGAGTCGTTCGAGCAACCCGCCGATCAGGAAGTACAGCTGCCGTAGGCCCATCAGCGCGAAGGCGTTGGCGGTGAACACCAGGTACGGTTCCTGCGTCAGACCGTAGATCGCCGGAATCGAATCGAGCGCGAAGAGCACGTCGGCAAACCCGATCGCGATGAGCGCCAACAACAACGGTGTCACGACGCGCTTGCCGTCGATACGGGTGATCAGTTTGTCCCCGTCGTATTCCTCGGTGGTGGGCAGCACCCGCTTCACGAGCGAGATGATGCGACTGTCGCGCTTCTCCTCCGCTTCCTTCTCGTGGCCGTGATCGCGGATCAGGGTGTACGCGGTGTAGATCAGAAATGCACCGAAAAGGTAGAACACCCAGCTGTACGCATTGATGGCGGCCGCGCCGACGCCGATGAAGATTCCGCGCATCACCAGCGCGAGGACGATGCCGATCAGCAGCACTTTCTGCTGGAACTCTCGCGGGACGGCGAACGTCGACATGATGATCACGAAGACGAACAGATTGTCTACCGAGAGCGCCTTTTCCGTGACGTAGCCGGCGAAGTACTCACCGCCGTACGTCGTACCCCAGATCCACATCACCACCAGGCCGAAAACGATGGCTATCGAAATGTAGACCGTCGACCAGAATGCCGACTCCCGGAACGTCGGCGCATGTGGAGTGCGGACGTGGGCGAAGAAGTCGAAGACGAACAGGCCGAGGATCACCACGATCGTGATTCCCCAAGCCAACGGCGTCACATGCACGGGTTCCTCCGGTCGTCTGTCGACGGCTTGTCCGCCGACGTGTCGCTACTCGTCTGCGGGTGCCTCGTCCGGGTCGCCACCGCGAATCGACCACAGCAGACCGTCGAGTTCCTCAGGCTTCATCAAAACCTCGCGTGCCTTGGAGCCCTCGCTGGGGCCGACGACGCCACGATTTTCCATGAGATCCATGAGTCGGCCGGCCTTGGCGAACCCGACGCGCAGCTTGCGCTGCAGCATCGACGTCGAACCGAATTGACTCGTGATAACCAATTCCACGGCCTGCAAGAGGACGTCCATGTCGTCGCCGATGTCGGGGTCGACGTCCTTCTTCTCCCCGGCCTTCTGTGCGGTGACACCTTCGGTGTACTCGGGCTCGGCCTGGTTCTTCGCGAAGTCGACAACCGCAGAGATTTCCTCGTCGGTGATGAACGCGCCTTGCATACGGGTCGGCTTGCCGGCGCCCATGGGCAGGAACAAGCCGTCACCCATACCGATGAGCTTCTCGGCGCCGGGCTGATCGAGGATGACTCGCGAGTCCGTGAGCGAGGACGTCGCGAACGCCAGACGCGAAGGCACGTTGGTCTTGATCAGGCCGGTGACGACGTCGACGGACGGGCGCTGCGTTGCCAGCACCAAGTGGATACCGGCCGCACGGGCCTTCTGGGTGATGCGGACGATTGCTTCTTCGACGTCGCGCGGAGCGGTCATCATGAGGTCGGCCAACTCGTCCACGATCGCCAGGATGTACGGGTACGGGCGGTAGACGCGCTCGCTGCCCAGCGGCGCGGTGATTTCCCCGGACTTGACCTTGGAGTTGAAGTCGTCGATGTGACGCACTCGGTTAGCCTGCATGTCCTGGTAGCGCTGTTCCATCTCCTCGACCAACCAGGCCAGCGCTGCCGCTGCCTTCTTGGGCTGAGTAATGATCGGCGTGATCAGGTGCGGGATACCTTCGTACGGCGTGAGCTCGACCATCTTGGGGTCGATGAGGATCATCCGTACTTCTTCCGGCGTCGCGCGGGTCAGCAGCGAGACGAGCATCGAGTTCACGAAGCTCGACTTACCCGAGCCGGTCGAACCTGCCACCAGCAGGTGGGGCATCTTCGCGAGGTTCGCACTGACGAAGTCACCTTCGATGTCCTTACCCAGACCGATCACCAGTGGATGGTGATCGCGTCGGGTGCTCGGCGCGTTCAGCACGTCGGCGAGGCGAACCATTTCACGGTCGGAGTTCGGTACCTCGATACCCACCGCGGACTTACCCGGAATGGGGGCGAGGAGGCGGACGTTGTCGGTTGCCACCGCGTAGGCGATGTTGCGGGCGAGCGCAGTGATCTTCTCGACCTTCACGCCGGGGCCGAGTTCGACCTCGTAGCGCGTCACTGTCGGTCCGCGGGTGAATCCCGTAACGGCGGCGTCGATCTTGAACTGTTCGAGGACCTCGCTGATCGCTTCGATCATCGCGTCGTTCGCAGAACTGCGGAGCTTGGGCGGATCGCCCTCGATCAGCAACGTCGTCGGCGGGAGGTTGTAGTCGCCGTCGGTGACCCGATCGGTGACGAAGTGTTCCTTCTCCTCCGGCTCGGGTTCGGGTTTCGGCACGGGCTTGGCGATGGGGACCGAACGTGCCGGCACCTTGGGCCGCGGCGCCGGCGTCTCCACGACGGGCGCTGCCGCAGCCACGACGGGCTCGTCGGGCTCTGCGGTTTCGTCAGCGTTCCACAGACCGAGTACTTCGGTTTTCTTGTCGCCGGATTCGAACTCGTCCGTCGGGTAGTTGTCGATCGGTGCGCGTCGGCTGGTCCGCTTGGCGGGCTTGAGCGGCGGCTCGGCATAGGTGTCGACCGGGTAGCCGTCGGCGTCGAACAGCGAAGGATCGTAAGCAGATTCGCCGTAGTGGTGCTCGCCGTCTTCTTCGAATTCGGATCCGTAGTCGCCGTATTCATCCGAGGGATACGAGGCACCGAAGAAGGACTGGAACTTGCTCGGGACCTCACGCAGAGTCGTTCCGGTCAGAAGCAGGATTCCGAATCCGGCGGCGATGACCAACAGCGGCGCCGACAGCCAGACGGTGAGTCCGTTGGTCAGCGGGCCTCCCACGACGTATCCGACGAACCCTGCGCCGTTGGAGCGGCCGGTGGCGTCTGTCGGCGATCCGGAGATGATGTGCCACAGGCCGAGCGCAGGCAGACCGACCAGCAGCGATCCCATGATCAGTCGAGGTCGGATCTCAGGTTTGGGTTCGGTGCGCATCAACAGGATCGCGAGGCCGACGCCGACGATGGGGAGCACAGCCGAAGCCGCGCCGAAGATCGCCCGCACGAGAGTGTCGATGCCACCGCCGATCGGACCTCCGGCCTTGAACCAGACTCCCCCGGCGATGACGACGCTGAATGCGATCAGGCCGAGCGCTATTCCGTCGCGGCGATGGCCGGCTTCGATCTCGCCGACCTTGCTGACCGTGCGCGTGGTGGCGCCGACACCGCGGGCAGCCAGGGACCACCCGGCGCCGATCCCCTTGCCGACCGCCGCCAACGGGCTGGCCCGCTGAGACGTTTTCGATACGGGTCGGCGCGAAGCCGAAGACGTACCGGACGACTTCTTCGGCGCCGGCTTGGAGCCTTTCCCCGAAGCGGGGCGGCCACCGGCTTTGGCCGACGTCGTGACATTTCGAGGAGTCGAGACGGTCCGCGTGGTGCGCGATGTGCGGGGTTTTGCGGTCGCCCGCGCGCTCGGCGCAGACGCTGACGACCTGGTCGATGCCCTGGACGTGGACGTGCTTGTACTGGATCCCCGGGCGCTCGACTTACCTGCCATGGAGTTCAGGCTAGTCTGTGCGACCCCATCTGGACCATCCGCAACACCAGCAACACCGGTCGCGAGTGCGAAACGTGATCTTCACAACCCGTCTGTCGAGTTCTACTCCGGTGGAAGGAGGCCATCAGAAACTGCGATCGAGCGCCATCACCGATTGAACGTCGCCAAGTTCGCCTTTAGCTTCGATCTGTACTTCGTTGCGACCGAAAGCGTGAAGAAGCAACTCGGCAGGTTCACCCTGCAAGACAACACTTCGAGAGCCGGATTTGTGGACGACCGCGCTCTCTCCGGACGGAAGTTCGAAAATCACCTCGACAGCGGCTTTGCGGTAGCCCATCTTGCCGATCTGCCGCGCGTACTTCCACAGTTGAGCCTGCCGTCCCTCCGACAACGGACGCGGCGCCCAATTCAGGTGTGCGCGTCGTACATCTTCGTGGTGGACGAACATTTCCGTGGTGTTGACCTGCGCGTCGAGCCAGTACATCGGCGACCACCGAGGCGGCCCGCTGCGAACGTCGTCGAGGATGTCCTCCCACGGACGCGCCGCTGCGGCCTTTCGCACGCTCTCGGTGTGACCGGCCAGAGGGCTGAACATGATTCCGGGAGCGGCGTCGAGACGCCGCTCCCGGACGATCAGATGTGCTGCCAGGTCACGATTGGTCCACTCCCCACACAGCGTCGGAGCATCGGGGCCGAATTCGACCATGCTGTCCACCAGGGCGAGTCGTTCGTCATGAGCGAAGGTCACCTTCGCCAAAGTACTCGAACCGGACCGGGTTCGAGCGCAAGCGACCTGCTGTGCCGATCTACGGAACCGCGATGACCGTCGGAATGATCATCGGACGGCGGCGGTACTTGTCCGCGACCCAGCGTCCGACGACGCGGCGCACGGACTGCGCGATGCGATGAGCGTCGATGACGCCTTCGCTCGCCAACCGTGCCAGGTCCGATTCCACGAGATCCGCGGCGGCCTTGAGGGCTGTCGGATCGTCGGAGAAACCGCGACCGGACACCTCGGGAGTGCTGACCGCGCGACCCGTCGACTCGTTGATGACGATGGTGATGGCGATGAAGCCGCCCTCACCGAGCACCAGGCGATCGGAAAGCGTCGGCTCACCGACGTCACCGACGGACAGACCGTCGACGTAGACGTGTCCGACCGGTACACGTCCGACGATCTCGGCGAGTCCGTCGACCATGTCGACCACGACGCCGTCCTCGGCCAGTACGATGCGCTCTTCCGGAACGCCGGTGGCCTTGGCAAGTGCAGCGTTGGCACGCAGATGGCGCCATTCACCGTGAACAGGCATGGCATTGGTGGGCCGAACCGCGTTGTAGAGGTAGAGCAACTCACCGGCGGACGCGTGGCCCGAGACGTGAACCTTGGCGCTCTGCTGCGTCACGACGGTGGCACCGCGCTTGGCCAAACCGTTGACCACGGCGAAAACGGAGTTCTCGTTGCCCGGGATCAGCGAGGACGCGAGAACGACCAGGTCGTTGGCGCGAATGTTGATCTGGCGGTGTTCGCCTCGTGCCATCCGCGAGAGCGCTGCCAACGGCTCACCCTGCGAACCCGTGGAGATCAGAACCAGACGATCGTCGGGAAGCGTCGCGGCAGTGTCGATGTCGACGACCAGGCCGTCGGGCACCGTGAGGTAGCCGAGATCCTGTGCGATCTGCATGTTGCGGACCATCGAGCGGCCGACGAAGACGATGCGGCGGTTATACCGAGCGGCAACGTCGACGACTTGCTGGATGCGGTGCACGTGACTGGCGAACGATGCGACGATGACGCGCTGCTTCGCCTTGCCGATGACGTTGTCGAGCACTCCCCCGATTTCACGCTCGGGCGTGACGAATCCCGGGACCTCGGCGTTGGTCGAGTCCACGAGGAACAAGTCGACACCCTCGTCGCCCAGGCGGGAGAAACCGGCGAGGTCGGTCAGGCGGCCGTCGAGAGGCAGCTGATCGAGCTTGATGTCACCGGTGTGCAGTACGACGCCGGCGTCGGTGCGAATCGCGATCGCGAGCGCGTCGGGAATCGAGTGGTTGACGGCGAAGTACTCGCAGTCGAACGGGCCGTGGGTGGTGGTGTTTCCTTCGACGACCTCGACGAGGTTCGGTCGCAGGCGATGCTCGCGGCACTTGGCGGCAACGAGGGCGAGAGTGAACCTGGCGCCGATGACCGGAATGTCCGCGCGCAGGCGCAGCAAGAACGGCAGAGCACCGATGTGGTCCTCGTGTCCGTGAGTCAAGATGACGGCTTCGACGTCGTCCATACGGTCTTCGATGTAGCGGAAGTCCGGGAGGATCAGGTCGACGCCAGGCTGCTGGTCCTCGGGAAACAGCACACCGCAGTCGACGATCAGCAGCTTGCCGCGGTGCTCGAACACCGTCATGTTGCGACCGATTTCACCGATGCCGCCGAGAGCGACGATGCGCAGACCTGATGCCGGCGCCTTCGGGGGTGTTCCGAGTCGGCCCGTGGGATCGACGGCCGGACGGTTCTCGGGGCGCTTGTTTCCGCGCCCGTTGCCCGCCTTCGACGCTGCCGGACGGTTGCCGCCGGAAGATTTGCGCGGCGACCTGTCTTCGGTCGACTTCTTGGGTGCAGCAGATTTGGTGGCAGCGGACTTGGTCGCTGCAGACTTCGTCGCTGCGGATTTGGTTGCTGCGGCCTTCTTGGGCGGGGCGGCTGCGGCGGGGGCCGCTTCTGCCGCCGGCGCAGCTGGTGCCTCTACCGGTGCGGCCTTCGCGACCGTTTCGGGAGCCGGAGGCGAAGGCGGACCGGCTTGACGACTGGCACTACGACGTCGGGGGGGACGGGTCATTTACAAAACTCCTGCCGCATGCAGATCGGCGGCAAGACCGTCGATCTGCTCTTTAGTGGGTGCAACCTGCGGAAGGCGTGGTTCTCCGACATCGATTCCGATGAGTCGCAGACCCGCCTTCGAAGCGCTGACACCGCCGAGGCGGGCAACGGAACGAATCACAGGGATCAAACTGAGGTTTATCTCGCGGGCGCGGGCGATGTCGCCGGACACGAACGCGGTGTGAAGGTCGCGGAGGCGACCCGGAACAAGATGGCCGATGACGCTGACGAAGCCGGTAGCACCGACAGCGAGCCACGGCAGGTTCAGCGGGTCGTCACCGGAGAAGAACTGAAGTTCGGTGGTGCCGATCAACTCTGCGCCGGCGTTGAGGTCGCCCTTGGCGTCCTTGACAGCCTTGATCCGCGGGTGCTCGGCGAGTCGGCGGATCGTCTCGGTCTCGATGGGGACGACGGAGCGGGGCGGAATGTCGTACAACATGACGGGCAGGTCGGTCGCGTTGGCGACGGCGGTGAAGTGTGCAAAAAGTCCGGCCTGGGGCGGACGCGAGTAGTACGGGGTGACGACGAGCAGACCGTGCGCTCCGGCGCGAGCCGCGTCACGGGCGAGTTCGACACTGTGGGCGGTGTCGTTGCTGCCGGCGCCTGCGACGATCTTCGCGCGGTTGCCGACGGCGTCGATCACCGCGCGGAGCAGGTCGAGCTTCTCGGACTCGGTGGTGGTGGGAGATTCACCGGTGGTACCGGCAAGGACAAGGCCGTCGCAGCCGTTGTCGACGAGATGGGCTGCGAGGCGCACTCCCGCGTCGACGTCCAACTTCCCGTCGGCAGTGAACGGGGTCACCATCGCAACGGAAATGGTGCCGAACGGACGCTCGACAAGAGAAGCGGAATCACCGTAGGTCATGGTCAGAAGGTTACCCGGTTCAGCTCTTACTTCTGCACACGAGTCACGACTCGGCCGCAAATGCACTGACGGCGATTTCCGATCCGTCGCTTCCGCGGAGAATCTCGTAGTCCCCGAACACATTTGGCGCGACGTCGCGAAGCTGACGCAGGCACTCGACCGCGACTCGCCGGATCTCGACATCCGCATGTTCGGTGGCACGCATCTCGACGAAGTGCCGCCAGGCCCGATAGTTCCCGGTCACGACCAAGCGAGTCTCGGTGGCGTTGGGCAGCACCGAGCGCGCAGCTTGCCTGGCTTGCTTCCCTCGCATCGGGGCGCCGGGCACTGATTGCAGTTTCCCTTCGAGGGCGGTGAGCAGTTCACCGTAAGCGCGACGGGTTTCGTCGGTGGCCGACAGAAACAGTGCTTCGAGTTCGGGATCGCCTTCGACAGCCGGAGGTACGACGACGTTCGCATCGTTCTCGCGGACGAATCGCTGCGAGAGTTGCGAGTACGAGAAGTGCCGGTGACGAATCAATTCATGAGTGCACGAGCGCGAGATACCGGTGATGTAGAAGCTCACGGTTGCATGCTCGAGCACTGAAACGTGTCCGACCTCGAGCAGATGCCTCAGGTAGCCGGCGTTGGTTGCCGTGCGCGGGTTCGGCTTGGACCAACTCTGATAGCAGGCTCGACCGGAGAACTCGACAAGTGCTTCGCCGCCGTCGGCGTCCGTCTCCCACGGAATGTCCTCGGGCGGGAAGAACTCGGACTTCGCCACCAACTGCACTTTCAGCGACACCGTGTTCGGCACAACCCACTCCTCGACAAGCACGAAACAACCAGCACGAAACCCGGACGCTGTTCGCCTCAGGTGCGGGGCAACTCTATAGCGGTCGACCGCCCTCCAGATCGAGTGACGTCACAAGCATCCTTGACTGACGTCACTTTTGACGCCACTCTGGTGTCATGGACATTTCGGAGTACACCGCAAAGCTGCAGAACGACCTCGTCACCGCAGCCGAACTCGGCGACGATCACACGCGCCGGATCGCGGCGTCGCTGTCCGCCGCCATCGAACCCTCGGTCCGCCTGGTCTTGCTGGCCGCGGCGACTGAGCTGGCCAAGGAGATCGGGGCGAAGCTCGGCGATCGAGAGGTCAAGGTCAATCTCGACGGCAGCGAGTTGCTGGTCGATGTCGTTCGCCCGCCCGGTTCGACTGGCGGCGAGGCTGCAGACAACGAGAAGGCAGACGACGAGAAGATGGACTCCACCTACTCGTTCGACGACGTCAGCGGGGATATCAGCCGAGTGACGTTGAGGATGATGGAGCAGATCAAGGCCCGCGCCGAGGAGGCAGCCAATCAGAACGGAGTCTCCCTCAACTCGTGGGTTTCACAGGCCGTACAGGGCGCACTACGGGACCAGATGCGCAAGAACGGCATGGACTAGTTCGACGCCACCCCGATCGCCGAATGATCTAATTGCGCAACTGCAGTAATCACGAACCGTTGCCGCAAGGCGAGAAGGAGCACGTTCATGGCCGTTTCGGGCGTCAAGGAATTCGAGATCAAGGCTGATCCGGCAACGGTGATGCAGGCCGTCGCCGCGGTCGATCGACTGCCGGAGTGGTCGTCTGCGCACAAGAAGATCACCATCGAGAGCACCCACGACGACGGTCGCCCCCATCGCGTTCGCATGGCCGTGTCCATTCTCGGAATCAACGACGAGCAGGTAGTCGACTACACCTTCGAGGGCGACGAGAAGGTGACCTGGACCCTCGTCGAGAGCGGCCAGCAGAACCAGCAGGACGGCTCGTACATCTTGACGCCCACCGACGGTGGAACCAAAGTCACCTTCGAATTGACCATCGATCCCAAGATCCCGCTGCCGGGTTTCCTGGTGAAGAAGGCACAGAAGACGGCCCTGGAAACGGCAAGCAAGGGCCTGACGAAGTTCGTCGAAAACTTCTGAGCGCACACGCAATTCAGGCGGCCCTTACTTCGGCGTTCATCGCCGGGTAGGGGCCGTTTGCTGTGAAGCCGAGCTGCGATTTCGCGGAAGTTCTTGCCGATGTTGAAGATTCGCCGGTAGCCGGGGACTGCCCGGAGTAACGTCGGCCGCGTGTCCGCCGAGACCGCAGAGCCCAACTCCATGGCACCCGTGCGCATCCTCGTCTACAGCGACGACGCGCACACGCGCGAGCAAGTCCGGCTCGCTCTCGGTGAGCGTCCACATCCCTCGATGCCCACCATCGATTACGTCGAGGTCGCGACGGCGCCGATCGTCGTCGACAAGCTCGATGCCGGCGGAATCGATCTCGCCATCCTCGACGGCGAGGCCAGTCCGGCCGGCGGCATGGGCGTGGCGAAACAACTCAAGGACGAGATCGCCGACTGTCCACCGATCCTCGTACTGACCGGTCGACCCGACGATGCATGGCTGGCGTCGTGGTCGAGAGCGGAAGCCTCAGTGCCGCAGCCGATAGATCCGATCGAACTCGCTTCCACCGTCATCGCGCTTCTCCGTCGGCAACTGAGCCGGTGAGCACCCGTTGCAGCGGTGATTCGTTGCGGCGCCGACTACTTCGGACTTTCGAGAGCGAAACTCGGCACCCCGAAAATCAACCCAATGTCGGAGGCCTCCCCTAGTGTGGGTGTCGCAGGTCACATAAGTATCGAATTGCTGGCAGTATCGAAATCGAACGGCACCTTCGGGTTAACGGCACCTTCGGGCTAGGCGGACATCCGCACAGCAGAGAGGAGTTCGGGTGACATGAACGCTTACATCCCCATTCTCGTTCTCGGGGTCATCGCGATGGCCTTCGCCGTGGTGTCGGTTGTTCTCGCGTCCGTGGTCGGCCCGAAACGGTACAACAGGGCAAAGCTCGAAGCCTACGAATGCGGAATCGAACCGGCACCCCGCGCCTCTGGTGGCGGCCGGTTTCCCGTCAAGTTCTATCTGACGGCGATGCTGTTCATCATCTTCGACATCGAGATCGTCTTCCTCTATCCGTGGGCCGTGCACTTCGATTCGCTCGGCTTGTTCGGTCTCGCGGCCATGGGCCTTTTCATAGTCAACGTCTCGGTGGCATACGTATACGAATGGCGACGAGGCGGTCTCGGTTGGGACTAGCTGGACGAAGACACGATCAACACAAAGAAATCAGACAAAACCGGTCATACCGAAGCTGTTACGACTGAAAAGAGTCGGATATGGGTCTCGAAGAAAAGCTCCCCAGCGGATTTCTACTGACAACGGTCGAAGGCCTTGCCGGGTACGTCCGCAAAGGATCACTGTGGCCTGCCACCTTCGGGCTCGCGTGCTGCGCCATCGAGATGATGGCAACCACCTCCGGCCGCTTCGACCTGGCACGGTTCGGCATGGAGGCCTTCCGTGCGTCGCCGCGCCAGGCAGACCTTCTGATCGTGGCCGGGAGGGTCAGTCAAAAGATGGGCCCGGTGCTTCGTCAGGTCTACGACCAGATGGCCGAGCCGAAATGGGTTCTGGCCATGGGTGTGTGCGCGTCTTCCGGCGGAATGTTCAACAACTACGCAGTGGTACAGGGCGTCGACCACATCGTTCCGGTCGACATCTACTTGCCCGGCTGTCCGCCGCGGCCGGAGATGCTCCTCAACGCGATCATCGAGCTGCACCGGAAGATTCAGGAGATGCCCCTCGGCGTCAACCGCGAAGAGGCTCGCGCGGCAGCCGAGCGCGCCGCACTGGCATCCACCCCCACCATCGACATGAAGGGGTTGCTGCGATGACCTCGGGCAACACCGGCGCGAGAGGGATGTTCGGGGTCCGCGGCAGTGGCGACACCTCGGGCTACAGCCGTCTTGCCCCTCCGATCTCTGTAGAAGACAAGGCTTCTCGACCGTTCGGCGGATACTTCGACGAGGTTGCAGACTCCTTGGACGCCACATTGCGCAGCGCGGGTGACACTTTCACTGACGCAATCGAGCGAGTAACAGTTTTTCGAGACGAGATGACGCTGCACGTCGAACGGTCTCACCTCCCGCAGGTCGCGCGCAGACTGCGCGACGAACCGGATCTTCGCTTCGAACTCTGCCTGGGTGTCGACGGAGTGCACTACCCGCAGGACACCGGTCGCGAACTCCACGCCGTGTATCCACTCGCCTCCATTACGCACAATCGCCGGATCAGGCTGGAAGTGTCTGTGCCGGATTCCGATCCGCACATCCCGTCGATCGTCGGGATCTACCCGACCAACGACTGGCACGAACGTGAGACCTACGACTTCTTCGGAATCGTCTTCGACGGTCACCCGGCACTGACCCGCATCGAGATGCCCGACGACTGGAAAGGCCACCCGCAGCGGAAGGACTATCCGCTCGGCGGTATCCCGGTCGAGTACAAGGGCGCCCAGACTCCGCCACCCGACGAGCGTAGGTCGTACAACTGATGAACAACACGACAGGAAGCAGCGCCGGCGCTACGACGGAAACCATCGTGACGGCGTCCGGTCAGGACTGGGACGACATCGTCACCGCGGCCGCCCGGCAGCGAACCGGCGAGGCTGAACGGATCGTGGTCAACATGGGCCCGCAGCATCCGTCCACGCACGGCGTCTTGCGCCTCATTCTCGAAATCGAGGGTGAGACCGTCGTGGAAGCACGGTGTGGAATCGGCTACCTGCACACCGGAATCGAAAAGAATCTCGAATACCGGAACTGGACGCAGGGCGTCACTTTCGTTACTCGGATGGACTACCTGTCACCGTTCTTCAACGAGACCGCCTACTGCCTCGGGGTCGAGAAACTTCTCGACATCACCGACGACATTCCCGAGCGAGCCACCGTCATTCGCGTGATGATGATGGAGCTCAATCGGATCTCTTCACATCTTGTCGCCCTGGCGACCGGCGGAATGGAACTGGGCGCCGTGACGGCGATGCTGTTCGGATTCCGCGAACGCGAACTGATTCTGGACGTGTTCGAGACGATCACCGGACTGCGGATGAATCACGCGTACATCAGGCCCGGCGGTCTCGCGCAAGATCTACCCGACGGCTCGGTGGCGAAGGTCCGACAACTGTTGAAAGTCCTTCCGAAGCGGTTGCGCGACGTCGAACTGATGCTCAGCGACAACTCCATCTGGAAGGCCCGCACCCAGGGAATCGGATATCTCGATCTCACCGGTTGCATGGCGCTCGGAGTGACGGGACCGGTCCTGCGCGCCACAGGTCTCCCCCACGATCAGCGTCGAGCGCAGCCCTACTGCGGCTACGAGAATTACGAGTTCGATGTCGTCACGCACGACGGATCCGATTGCTACGGAAGGTACGTCATCCGCGTCGAGGAGATGAAGGAGTCCCTCAAGATCGTCGAGCAGTGTCTCGACAAGCTGCAACCGGGGCCGGTCATGGTGGACGACAAGAAGATCGCCTGGCCTGCCGATCTCGCCGTCGGACCTGATGGCCTCGGCAACTCGCAGAAGCACATCGCCAAGATCATGGAGTCGTCCATGGAGGGTCTGATTCACCATTTCAAACTGGTCACCGAAGGCATCCGCGTGCCGCCCGGTCAGGTGTACGTCGCCGTGGAATCTCCGCGTGGCGAACTGGGGGTGCACATGGTCAGCGACGGGGGAACCCGGCCCTACCGCGTCCATTTCCGGGATCCGTCGTTCACAAACCTTCAAGCGGTAGCGGCGATGTGTGAGGGAGGCATGGTGTCCGACGTGATCGCTTCGGTCGCCAGTATCGATCCCGTCATGGGCGGAGTGGACCGATGACCGGCCCGAACGGTTCGTCACGGGTGTTCGTCGAACTCGGACCGCGACCGGAGGAACCCACTCAATTGGTACGCCCAGGCGCACGGTCGAGCTATCCCCCCGACGTACTCGCCCGACTCGACGCCGATGCCGACACCGTCATCGCTCGTTATCGCGAGCCTGACGCCGCTGCGATAACCAGTCGATCGGCCCTCCTGCCGCTCCTTCATCTCGTGCAATCGGAGGACGGGTACATCACGCCGGCCGGGATCGATTTCTGCAGTGCCAAGCTAGGTTTGACGGGCGCTGAGGTCGCCGCCGTTTCCACTTTCTACTCCATGTATCGCCGTGGTCCGACGGGAGAGTATCTGGTCGGAGTCTGCACCAACACGCTGTGCGCGATCATGGGCGGTGACGACATCCTCGCAGCGCTCGAAGAGCATCTGGGCTCGGCAGGCTCCAGGGACGAAGGCGGACACACCATCTCGACGTCCGACGGCAAGATCACCCTCGAACACATCGAGTGCAATGCGGCGTGCGACTACGCGCCCGTCGTGATGATCAACTGGGAGTTCTTCGACAATCAGACTCCGGAATCGGCGCGCTCACTTGTCGATGCGTTACGCGCCGGAGAGCGCGTGACGCCCAGTCGCGGTGCGACGCTGTGTTCGTTCCGACAGACCGCGCGCACCCTGGCCGGCTTCCCGGATACGCGAATCGAAGCGGCCGAAGCGCAGACCGTCGGCGGGGCAACTCTTGCCGGACTGCGTGTCAGCCGATCTCTCGACGACAACCGATCAGGCCCGGCTTCCGCGGTCGACGCTCCCGGCGAAGGGAAGTGACATGACACTCGCCCCCGTTCTGAGTCGTCACTGGGATCAACCGAACTCGTGGACCCTCGACAGCTACCTTCGTCACGACGGCTACCAGGCCCTACGCACAGCACTCGACGGCTCCCCCGATGCCGTGATCGAGACGGTCAAGGACGCGGGCCTTCGCGGGCGCGGTGGCGCCGGCTTCCCGACGGGCCTCAAGTGGAGCTTCATCCCGCAGGTCTCCGAAGACACGCCCGGAGACGGCAAACCTCATTACCTCGTCGTCAATGCCGACGAGTCCGAGCCTGGCACATGCAAGGACATGCCGTTGATGATGGCGACTCCCCACACGTTGGTGGAGGGAGTGATCATCGCGGCGTACGCAATTCGAGCAGCCAAGGCGTTCATCTACGTCAGGGGCGAGGTAGTCCCTGTCCTGCGACGCCTACAGACTGCTGTGGCCGAGGCCTACGCGGCCGGATATCTGGGCCGAAACATCCTCGGTTCGGGATTCGATCTGGATCTCGTCGTTCACGCCGGAGCAGGCGCGTATATCTGTGGGGAGGAGACAGCCCTTCTCGATTCCCTGGAGGGGCGGCGCGGTCAGCCTCGCTTGCGGCCGCCGTTCCCCGCTGTCGCCGGCCTCTACGCCTGCCCGACCGTCGTCAACAATGTCGAGTCCATCGCGAGTGTTCCGTCGATCGTCCTCGGCGGCCCGGAGTGGTTCCGGTCGATGGGAAGTGAGAAGTCACCGGGATTCACGCTGTACTCGCTCTCGGGTCATGTCACCACGCCCGGCCAGTACGAGGCGCCGCTCGGCATCACCTTGCGAGAGCTTCTCGACTACGCAGGTGGCGTTCGGGCCGGCCACACCCTCAAGTTCTGGACTCCCGGCGGATCCTCGACACCGATCTTCACCGAGGAACACCTCGATGTCCCACTCGACTACGAGGGCGTCGGCGCCGCGGGATCGATGCTGGGCACCAAGGCACTGCAGATATTCGACGACACAACCTGCATCGTGCGCGCGGTGTTGCGATGGACCGAGTTCTACGCCCACGAATCCTGCGGTAAGTGCACGCCGTGCCGGGAAGGCACGTACTGGCTGGTGCAGATCCTGCGGCGACTCGAAGGCGGAACAGGAACCGAAGCCGATCTCACCAAACTTCTCGACATCTCCGACACGATCCTCGGAAAGTCCTTCTGCGCGTTAGGTGATGGAGCGACCAGCCCGATCATGTCCTCACTGAAGTACTTCCGCGAGGAATACGTCGCGCATTTCGACGGCAACGGATGCCCGTTCGATCCTCGCCGGTCCGTTCTCGCGACAGGAGCGTTCGTCTCATGACTGCAGCCGACGCTACCAAGGCCGACACGGCACCGCCTACTGATCTGGTCACCCTCACTATCGACGGCCGAGAACTTCAGGTTCCCAAGGGCACGTTGATCATTCGCGCTGCAGAGATGATCGGCACCCAGATTCCGCGGTTCTGCGATCATCCCCTTCTGGATCCGGTCGGGGCGTGCCGCCAATGCATCGTGGAGGTCGAAGGTCAACGCAAACCGGTGGCGTCCTGCACGACACCGGTTGCGGACGGCATGGTCGTCACCACGCAACTCACGTCGCCGGTGGCCGAGAAGGCGCAGCGGGGGGTGATGGAACTCCTGCTCATCAACCACCCGTTGGACTGCCCCGTGTGCGACAAGGGCGGCGAGTGCCCGCTCCAGAACCAGGCGATGTCGACCGGTCGCACGGAATCGCGGTTCGGTGAGGAGAAACGGACCTACCCCAAACCCATCCCACTCTCGTCCGAGATCCTCCTCGACCGCGAGCGTTGTGTCCTCTGTGCCAGGTGCACAAGGTTTTCGGGCCAGATTGCCGGCGACCCGTTCATCGATCTCCTCGAGCGCGGTGCACTTCAACAGGTCGGGATCTACGCCAACGAGCCTTTCGAGTCCTACTTCTCGGGCAACACCATTCAGGTTTGTCCGGTCGGTGCACTCACCAGCACGGCATACCGATTCCGGGCGCGACCGTTCGATCTGGTCTCCAGCCCCAGCGTGTGCGAGCACTGCGCGGACGGATGTGCCCAGCGCACGGACCACCGTCGCGGCAAGGTTCTTCGTCGTCTCGCCGGGGACGACCCCGACGTCAACGAGGAGTGGAATTGCGACAAGGGACGTTTCGCTTTCACGTACACGACCCAAGGCGATCGGATCACCACCCCCCTCATCCGCAACGCTGACGGCGAATTGATTCCGGCGTCGTGGCCCATGGCACTCGACCTCGTTGCGCGAACCTTCGCACAGGCCCACGGCGACGCGGGCGTACTCGTCGGTGGACGCTCGACCTGGGAGGACGCGTACGCCTACAGCAAGTTCGCGCGAGTTGCTCTCGCTACCAACAACATCGACTTCCGGATCCGCGCTCACTCAGCCGAGGAGACCAGCTTTCTCTCAGCTCACGTCGCGGGGCGCACACTCGAAGAGTCGGTGACGTACCAAGATCTCGAATCAGCTCCGGCCGCGTTGCTGGTCGCTCTCGAGCCGGAGGAGGAGTCACCGATCATTTTCCTGCGGCTACGCAAAGCCGCTCGTTTCGGCAAGACAACAGTGCTCGCCAGCGCGCCGTTCGCTACGCGAGGCCTGCAGAAGATGGGCGGCGGTCTGCTTCGGACCGTACCCGGAAGTGAAGCAGCTCTGATGGATTCGTTGGCAGGCCCTGGAAGTGTGGAGGGTCAGCTCCTCCGACAACCCGGCGCAGTGATCCTGCTGGGCGAACGACTCAGTGAGGTGGCGGGCGGCTTCTCGGCGGCGGTACGTCTCGCCGAAGCGACGGGAGCTTCCCTGGCTTGGGTCCCACGCCGCGCTGGTGATCGCGGCGCCGTCGAAGCCGGCGCGTTGCCGGGATTGCTTCCCGGTGGACGCCCCATTGCCGACCCGGTGGCACGTCAAGAGGTGGAATCGGTGTGGGACGCCTCCGTCCCGGCCTCCGACGGTCGCGATGTCGCGAGCCTCCTGGGTTCAGGACGGTCGACCGCGGCGCTACTTGTCGGCGGCGTGGAGTTGGGTGATCTCCCGAACCCGGTAAAGGCACGAGCCGCGATCGAAGCCGCAGGGTTCGTGGTGAGTTTGGAGATCCGTCACAGCGAAATCACCGAACTCGCCGACGTCGTCTTCCCCGTGGCGCCGGTCGCCGAGAAGCCCGGAACCTTCCTCGACTGGGAAGGCCGCGAGCGCGTGTTCGACACCGCATTGAGAACGACAGGAGTAATGCCAGATCAGCGCGTCCTTCACGCGATCGCAGCCGAGATGGGTACCGACCTGGGCTTGCCCGACGCAGCTTCCGCGCGCGCAGAGATACGCCGCCTCGGACCATGGTCCGGATTGCGCCCCACTTCACCTCAGGTACCCGCAGCCACCGTGCCCACACCGGCGCCAGGCGAGGCGGTGTTGTCGAGTTGGCGGATGTTGCTCGACAACGGCCGTTTGCAGGACGGCGAGCCCAACCTGGCCGGTACTGCACGGTCCCCGCTCGTGCGTTTGTCGGCCGAAACCGCGGCCGAGATCGACGCCGTGAGCGGCGATCAGGTTGCCGTATCGACTGAATCCGGCGTCGTCACATTGCCGTTGGAGATCACCGAGCTACCGCCTCGAACAGTCTGGTTGCCGCTCAATTCACCGGGTAGCACCGTCTACGAAACGCTCTGCGCCTCCGTGGGGTCCGTGGTGAGGATCGCGAAGGTGACGGCGCAATGACTGGCTACGAGTACTTCGCGAACGCCGATACCGTCGCCGCTCCGGTCGACCTGTCGGCGTTCGGGCACGACCCGTGGTGGTTGGTGATCGGCAAGGCTCTCGCCATCTTCGTGTTCCTCGTACTCACTCCGCTGGTGGCGATCTACGCGGAACGAAAAGTCATGGCGCGTATGCAGATGCGTGTCGGACCGAACCGCGTCGGCCCCCGCGGAATGCTCCAGAGTCTCGCCGACGGAATCAAACTCGCCCTCAAGGAAGGCATCACTCCTACCGGAGCCGACAAACCGATTTACCTCCTCGCGCCCGTCATCGCAGTCGTGCCCGCGTTCATGGCTTTTGCCGTCATTCCGTTCGGTCCGCAGGTGTCGATCTTCGGAACCCTTTCACCCCTGCAACTGACCGATCTGCCGGTCGGAGTTCTCTACATCCTCGCAGTGACCTCGATCGGTGTGTACGGCATCGTGCTTGCCGGCTGGTCCTCGGGATCGACATATCCACTACTGGGAGCACTTCGATCGACCGCGCAGGTCATCTCCTACGAGGTAGCGATGGGACTGTCCTTCGCCGCAGTCTTCCTCTACGCCGGAACGATGTCCACGTCCGGAATCGTCAGTGCCCAACAAGGTGCCTGGTACGTCTTTCTCCTCCTGCCGTCTTTCCTGATCTACGTGACAGCGATGGTCGGCGAAACCAACAGAGCGCCCTTCGACCTTCCGGAGGCCGAGGGCGAACTGGTAGGTGGGTTCCACACCGAGTACTCCTCACTCAAGTTCGCGATGTTCATGCTCGCCGAGTACGTGAACATGGTGACGGTGTCCGCTCTGGCCACGACGCTGTTTCTGGGCGGGTGGCATGCACCGTTCCCATTCAACCTGTGGGACGGAGCCAATTCCGGTTGGTGGCCCGTGCTGTGGTTTGTCGCCAAGGTGTGGGGCTTCCTCTTCGTATTCATCTGGTTGCGCAGCACCCTTCCGAGGTTGCGCTACGACCAGTTCATGAATCTCGGCTGGAAGATTCTCATCCCCGCAGCCTTGGTGTGGGTGATGGTGATCGCGACTGTTCGCGCCTTCCGCAACGAGGGTTACAACACGTGGCTCGTACTGCTCTGCGTCGCACTGGTTCTCGGAGCTGCGCTGCTCATGGTGTTGGCCGGAACCTACCGGGGCCGTCGCCGAACCGCGGCGTTGGTGCCCGATTCGGGGACCCGGCCTTTCGATGCGATGTCGGGCGGCTTCCCGGTTCCACCCCTACCTGGTCAAACGCTGTCTAATCAAACGGTGCCGGACCGAAAACTACCGGGTCAGAACGTGCCACCGCCGCGGCGGACAGATGTTTCCGACACATCGGAGGACTCCCATGCCTGATTTCCTCGGACCTATCGCGGGTTTCGGAGTGACGCTCTCGACAATGTTCAAGAAGCCCGAGACAGAGTTCTATCCGGAGGAGAAGCGCCCCACCGCGCCCGGATATCACGGTCGCCACCAACTCAACCGGTATGCGGACGGACTCGAGAAGTGCATCGGGTGCGAACTGTGCGCGTGGGCCTGCCCCGCCGACGCAATCTACGTCGAAGGTGCTGACAACACCGAAGAAGAACGGTTCTCCCCAGGTGAGCGTTACGGGCGGGTGTATCAGATCAACTACCTGCGGTGCATCGGCTGTGGCCTCTGCGTCGAGGCTTGCCCCACTCGGGCCCTCACGATGACCAACGAGTACGAGATGACCGACGACAACCGAGCCGGGTTGATCTACGAGAAGGACCGCCTCCTCGCACCATTGAAGCCCGACATGACAGCACCACCACACGCGCTGCGTCCCGGCACAACTCAAGACGACTACTACCGCGGCGACATCGCAGCAGCTGCCGAGCAAGCAGCACCCGAGCAAGCAGCACCCGAACCGGAGCCGAGCCAGGAGACCGAGAAATGATCGCGGCGGTCACGACCACGATCCTGGCGGAGGGAACGATGACTTCGACCTCCACCGGCGAAGCGGTTCAGTTCTGGATCCTCGGAACCTTGGCGGTGATCAGCGCTTTGGGTGTCGTCGCCGCTCCCAAAGCCGTCTATTCTGCACTCTTCCTTGCAATGACGATGATCATCCTGGCCGTGTTCTACATCGTGCAGGGCGCACTGTTCCTGGGCGTCGTCCAGATCGTCGTCTACACCGGCGCAGTGATGATGTTGTTCTTGTTCGTCTTGATGCTGGTGGGCGTGGATTCTTCGGATTCCTTGATCGAAACTCTACGGGGACAACGGGTCAGCGCGATCGTGATCGGCGTCGGATTCGGGCTGCTGCTCATCGGTGGCCTCGGTAATGCGTCGATCTCGGGCTTCACCGGCTTCACCGGACTCGAGCAGGGCAACATCGACGAACTCGCCGATCTCATTTTCATCCGCTACGTCTGGGCCTTCGAACTGACGGGCGCACTACTGATCACGGCGACACTCGGCGCCATGATGCTCGCGCATCGGGAGAAGATCGGAGCCACACTCAGCCAACGCGAACTCTCTCAGCAGCGGTTCGCGTACCTGGGTAGCGATGAGAACAATCCCGAAAAAGGCTCGGCCACTCCACTCCCGAGCCCCGGTGTGTACGCACGACACAACGCGGTGGACATGCCGGCTTTGTTGCCGGACGGATCGTACTCGACACTCTCCGTCAGCAGCGCGCTCACTCCGCGATCCCCGGATCCGAGTACCGGTGAGGAGTCTGCGCGATGAATCCAGAGAACTACCTGTATCTGTCGGTCCTGATGTTCACCATCGGGGCTGCGGGAGTCCTCCTGCGACGCAACGCCATCGTGGTGTTCATGTGCATCGAGTTGATGCTCAACGCCGCCAATCTGGCGTTCGTGACTTTCGCGCGTATGCACGGCAATCTCGACGGCCAGATTTTCGCCTTCTTCACGATGGTGGTCGCTGCAGCCGAAGTTGTCGTCGGCCTGGCAATCATCATGATCATCTTCCGATCTCGGCGTTCTGTATCCGTCGACGACGCAGACCTGCTGAAGTACTGACATGTCAGGAGGAATCACGTCCGCCATCTGGTTGCTCCCCGCCCTGCCGCTGTGCGGCGCCGCTGTTCTTTTGCTGGCCGGTCGCCGCACGAACGTGTGGGGTCACCTGCTCGCCTGCGTCATGGCTCTCGCGTCGTTCGTCGTGGCAGTAGTATTTTTCATCGCGATGCTCGGCCGCGACACCGCCGACCGCACCGTTACCGAGCACCTGTTCAGTTGGGTCCCGGTCGACAGTCTTCAAGTCGAGTTCGGACTACAGCTGGACCAACTGTCGATGTGTTTCGTCCTGCTCATCACGGGTGTGGGTTCGCTGATCCACATCTACTCCGTCGGCTACATGGCGCACGACCCCGAGCGTCGTAAGTTCTTCGCGTACCTCAATCTATTCCTGGCAGCGATGCTGCTCCTGGTGCTCGCCGACAATTTCCTCGGACTCTACGTCGGCTGGGAAGGCGTCGGTCTGGCGTCGTACCTGCTCATCGGATTCTGGCAGCACAAGCCATCGGCGGCGACCGCGGCGAAGAAAGCATTTGTCGTCAATCGTGTCGGCGACATCGGCTTGATGATCGCAATGATGTTGATGTTCAGCACATTCGGATCGCTCTCGTTCAGCAACGTCTTCGGCGACGCGTCCGGCGCAAGCGAAGGTGTCCTGACGGCGATCGGTCTGATGCTCCTCCTCGCTGCGTGCGCGAAGTCGGCGCAGGTGCCGCTGCAGTCGTGGCTCGGCGACGCGATGGAGGGCCCCACCCCTGTATCGGCACTGATCCACGCCGCCACGATGGTCACTGCCGGTGTGTACCTGATCGTGCGCTCGAATCCGATCTTCGATCTCGCACCCGACGCTCAGCTCGTGGTTGTCATCGTCGGTGCAGTGACGCTCTTGTTCGGTGCGATCATCGGCTGCGCGAAAGACGACATCAAGAAAGCCCTCGCCGCATCGACCATGAGCCAGATCGGATACATGGTCCTGGCCGCGGGTCTCGGTCCGGCCGGGTATGCCTTCGCGATTTTGCACCTCATCACCCACGGATTCTTCAAGGCGGGTCTGTTCCTCGGCGCAGGTTCGGTGATGCACGCGATGAACGACGAGACCGACATGCGGCGTTACGGCGGACTCCGAGCGTTCATGCCACTGACTTTTGTCACCTTCGGACTCGGTTACCTTGCCATCATCGGTGTTCCGCCGTTCGCAGGGTTCTTCTCCAAGGACAAGATCATCGAAGTTGCGATCGGCGAGGGCGGCGTGAAGGGTGTCGTGCTGGGCCTTGTCACCCTGTTGGGCGCAGCGCTCACTGCCTTCTACATGAGCCGTGTGATGCTGATGACCTTCTTCGGGAAGGCCCGCTGGGAAGACCAGAAACCTCACGAATCTCCCGCGGTGATGACATCTCCGATGATCATCTTGGCGGTGGGGTCCGTCGGGGCCGGCATGCTCCTGACCATCGGGTCCAGCTTGCAGAACTGGCTCGAACCAGTAGTCGGCTCCCATCACGTCGAACCGCCCATACCAGCATGGTCCATCACCGCGCTGGCGCTGCTCGCAGTTGCCGCGGGCGTCGCGATTGCTTACCACGAGTACGCCACCCGTGAGATTCCACTGGCGCCGCCGACTCCGGCCTCCCCGTTGACCGTTGCGGCTCGCCACGATCTCTACGGCGATGCCTTCAACGAGGCGGTGTTCATGAAGCCCGGTCGACAACTCACCAAGTCGTTGGAAGTGATCGACACCAAGGGAATAGGCGGCGTGGTGGGCAGCTTTGCGGTGGTAGTCACCGGGTTATCTGCGCTCACGCGGAAGCTGCAGACCGGGTTTGTTCGCTCGTACGCGCTGGTGATGTTTGTCGGAGCAACACTCGTGGTCGCGACAATGATGGCGGTGACACTGTGGTGATCGAAGCGGCGGTGAGCGACTCTGTGACAAATGCCGGCTTCCCTGCGCTGACGGTGCTCTGGCTGCTTCCGCTCATCGGAGCGGGTGTAGTCCTCGCCTTACCGGCACGGTCGTACCAATTTGCCAAGTCTCTCGCGTTGACTGTGTCCGTGGCGGTCCTGGTGGTCGCCGCCGTTCTCGGAGTTGCGTTCGACCGCGGCGGCGAACAATTTCAGTTTGTCGAAAGCCACAGCTGGATACCGGCTTTCGGTACCAGCTACACACTTGGACTCGACGGGATCGCTCTCGTTCTGGTTCTTCTCACCGCCGTGCTGGTTCCATTACTTCTGATCGCGGGCTGGAATGACGTCCCGGCAGACCCGGCATCACCCAAGAGAATGCCGCACACCTACTTCGCCCTGATCCTTGTTGTCGAGTCCATGGTGATGATTTCGTTCAGCGCCTTGGACATTCTCTTGTTCTACATTTTCTTCGAGGCGATGCTGATACCGATGTATTTCCTCATCGGCGGGTTCGGTGGAGTTGGTAGATCGCGCGCCGCCGTGAAGTTTCTGCTCTACAACCTCCTCGGTGGCCTGGTCATGCTCGCTGCCGTCATCGGTCTGTACGTGGTCACCACTCGCGACGAGAGTCCCTTCACCAGCGGTACTTTCGACTTCCGGGCGATCGCCTCAGCGGCAAGCAGCGGTGAACTCGGCGTGGGCCCCGGGGTGCTCAACGCCTTGTTCCTCGGATTCATGTTCGCGTTCGCGGTGAAAGCACCTCTCTGGCCGTTGCACAGTTGGTTGCCCGACTCTGCGGTGGAGTCGACTCCGTCGACAGCGGTGTTGATGATGGCGGTCGTGGACAAGGTGGGCACCTTCGCGATGATTCGGTACTGCCTTCAACTGTTCCCGGAATCGTCGTCGACTTTTGCACCGTGGATCATCACGCTCGCCGTGATCGGGATCGTCTACGGGGCGATACTGGCGATCGCGCAAACAGACGTGATGAGACTGATCGCCTACACGTCGATCTCACACTTCGGCTTCATCATTCTCGGAATCTTCGCGATGACCAGCCAGAGCCAGGCGGGTTCCGCGCTGTACATGGTCAATCACGGAGTCTCCACTGCGGCACTGTTCTTGATCGCGGGATTCCTCGTCTCACAGCGAGGTACTCGATCGATCGCAGCGTACGGCGGCGTCCAGAAAGTCGCACCCGTCCTGGCAGGCACATTCCTCGTTGCGGGGTTGGCAACGCTGTCGCTGCCGGGTCTGGCTCCGTTCATCAGTGAGTTCCTGGTGCTGATCGGAACGTACTCGCGCTACCACGTGGCCGCTATCGCAGCCACCGCCGCGCTCGTGCTGTCCGCGATCTACATCCTCTGGCTCTATCAGCGCATGATGGGCGGACCCGTGAAGGAAGGGCAGGGAACGATCCGCGACCTCGCTCGACGCGAACTCGTGGTGGTCGCCCCTCTGATCGCTCTCCTGCTGCTACTGGGCATCTACCCCAAGCCTGCCTTGGACGTCATCACTCCTGCAGTGAGTCACACAGCGGTCGACGAGGCGCCGACCCCGCTCGTCGCCGACCACGAAGGAGGTGCCCACAAATGAGTTCCTTCAACGACGTGACCATCCTCGGCTCAGCCGGCACGGCGTCACCCAGTGTCGAATACAGCCTGCTCTCGCCGATGTTGATCGTGTTCGGTGTTGCGATTGTGGGCGTACTCATCGAGGCATTTGCACCCCAGCGTTTTCGATACCCCGTGCAACTCGTCCTCGGTGTCGCAGGCTTGGCGGCCGCATTCGTGGCAGTGCTTCTGCTCGCCGGCACGCGGTCGACGGCGATGATGGGTTCTGTAGCGGTCGACGGTCCGACCCTTTTCCTGCAGGCCACGATCCTTCTCGTGTCGATCCCCGCAGTACTGCTGATCGCCGAGCGAGGCTCGGGCAACACCGCCGAGGTGATCGCGCAACACGACGCGCTCGGCAGTTTCACCCCTCAAGCGTCGAGCGTCCCGGGAAGTGTTGCGGAACAAGAAGCGGTCAAGGTCGGTATCGCCCAGACCGAGGTCTTTCCGCTCACGCTCTTCGCGGTCGGCGGCATGCTCCTCTTTCCCGCTTCAAACGATCTACTGACGATGTTCGTTGCGCTCGAGGTTTTCTCACTGCCTCTGTATCTCCTGTGCGGTCTGGCACGTCGACGTCGTCTGCTCTCCCAAGAAGCCGCGCTCAAGTACTTTCTCCTCGGGGCATTTTCGTCGGCGTTCTTCGTTTTCGGAATCGCGTTGCTGTACGGCTATGCCGGGACGGTCACACTCTCCGGTATCGCCGACGCAGCACGCATCGGGTCGGGTACCGACGCCTTCCTGTGGCTCGGGACAGCACTCGTGGCCGTGGGACTACTGTTCAAAGTCGGTGCGGTGCCGTTCCATTCGTGGATTCCCGACGTCTATCAAGGGGCACCGACGCCGATCACCAGTTTCATGGCGACTGCGACCAAGATCGCCGCCTTCGGTGCCATCCTTCGTGTCTTCTATGTGGCTCTGCCCAACGAATACGTGAACTGGCGTCCACTGATGTGGGCGGTCGCGATACTCACGATGGTTGTCGGATCGATCGTCGCTGTGACGCAAACCGACATGAAGCGGATGCTCGCGTATTCGGCCATCGCGCACACCGGATTCATTCTGACCGCTGTGGTTGCGGATTCGGACGCCGGCCTGGCCTCGGCGATGTTCTACCTTCTGGCTTACGGATTCAGCACCGTGGGCGCGTTCGCCGTCGTGAGCCTGGTTCGGGACGCAGACGGTGAGGTCGCGACGCTCTCGCGCTGGGCCGGATTGGGCCGGCGCTCACCACTGGTCGGGGTTGTGTTTGCACTGTTCCTGTTGGCTTTCGCCGGGATCCCGTTGACCAGTGGGTTCATCGGAAAGTTCGCCGTGTTCAGCGCGGCCGCCGAGGGTGGCGCCGCACCTCTCGTGATCGTCGGCGTCCTGTGCAGCGCGATCGCCGCGTACTTCTACGTGCGAGTGATCGTGTTGATGTTCTTCACCGAATCGGCCGCAGACGCTCCGACCGTCGTGGTGCCGAGTGCACTGACCAGCAGTGTGATCGGCCTCGGCGCCGGTGTCACGCTCATCCTCGGCATACTCCCCCAGCCGGCGCTCGACCTCGCCGAGCGTGCAGCGGACTTCCTACACTGAGCCGATGCGTGAATCTGATTGCGACGCCGGACTGCCGAGCACCATCCGGTCGCCATGGTTCGTGGGGTTTTCAGCGGTAGCGATTGTCCATCTGATCCTCAATGCCGCTGATGCTGCGCCCTGGGACGGGATCACCAAGGTCATGCTCGCTCCGATTCTGGCTGCCTGGGTTGTCGCCCGACGCGGACCTCGAATTGTGGCTGCGGCACTGATTGCCTGTGCTTTCGGAGATTTGTTCCTGATCTGGGAGACCACGTTTGTCATCGGGATGGCAGCCTTCGCGATCGGTCACCTCTGCTTCATCCGATTCTTTCTCTCACACGGCGCTCTTCGGGAGATACGAAGGCGGCCATGGTTTCTGTGCGCTTACACCGTCGCTGGAATCGCTCTTGTGTCGTACACCTGGACCGGTCTCGAACCTGAACTTCGAATTGCCGTCCCCGTGTACGCCGCAATCCTGGTGGGAACTGCATCAACCGCACTGGCGTACAACACGATCACCGGTATCGGCAGCGCTCTCTTCCTCGTCTCCGACGCCTTGATCCTGCTCGGTCAGGCGAACAAGTGGCAGCCCGCCGCTGCGGGCATCTGGATCATGACGCTGTACATCCTCGCTCTGTTGCTTCTGACAGTCGGAGTTCTCGGCCGGAGTAATACGACAAACCGTCCATTAGCTCAAAGACTGTAAGGATCAGCAACCAGCTGGACATCTCTTCATATGACCCCGAAATCCGAGGAACAGCCGCCGCCGAGAGACGAAGAGCGGTTCACCGCCCTGTGGGACGCCTATGCCGACCGTGTGTTCGCGTACACCTACCGCCACGTCGATCATCACAGCGCGCAGGAAGTTGTCGCCGAGACTTTCCTCGTAGCCTGGCGACGCTTGGACGAAGTTCCCGACCAGGCACTGCCCTGGCTGTTGGTGGTGGCTCGAAACACCGTGAACAACAACCGTCGCAGCGTTCGGCGCCTTGACGCGCTCACCGAGAAGATGGGACGCATCGAGCAGATTGCGGCATCGACGCCGGGCGCCGACGTCACTGTCACCGAACGCACGGAACTGCTCGAAGCACTGGCAACACTCACCGTCACCGAACGTGAAGCCCTGCTCCTAACTGCCTGGGACGGGTTGACCGCCACCGAAGCCGCGCGGGTCTCCGGGTGTTCGGTTCCGGCCATGCATGTTCGTCTCTTTCGCGCTCGGCGTCGATTGCGCGCCGGGTTGACATCAGAATCCGTCACCGTAATCCCGATGAACACCGCCCGACCTTGCGCTGCCGCCGAACACGGGAGTACCCCATGAGCAAAGATCTGCTGACCACGCTCGAGAAGCTGCGGCCGAGCGATTCGGTATCCGTCGAACTCTGGCCCGCGAACGTCCAAAATGCCGCCCGCACCCGAATCATGGCTACCGAAAACAACATTGGGGCAACCACAGCTCCGCGCCGCCGAGTCAGTGTCATCGTTCTCGTCGCAGCGATCTGCGCTGCGGGAGTGGCGGGCTGCACTGCTGCCACGGTGATGATGCCGAAACCGTTCACCGACATGTACTCGGGTTGGCAGACCATGCCGGGAACCAACGGCGGAATCGATCCGTCCACCGCCGAGCGGGTCGGGTCCATTCCCGGACCTGACGGATCTCTGTTCAGCGTCTTCGTTGCCCACGGCGCGGACGGATGGAGGTGCGTCGCCCCGGTTTTCGAGGCGTCAGCCGACGTCGACAAGGTTGGACCGTCGAAATTCATCAGCCTCGGACACGGCTGCAGATCTAGCGATGACTTTTACGGCGCAGATTCATTCGGAGGCGGAGCCGGCATCATGGTTGCCGGTCCGCACGAGGCAACCTACGACGCAGGGGCGGGAGGTGCTGTCCGAGCCGAACTCCACACCGCTGACGGCAAGATCTATCCGACTGTTCTTGCCGAAGACCGCTTCTACGGTTGGATTCCATTGACGCTCACCTTCCCGCGACCAACCCTCGTCGGATATGCCGCAGACGGGACGGTCGTCGGCACCAGGTGAGCTGTCGGTACCCTCGAAACATGACTGCACACGCCCCGAACGAGCGCATCCCCAGCCAGTGGGAAGAGATCACTGCAGCCGACTCGACGCATTCCACACGATATGTCGAGCGTTTCCGTTCCATGAGGGCGGACGGCAAGGACATCGTCGGGGAAGCACGTTTGATCGACGCGATGCTCGGACGCGGTGGCCGGGTTCTCGATGCAGGGTGCGGGCCGGGCCGACTCGGCGGTTACCTGCACGACGTCGGTCACGTGGTTGTCGGAGTCGATGTCGACCCGGTTCTCATCGCTGCCGCGGAGGAGGACCATCCCGGCCCGACGTGGCTTGTCGGCGATCTCGCCGAACTCGATCTGCCGGCCCGCGGTGTCGAGGCAGATTTCGACGTCATCGCGTCGGCAGGCAACGTGATGGCATTTCTTGCCCCGTCCACCAGGCAAGCAGTACTGGCCGGATTCGCTCGTCATCTTGCTCCGACCGGCCGAGTGGTCATCGGGTTCGGCGCCGGTCGCGGCTACGAGTTCCTCGAGTTCCTCGCCGACGCGACCGCGAGTGGCCTCGAGGCCGATCTGCTGCTCTCCACGTGGGATCTGCGCCCGTTCAAGGACAATTCCGAATTTCTCGTCGCGGTGTTCTCGCGCCCCTAGCCCGGCAATTGCCTTCCGCCCCTGCAACCCGTCACACTGCGATCAACTCACCCTGATCACAATCATGGCGATTGTTGTTCACTACGAACACAATTGGATCAGTGCGGGTGTGGCCGAGCGGCAAGGCAGCGGTCTGCAAAACCGTCCACGCAGGTTCGAGTCCTGCCATCCGCTCCCCTTGCGAACCAGCGCCTCACGACGCAACCGGCCACCTACGAATGACATTCGGTGCACGCAGCCTGCATCGCTCCGCTCCGTCTCCGTGGACAGAAATCCGGACAGTTACCCTCGATCGATGCACCCTCTCCCCGAGACAGGACAGTTACCTCCCGGACCGATGGCTTTGCAGGTGGAACACCTCTGCATGGCGTTCGGCGCGAAAGTTGCTGTAAACGACCTTTCGCTCGCGGTGCCCTCGGGTTCGTTGTTCGGTCTGGTGGGGCCGAATGGTGCGGGAAAGACGACCACCCTGTCGATGGCTGTCGGATTGCTCCGCCCGCACTACGGTCGCAGCCTGGTGTACGGCTACGACGTGTGGAACGACCCCGTGGCAGCGAAAAGTCTGCTTGGGGTTCTGCCCGACGGTTTGGCGCTGCCCGCCCAGTTCACCGGTAATGAACTGCTCACCTATTTCGGACGCCTGCGCGGCATGCCCGAGGACGTCATCGCGTCGCGCCGAGATGAATTGTTGGCCGCTCTCGATCTTGCCGATGCAGGTGGAACGGTCATCGCCGACTATTCAGCGGGCATGACGAAGAAGATCGGGTTGGCCTCGGCGTTGTTGCACGGTCCTCGCCTACTGGTACTGGATGAGCCGTTCGAAGCTGTCGACCCCATTTCTTCGGCCGGAATTCGGAGCATTCTGCTCTCCTTCGTCCACTCAGGTGGCTCCGTCATTCTTTCCAGTCACGTTATGGCCCTTGTCGAACAACTGTGTACTCACATCGGAGTCATCGCAGACGGTCGCGTAGTAGCCTCAGGAACGGTCGACGAGGTGCGGGGCGACAACACACTCGACGAGGCATTCGTTCGTCTTGTCGGTAGCCGCAGTCCCAATCCGGACGGACTGTCCTGGATGCGCGCATGACCACCACCAGCTTTTCACCGACACACCGGAACACGTCGCCCTCTGTGTGGCGCACAGTCCTACGAATGCGCATGACCCTCTACAAACGCCAATTCACCGGCGGAAGAGCTGTACTCAAGGTCATTGCAGCGCTGTTCGGGGTTCTGGGGGCAACGCTACTGTGCCTGCGAGCCTCGGGAACGAGCGGCGATGCTCCCGAACTCGTTGGTGGCACAACCAGTCTCGCACTGTCAGCTATCGGCGTGATGTGGATCTTGATGCCGATCATGTCCGGTCTCTCGGACGACAATCTGCACCCACGCCATTTCCAACTACTCCCCCTGGAACCTGCCCGACTCGCCCGAGCACTGTTCGCAACTTCGCTGATCGGTATACCAGTGCCGATTACCGCGTTGGCTGCCGCAGCGATACCGATCTATGCAGCGACGCACCACTCTGCCGCACTGCCCTTGGCCATTGTGGCGTGGCCCGCAACGGTCCTGCTCATGGTCGGAACCTCACGTGTCGCGACGCTGACGATGTCGCAGCTCTTACGGAGTCGGCGCAGTCGCGAACTGGCACTGTTGGCCTTCAGTGCGTTCTTCGGCGGACTGTATCTGCTGCAGTTTCCGCTGCAGAGTCGACTCGCCACGGTCGTGGACGGCGATGTCACGTGGCCGCTCACGGTCGCGCATTCGATACCGTTCGCGTGGGGAATCACTAGTGTCGACGCAGCAGCGGGTGGTGCCTGGCTCCTCGCCACCGGAGCGGTACTCGCCCTGGTGCTGGTCGATCTCGCACTGCTGTGGTCATGGCAACGCCTGGTCGTTCGCTACTTCAACGGGAAGGTCGCAGAATCAGCGGGCGCCACCTCCGTGCAATTGAAGAACGAGGGGCGTGACATTCGAACCGGTTGGCGCGCATCCCGACTGGGCACCGTGATCTCCCGCGAGCTTTCGCTCTGGCGCGGAGATATGCGCCGACGAACGCAACTGCTGTCCGTCGCCATCATGACGCTGCTTTCCGGCTTCGGGCCGCTGGTCTCGTCGTCGATTCCGTTCTCCGCCGCATGGGGTGCGTGGTTCGTGATCTACCTGGCGATGGCGGCGGGATCGAATCTGTACGGATTCGACGGCGCATCGATGTGGCACCTGGTGATGATCCCCGAAGCCGCTGCCGCCGACGTCCGGGGCCGACAAATCGCCTGGGCAATCGTGATGACACCCTTCGCGGTCGTCGCGACGACCGCCGTGCGCGTCTTCGGAGACCTCGGGACAGACCGACTGGCCGTGCCGATCGCCGTCGGCATTTCGATGATCGGAGTCGGCGCAGGACTGGCAGTAGCGATATCCGCCAAGGCCCCGTACCCGGTTCCGGACATGAAGAAGACGTTCTCCCTCAATACCCGCGGGTCCTTCAACGGCTCGTCCTTTGGACTGATCATCCTCGCCGTCGTCATCTTCGCCGCGACAACGGCGCCCGGGGTGCTACTCGGAGCGCTGCTGCCGACCCCGGTGAACTATTGCGCCGTCCCTGTTGCTATTGCGATTGGCGCCCTTGGTGCATGGGTCGGCGGCCGCGTCGCGATCACCCGCATGCAACGCGAGCCGGATCGGATTCTGTTCGCGGTTACCACCACATGATCGACGCTTGAAAGACCGAGTGTCGGCGCAGTATTCCCAGCTGACACCGAAGAACGCAGTGTGCATTCGGATCGTCAGGTAGCCAGGAGCGCAGGCAAGCCATTCTCGGTCCTCGCACGTCGCCGCCGGCGCTTTCGTGACATCGCTTCCGCTCGAGCGGAACCATTGTCGTTGAGACCTCACACCACCAAGATGCTTGCATGCCCCCGGAGCACCATGGTTCCGTTCGTGTCGCAGAACGTCCCGGTCGATGCACGAACTGCACACATCCCGCACCGTCGCTGGAGCGCGGGTGGATCGAGCGCTGCCTCAGGTTCGCACCGCAGCCCGCTCGGTGCGCAGAATTACTGGCAATGGACCACTACACCGGAGCGATGGAATTCTGCCGGTGCCGACATCCGTTCCACGGATCCTGATCGCGGCCGAATCGTCGAGGTCCGCTGACGAGCCGAGTCCCTCGGCGCCCCGGCTCGACAGCGGATCTCACACCTGAATCAGCTCAGCGAGCTCAGCAGCGGCTCGAGAAGCTTGTAGAGCTCGAAGATGCCGATGATCGTCGAAATGGAACCCATGGTGATCCTCCGTAATTCGTGAACTTTCCGTGACGTCGCGTCACAGGCAGAAAGCTAACAAACCCGGCATTCAAACGGGGACCGTGGATGTGTCCGGCAGATGAACTCCCAGCTCGCAGAGACTCTTTGGTGACCAGCGTCATGATCGACGAGAAATAGGCCCGACCGTCACATCACCTAGTACGGACCGACGGTAACTGCCAGCCCTCCTCTCGAGGTACTGAACCATCCGATATACGCAGTGCCGCAACTCTTCCGGACCCCCCTAGTGCAGCGAGACGTCGGGGTGAGTGGCGACGTGTACGGCGCCGGTCCCACGTTGCTCGCGATCACGCTCCCGCGCGGCGGCAGACCGGGTGGGTGTCACCACGGCAATCATCACTATCGCCAGATCGTCCCCGGCGCTCGGCATTCGCCATGACTTTCGGTGTAGCGGCAATCGCCTGCGATTGTCGGACTCGTTGTCGCGGTGACGATGTCGAAGGCTGGGACTGGCGCTGGGGCTGAGGCTGACGCTACCGATTTTCAGTTGTCGTCGTCCTCGTCGAAGTCCGCGACTCCGCGCTTCCAGTAACCGGTGATCAGGTGATCGCCCGAGCTCAATCCGAGTTCGTCGCGCACGAATCTGCGAATCGGCTTGAGGCTGGTGGCCTCACCGGAGATCCAGGCGTAGACGCGTTCGCCCTCGGGGACGGTGACCGTCCGCACTGCCTGCTCGAGCAGATCCGAGTGACCGGCTGGGACGTCGCCGCGGTGCAGCCATCGCACCTCGACGCCTTCCGGAACGGTGAGTTCGATTTCCTGCGAAGGGTCGGTGATCTCGACGAACACCCATCCTGCTGCAGCAGCGGGCATCATCTCGAGCCAACGAGCAATGGCAGGAAGGGCGGTGATGTCGCCGGCGAGCAGATAGCGGTCGTACGTCCACGGAACCACGACGCCGCCGGGCGGCCCGGCCACGTGCACCCGAGTGCCGATCGTTGCGGCCTGAGCCCAGTCAGAGGCGTACCCACCTTCGTGGAGCGCGAAGTCGAGGTCCAACTCTCCTGCTTCGGCGTCGTAGCGACGGACGGTGTACTCACGCGAGATCGGCAGCGGACGAGGCCACTTCAGGCTGAATCCGTCTCGTTCGGGCAGTCGCAAAGTGCCGTCGGCATCCGGGTAGACGAGGCGGACATGCTCGTCGGGTGCGTGCGATTCGAAGCCCGGCAACTCGGGTCCACCCAAGGTCAGACGCAGCAGTCCTGATCCGACCATTTCGCTGCGAACAACTTCGAGTTCGCGAATACCGATGGGGTACGGCACTTTTGCACCGGTGTTGCCCGCCAGCACTTCGGCGATGGTCGCGAGGTGGTCTCCTCGGTTCATGAACTACCTTCCTTTTCCGGCGGAGCATTCCCCACCGGCACAGTGATGTCGGAGTGATCTACTTCGGTGATCTCCGAAGTTACCCGGCGCACCGAACCCAAGGTTGCCAGGAGCACCAGGCCCAGTGTCAGACCGGCGAGACCCAAGGCCAGCAGCGCGGCGCCAGGCTCGAGCCACTGCCCGAGGAACCCGGCTGCCATCGAACCGATCGCCGTGCCCGTCACCGCCTGCACCATCCACAGACTCGATACGCGTCCGCGCAATTCGTCCGGCGTGTTCTGTTGAAGGACGGCAAATCTCAAAATGTCGTTGAGGGCGCGTCCGAGGCCGAATCCGGCGAGACCGAGGAACGCGACGATAGCTGCTCCCGACGCACCCAGAACCACGAGGCCGAGCGGCATCAACGCTACCGAGATCAGCATCGCGGCACCGTTGCGGCGTACTCGTCCGGTCCAGCCGCTGGTGAGCGAACCGATCACGGCGCCGACGGCCGGTGCGCCGTAGAGCAGACCGAGCATGGTGGGTCCGCCGCCGAGGACCTGGTCGACGAAGGCAGGCAGCAACACCATCGGCCCGCTGACGAACATGACCAACAGACCGCTGATCAGGATGCCGCGAATGACGGTGTGCGTGCCGGCGAATTTCACGCCGGTCACGAGCGCGCGCATCGGGCTTTCGTGATTCGTACCCGGTGCAGGCGACGGGCCTATGGCTTGGAACAACGTGACGGTTGCCGCGGTGGCCACGGCGGCAACAAAATATGTCGCGGGGATGCCGCCGGAGGCGATGATCACACCGGCGATTGCCGGCGAGATCATCGTCCCGATGTCCGTGGTCAGCGCAACCAACGCGCCGGCCGCTGCCATCTTGTTGCGCGGCAACAGCGTCGGCATCAAAGCCATCAGGGCCGAGCTGCTGACACCGCCCGCCAAGCCGTCGACAGCGGCCGCGACGTAGATGACCCACATCGACGGGTGCGGCAAGAGCGCGTTACACCCGAGAATGACAAAGCCGAGACCCGCAGCACTGCGGGCCAATTGGATTGTGCGTCGCCGGTCGTAACGATCAGCGAGCACGCCGCCGAACAGGCTGCCGAAGAACATGGCGATGGCCATCGCCGTGGACACTCCGGCAACCTGCAAAGTCGACCCGGTGAGCTGGTACGTCTGCGCGGGAACGGCTACGACAAGCAGTCCGATCCCGAGCAGCGAGATCAATCGCGCGGAAAAGGCGTACCTGAAGGGACGGCTGGTCCGCAAGGGTGAAACATCGATCACCAGCCCACCGAATCGGGTCATGCGAAGGTCTGGCCGATCAGGTCGAGAGTAGCCATTGCGCCGTCGTAGTCAGGACGGTAGCTGCTGGCGGGGAGCTCGAACGTCGTGCCTGCCTTGAAGGACGGCAACTGCGAGTAGAGCGGATCCGTGGCAAGCTCGGCCATCGGGCGACCGGACACCGGAATGACAAAGGCGACAGGCGCATCGGCGACCTGCGAGAGCAGTTCCGGGCTGACCTCGAACGAGTCACCTGAGCCGAAGAGCTGCGGGTTGCCGGCCTTGGCCATGACGTCGTCGGCCTTGAAGCCGAGCTCGGCGAGCATCGCGGGCAGCGCGGCCGTCGGCGGAACGAGGTACGGCTTGTTACTCGAGACCGAGAGGAAGTAGACGACGTTGCCCTCGGGAACCTTGATCTTGCCCTTGACCTCTTTGAC
This sequence comes from Rhodococcus sp. NPDC055024, assembly GCF_053608585.1. NCBI lineage: Bacteria > Bacillati > Actinomycetota > Actinomycetes > Mycobacteriales > Nocardiaceae > Rhodococcus > Rhodococcus sp. NPDC055024. Next base: position 53,959 of record NZ_JBSGVT010000013.1, read on the forward strand.
CTTGTCCTCGTATGCGCTCATCAGTGCCGGAACCTGGTCGGAACGGCCCGCCGCGTCGGCGACGATTTCGAGCTGCTTGTCCCACGCGGCGACCGTCTTGGGGACCAAGACGGTGGGTGCGATGGCAGTGAGCTGATCGTAGAGTTCCTCGGCCTGAACCGAGGTGATGCCCTGTCCACCGCCGATGATCAGGTCGGGTTCAGCTGCCGCGACGGCTTCGATGTTGAGCTGCTCGCCGGCAGGCAATTCCTTGGTGCCCTGCGCCTTTGCGGCATCCGACCATGCCGGCGGGAATCCGCCCTCGAAGTTGGTGACACCGAGGACGCGAGTATCGGTGGCCACTACCGGTGCGTCCAGGGCGTACAGGTATCCGGCGAGTCCGCCGCTCAGAACCACGATGCGCTCCGCCGACGCGGGCACGGTGACCGAACCCTTCTCGGTTTCGATCACGCGGGTCGTGGGCTCTGCAGCCTTGGTCGGTTCGTCGTTTGAATCGCTACTGCAACCGATCATCGCCACGAGAGCGACAATCAGCAACCCTGCGATGGCCACGAATCGTCGCCAACTCCGTATCGCCAACGGTGGCGTGGAGGTTGTCCTACTTTCTCCTACACTCTTCTTTCGCACTGAGCCGTCTCCCATGTGGATTCTTCAGTTTGTGACGTGACCCGGCACACGAATACCGGCGCGTTCCACTAGAGGCTGCTGGGAGCAGCACTCACTGAATATGGGTAGCCTAAACTAAGAAGCTCGACGACCGGAAATTTCTCTTGCGAAATCCACCGGCGAAGAATCACACAATCGATCAGATAGTCATGACAGCAGCGACCGTTGCCCCCAATTCATAGCATCGCTCTCGGACCGATCTGTCGACACTGCCAGCACTTTCGAGAATGTCGGCTACGCGATTCAAACCGAGTCCTTTCACGATCTTGTCCACGGAAGCGACCGCACCAGCGGTGTCGTTGTTGCCGTGAACCCACAACCCGTACGGCCTGCCGTCTACCGCACCAAGGCATTGATAGTAGGTGGTGTCGAAAAAATACTTCAAGGCGCCGGACATGTATCCGAAGTTCGCAGATGTCCCAAAGATATAGCCGTCTGCACCTAATACGTCGGGCACGGTTGCAGCCAATGCCGGAATCACCTTGACTTCGACATCTTCGATATCAGGATCGCGGGCACCGGCCACAACAGCATCGAGAAGTTCATGCGTTCCAGGCGAGGGTGAGTGGTGAACCACCAAGAGCGTCTTCACCAGTCCGACACTACGACGATTCGATGCGAACGTGCCGCAAAACCGCACCGTAGGTAGCGACGACCGTTGCCTCGAAGTCGCGGACAAACTCGAGCACACGCACGCGTCCGCCACCCGCGATTTCTGCCCTCATCGACAGAAATCGTGGCGACGTACACCGTGCCAACTTAGGCTAGCCTCAACATAGCAGATGTTCCGATCGAACTGGAAGGGTGTCCATGTCAGCACTCGCCGAAGTATCCGAATTCCCGTTGCGCAACAACCGGACTGACGATGAATCGGACTCCGTTTTCCTGCTCTCACGTAGGCAAACGTCGATCCGCACTTCGGGAGTAATCGAAGAATTCGACTCGGCTTTCGACGCCGCTGAAGCTCTCAAAACGGGGCGTATCGACTCGGTCGTCGGCGCCCTTCCTTTTTCTTCGGAGACGCCTTCCGCCCTCACCGCGCCACTGAGTTTCACACGAGTCCGGGGTGATCTCCATCACCCGAACATTCCAGCTCTCCCCACGGCGCGGATTGCCGGATTCGAACCGAGCCCGCAGATTCACTCCGACAGGGTCCGCAGCGCCGTCGCCCTTCTCCGAGCAGGCGAACTCGACAAAGTTGTCCTCGCACGCTCCCTGACCATCGAGGCCGAGTCCGCGATCTTCCCCGTCGCTCTGGCCGAGACACTGATTGCACTCGATCACGCGCACAACGGTTTCTGCGTCGATCTGTCCCCCGCCGGAGGAAAGTACCGCGGGCGTTCGCTGGTCGGTTCGACGCCCGAGGTTCTGATCGAAAGGCGAGGCGGCGTCGTCACGTGCCACCCTTTGGCGGGCTCGATTGCACGGCATCCGAGTGCGGATCAGGACGAGGCGAATGCCGAGCAACTCCGCGCTTCGACCAAAGATCTCACCGAACACGCTTTTGTCGTCGATTCCATCAGCGCGATACTCGGACCGCTGTGCACGTCATTCAAAGCACCCAGTGCTCCGGAACTGCTTCGGACACCGCAATTGTGGCACCTCGGGACCAAGATCGAAGGCGTCCTGACCGACCCGAGCCTGACCTCTCTCGAACTGGCAATGGCGCTGCATCCGACTCCCGCTGTCTGCGGAACACCGACAAACGCTGCGCGCGAGCACATCACCGCAACCGAGGGCGATCGCGGGTTCTATGCCGGTGCGATCGGCTGGTGCGACCGCACCGGAGACGGCGAGTGGATGGTAGCCATTCGTTGCGCCGAGATCGCCGCAGACGGTCTGTCCGCGCGGGCTTACGCCGGCGGCGGCATCGTCGCTTCTTCCGATCCTGAAACCGAACTGCGAGAGACCAGTACAAAATTCCGCACGTTACTCAGCGCGTTCGACCTCGCTGAACATCAGCTCTGACTGGGAGTCACTTTTTCGAGGTGTTCAGGGCAATCGCGGCGTGAACGAGTGCCTTGAACGCCTTTTCGTTGACGGCTTCACCCTCGTTAAAATCGATCGCCCGCCTCGTATTGCCCTCGAGGCTGGAGTTGAAGAGGCCCGAGGCGTCCTCGAGTGATGCGCCTTTGGCGAAAGTCACCTTGACTGCGCTCTTGTAAGTCTCACCGGTGCAGATCATTCCGGCGTGGTACCACACCGGGACTCCTCGCCACTTCCACTCCTCCACTACATCCGGATCCGCCTCTTTGATCAGAGTGCGTATCCGCGAGAGCGTCTCGCCCCGCCAGTCTCCGAGTTCCTCGATTCGCTTGTCGATCAACTGAGACGGGGAGTCTGCGCCGTGCTTTTCGGGATCACTCTGCTTTTCGGGATCACTCTTCGCCATCGCTTCGTCACTTCCTGCTCGTTGTCGCCGATCTCCGGTGAGTCGAGTATCCCCTCCGGCAACCACATTCATTCGGCGAACCGCTGACGCATCACGATGTCGAGGTGTAGACCATTTCTTGCCCTTTTCGGACAAACCGAGACGGACGTCCAGTATTCTCTGGGTACTAAGTCCCGATTCTTCGGCCCGGAGGACTCCATCGTGATGTGGAATCGCGCGCTCGCCCACTCGATCTACGCGGCTGCCGGCTCAGTTGTTCTCACCGCCGCAGTCGTCGGTGTTCAGGCTGCTCCGGCGGCGGCGCAACAGCCCTCGCGCGTCTTCGACGCTCTGTGCACGCCCACCAATGCGGGCCTTTCCGAGCTGTCCGGACTCACCGTCACCGCGGCCGGGAAGTACGCAATCGGCGACAGCGGCTCTGACGATCGCGTCGCCGAACTCGATTCGAACTGCGAAGTTCAGCGCTGGATCAATGTGGGCAGCCCGCGCGTCGATGTCGAGGATCTCTCGTCGACTCCTGACGGCCATCTGTGGCTGGCAGACATCGGCGACAACAACGCGGTACGAACGTCGATCGGGCTGATCGAACTCGATCCGACTTCAGGCACCACTGCCTCCTACCCCCTGATCTATCCGGACGGGGCGCACGACGCCGAGACACTGTTGATTCAGGGCGACGGGCTTCCCGTCATCGTCACCAAGGACTATTTCGGCGCAAGCGTCGTCTACACAACCGCTGAGCGACAGCATGTTCAAGATCTGAGTACGTCGTCGCCGACCATATTGGCCGAAGTGGGCCAGCTGAGGATGACACCCACCCTCACTTCCGGTGGGCCGGTTCCTCATGCCGGCACGATGGCCGTCACGGGCGGCGCTGTGAGCAAGGACGGCACGGTGGTAGCGCTTCGCACGTACACGGACGTCTACCTGTATGCAGCTCCCGATGGTGATGTCGTGAAAGCGTTGACCACCAAACCGATTCGTGTTCCCCTTCCCGACGAGCCACAAGGTGAAGCGATCGCATTCGACGCTGTCGGTGATCTGATCAGCGGTTCCGAGGCAAACCAAGGGCCGTTGCCGCCGCTGCGAATTCTTCGCGGCGCCAGTGACATCGCACTCTCCGGCGGAGCGAGCGGCTCTCTCGGCTCGTAGTCGATTCACGTCCCAGGGAAAGCGATCGGGCGCCGCTATCATGACCGAGTGAACAAACAACTTCGAGCGACAGTGGCGATCTCGGCAGTTCTCGCACTGGCTTCGTGCGCGAATTCCGTCGAAGGAACACCTCGTCCGGATGCGTTCGTTCCGAGCGTCGACAACCCGGATCCGTCCGAAGCTATCGACGGAGTTGTCGCGGTCGATTACCCAGCCGCTCAACATGTACGCTCGAACGAACGTGTGGCGTACACACATTCACCGCCTTTCGGCGGCCGTCATGATTCGGTCTGGGCAAACTGCACCGGAGTTGTTTATCCGCAAGCGATTCGGACCGAGAATGCGGTCCATTCTCTCGAGCACGGAGCTGTGTGGATCACGTACAACCCCGACCTCGTCTCGGGCGAGGATCAGACCCGCTTGGCGCAGCGAGTCGAGGGCATGAGCTACACACTGATGTCGCCGTATCCGACCCTGGATTCGCCGATCTCGCTGCAGTCATGGGGCCGTCAACTCAAGCTCGACAACGCCGAGGACGCTCGCATCGATCAATTCGTCTCGGCATTGCGGGTCAATCCGAACACGTATCCCGAAGTGGGCGCGACGTGTTCGGTGCCGGTGACGAGCTTCGACCCGAACAACCCGCCGCCATTCGACCCCACCACTCCGGATCCGTCTTCTCCCACAACGGTTCCGGAGCGCTAGCACCTCACCAATCCCCTGGTCTCAGCAGAGGAAACTACTTGCCTCGCGAACGACGTTCCAGTTCCACTGCCCTGCGCATGGTTTCCCGAGCCCGGCTTCGGTCACCGGCGTAGTCGTAGGCGCGAGCGAGCCGGAAGTTCTGCTTCCAGTTGTCCGGATCTGCTTCCCAGTCGACCTTGATCTGAGCGAACAACTCGTCGGCGGCCGCTCGCTCGATCCGACCCGAAGGCAATTTCGGAAGCGAAGACGCGTCGACCGTGAGGCCCTCGTCGTGGATCTGCTGTGCGAGACGCTGGTGCGTGAACCCCGCACGAAGGGTGGCGATGACGAGCCACAGCCCCAGGAACGGCAGGATCAGCACTCCGATCCCGAGTCCGATTGCGGCGCCACCGCCGTCCTGGATGAGCTGGATTCCGCGCTGACCGAGCAGCACGAAGTACACCGCGAGCGCGATACAGATCGCAACGATCAGCGCGAGGGTGCGGGTGGTCTTGTTCATAGATCGAGGAAGGAATCGATACCGACCGTCAGACCCGGATGCGACCCGATCTGTCGAACACCGAGCAGAACGCCTGGCGCGAACGAATTCCGATCGATGGAGTCGTGCCGAATGGTCAGCGTCTCACCCTGCGTTCCGAGAATCACTTCCTGATGCGCAACCAGCCCGGCCATGCGCACGGAGTGAACCCGGACGCCGTCGACGTCGGCTCCGCGCGCACCCTCGAGTTCGGTCGTGGTGGCGTCAGGACTGCGTCCAACGCCTGCTTCCGCGCGAGCCTCGGCAATCAAGGCGGCCGTTCGGTATGCGGTGCCCGAAGGCGCGTCGGCCTTGTTGGGATGGTGAAGTTCGATGACCTCGACGGAATCGAAGAAGCGCGCCGCCGCAGCCGAGAAACGCATCAACAGCACCGCACCGATGGCGAAGTTGGGCGCGATCAGAACACCCGTTGCCGGCTGGGCGTCGAGCCAGGACTGCACAGTCGCGAGCCGGGACTCGTCGAAACCGGTGGTGCCGATCACAGCGTGAATTCCGTTGGCCACGAGGAATTCCAGATTTCCCATGACGACGTCGGGGTGAGTGAAGTCGACCACTACCTGAGTGCGGGTGTCGACAAACGTCTCGATGCGATCACCGGTGTCGACCTGCGCAACAAGTTCCAGATCCGGAGCAGCGTCCACTGCCTCGCAGATCGCTCGACCGACCTTGCCCTTGGCTCCCAGAACCCCGACCCTGATGGGTGCTGCACTCACGTCTTCCACGCTCCGTCCGATGCATTGTTTGAGGTGAAGCCTACGCAATCGCGCTGATGCGCTCACCATCAGTCGGGCAGGAGTTGTGTCACCACTGGCACACTGGACGTAGTGAGCAACCGTCCGCAAGTCCGCGAAACCGGCAGCCTTCGACCACTCGAGTTGGCAACGGGTGCCGTCATGGCCGGATTCACGGTCGCGTTGTCCGTCATCGCCACGGTCATCCCCATGGCCAGCGCCCTCAACCTCGTGGCCGCGGTTCCGATGGGAATTGTTGCCCAGCGCTTTCGGGTCCGTGTGGTAGTGACGGCCGGAGTGTCGGCTACTGCGGTCGCCTTTGTCACCGCCGGTTCGGGATCGGCATGGGCGGTGGCACTGTGCGCCCTCCTCGGCGGAATCATCGGCACGGTCAAGCGGCGTGGTCTCGGCTTCATCTCCGCATTGCTGTCGTCATTTGTCATCGGGCCAGCGCTGGCGTTGTTCTCCATAGTCCTGTTGCTTGTTCTCGCGCCCCTGCGCAACTTGTTCCTGAACTCGCTCGAGAACACCGCGCTGGGTGTGGCCACAATCTTCAAGCGTGCACCTTCGCTGGTCGGGGCAGCCGAGTGGATCGAGAACAGCATCGGCTCGATCATCGACTACTGGTGGTTGTGGATCGCCGCGTCGATCATCTCCGGGATCGTCCTGAGCACCGTCGTCTCCTATTTTGTCCTCGGCGCCGTCCTCGATCGATTGGCTGCACTCCCCTCGTCCGACCCGCTCGAGACAACACCCGACGACCGTCCGATCGATCCGTTGCCGGTGACTTTCGATCATGTGGGCTTCACCTATCCGGGTGCATCGACGCCGGCCCTCGTCGACGTCAACTTCACCGTCCGGCGCGGAGAGTTCGTCACCGTCGTCGGCCACAACGGCTCGGGCAAGTCCACACTCACCCGGTTGCTCGCCGGTCGCGCACCGACCGTAGGGAGCCTGACGAGACCCGGGTCCGCCGGCCTCGGCCGACACGGCGGAACCGCCATCGTCCTGCAACGGCCGGAGAGCCAGATCCTCGGAACCCGCGTCGCGGACGACGTCGTCTGGGGGCTTCCTCCCGAATCGCATCCCGAAGTCGATGCGCTGCTGGCTGAGGTAGGACTCGCCGGCATGGGTATGCGCGAGACCTCGGGGCTCTCCGGTGGCGAGATGCAACGTCTGGCGGTTGCTGCCGCTCTGGCGCGGCGCCCCGCTCTCCTGATCGCGGACGAAGCCACCGCGATGGTCGATCAGGCCGGCCGGGAGGAGTTGGTCGCACTCCTCGCCGAACTTCCACGACGCCATCCCATGGCCGTGGTACTCGTGACCCATCACCACGCCGACACCCGCGCGGCAGATCGGGTGATTCAACTGCAACGCGGACGGCAGATCGACCACCAACCCGGTTGGATGACGTCGACGTTTGCGGGTCCGCCCGCCGCGCCCTGGCCGGCCGGCACTCGCGCGGTCCTCCAACTCACTGATGTGACGCACACCTACAACGACCGGACTCCGTGGTCGAGACGTGCACTGTCGGAGGTGAACTTGACCATCAGCGACGGGGACGGGCTACTGATCCTGGGCGGCAACGGCTCCGGTAAATCGACTCTGGCCTGGATCATGGCCGGCCTGATCACACCGAGCAAGGGAACCGCAGTCTTCGACGGCAAACCTGTCTCGCGCCAACTAGGCACCGTCGGGCTCACGTTCCAACATTCGCGGCTGCAATTGCAACGCCGAACCGTCGCCGAGGACATCGAGGCCGCCGGTGGTCCGGAGATCGGATCCGTACAAGTGTCCTGGGCGCTCGACGCCGTCGGACTCGACCGTCACATCGCCGGCCGCAGTATCGACGAGTTGAGCGGCGGGCAGATGCGACGCGTAGTGCTGGCAGGTCTCCTCGTCCGCCAACCCCGAGTGCTCATTCTCGACGAACCTCTCGCCGGTCTCGATCCGCCCGGCCGCCACGAAATCCTGAACGTGCTCCGTTGGATTCGTCGGAACGGAACCGCAGTTGTCGTCATCTCCCACGACGTCGACGGCATGGATGCCGTGTGCAGCAGAACGATTCGACTGTCGCAGGGTCGCATACTCGATCCGGCCGCCGGCGCAGCTTTGGAAGGATCGACAACATGACCACCCTCCTGCGTGAAGTTCCGACTTCTTCTCCGGTCCATCGACTGTGGGCCGGAACGAAGATCGTGGCCGTCGTACTCGTCAGCATCGTGGTGGTTGTGACACCGTCCTGGCCGACGATCGGCGTCGTGCTCGGACTGCTGCTGCTGACCGCGGTGATCGGACGCATTCCCCCGACAGCAGTTCCCCACCCACCGTGGTGGTTGTGGGCGCTTATTCTGCTCGGCGCATTGATCAACCTTCCGATCGGTCTCGACGCGGTGTTCCTGTACCTGCAAGCCGTGACCTTCGGCCTTGTATTGCTCTGTGTCTCACTGATGTTGGCGTGGACCACGTCGATGAGCGATGTGGCCCCCGCCTTGGCCACTCTGGGCCGACCGCTTCGATTCTTCAAGATTCCCGTCGACGAGTGGGCCATCGCGACAGCCCTCTGCATTCGTTCACTTCCGCTGTTGATCGACGAGATGCTCACGCTCGTTGCCGCACGGCGACTGCGCCCGAAAGCTGTGGTGAACAGCGCTGCCGACAACTCGATAGTCGACCTGATCACCACCACCATGTCGGTGGCAATTCGGCGATCTGCCGAAATGGGCGAAGCGATCTCCGCTCGCGGGGGCACCGGATTGATCGCGGCGTACCCCAAGCGCCCTCAGCTGGCCGACCTGTTCGCCTTGGTCGTCGTCATTGTTGCGTGCGCGAGCGCGGTCGCTTTGACGATACTTCTCCGCTGACCGGGTCACTTTTCATCGAACCCGACTGCGCGATGATCGCGGAACCCATCCAGCGTCGTAGGTATCGCCGCAGTTCCTCGTCGCTCCGCTTCGGGTCGCCGGGCGCGAGGAAAAACGACTGCATAGTCCGCAGGACGTATTCGACCAGTTCCTGAAGTGACGCGTCGTCGTATCCGTAACTCAGCCAGTCCACGTCGAAGCGGGTGATCATCGCCATTCCGAAGGCTTGCGCCTCCTGAGAGGTCAGACCTTCGGGGTGAAGACTCGAATTCGTGCTTGTGAGCAGGATGCCGAGATGGGGCGTTCGGTGGACCTGGGTCAGTGTGTAGACAACACCCTCGGTCATCGCCTCGACGGGGTCTTCGATGCCGCTCACGTGCGTGGTCAGTCGATCGAGATAGCCGTCGACCGACGCGATCGCAGCTGCCCTCATCAGAGCGTCGGCGCTGGGAAAGTATCGATACACGGTCTGCCGGATCACGCCCAGTGACTCGGCGACGTCGCCGATGCTGATTTCCGAACTCGTCCGTCCGATCAGCTCGACCGCGGCCTCGACAATGCGACGAGACGCATCTTCGTCACTGTCCGGTGGATTGCCGCCCCACCCGCGCCTTCGTGCCACTGCCCACTTCCTCGCTCGAACGAGGCTCGAACCATGTCTTTGCGCTCGAAGTCCAAGAGCCACAGGCTAACACAGGCGAGATTTGCATCCGGACAGCTCGAATTTCCCTCTGCCTGCGAAAGTGAACATACAACTGCACACCCATATGTATGATTACCGCCACACGTGGCTTCCAGTGCCCGAGCGGCCACCTGACCAGCCCCTCCGAAAGACGAGGTTCGACAAGTGACCAACCTTCAGCCCCGAAAGATGGATTTCGGATTCGAGGATCATGACGTTCCCTTCCTGTGGAACCCGGAGAACCCGGCCTGGTCGAGCATGTCCAACGCGGTTTCGTTCCTGGCCATCGGTTTCGAAAAGATGATCGTGAAGATGATCATGCAGACCAAGTCGCGGATCAGCGATCCTGAGGTGGCCGAGGAAGCCGTGGCGTTCATGCGTCAGGAAGGCCATCACTCGACCGCGCACCGCCAGCATGTGAAGGCTCTGATCAGGCGCTACCCCGGACTACAGAACACGCTCGACGCCGTGATCGGTGAATTCGATCTACTGACCGAGGCGACCTCGCTGAACTACCGGCTTGCATACACCGCAGACCTGGAGGCGACCTTCACTCCGGTGTTCAAGCTGATGCTCGACAACGAGGCGACCTTGTTCCGCCCAGGAGACGACCGCGTCGCGTCGCTGTTCATCTGGCACTTCGTCGAGGAGGTCGAGCATCGTAGCTCAGCTCTGATCATCTTCAATTCCGTTGTCGGAAGCGAGCTTTACCGGATGCGGATGGCACCGTCGATCTTCGCGCACGTGATGAAGGTGATTCGTATCGCCTGCGCAGGCTTCAACCAGCACGTTCCGCTCTCCGAGCGGCAAGTCGACTCACTGTCGATGTTCGCCACCCACCGCACCAAGCAGAAGATTCTGACGTCGTTCGCTCCGTATCTGACCAAGGGCACGATGCCTCGCGCCTTCGATCACCTTCAACTCGGAGAACAACTCGTCGCACTCGGCGGTGTGTTCCGCAGCCAGATGCCCAATCACAACCCGGACCTCGAGAAACTCCCCGCACTCGCCGACCAGTGGTTCAAGCGTTACGACGACGGCTACGACTGCACACGCTGGTACACCGCCGAATCTCAGGCACAAGCCGAGTCGATCACGTCAGGGGCCAACTGATGGCAGAGCACTGCTCCCCTACGTTTGCCCAGCTAGCAACAGAACTCGGTTTCTCCTGTCAGGAAGCAGGTGGACTGGTCGAGTTCCGTAACCCGGCGGCGCTGGAGAACTGGACCCTGCCCGTCCTCGAATGGACGATCATCGTCGGCTCGGTGCTGGCACTGATCCTGGCGATCGTGCGGTTGCGCCGCAACGGCGACCCCACCAACCTGGTTCTCTGGTTCGGCGCCACCGCCTACCTGTTCATCATCGAGCCTCCGCTGTACTTCCCGGCGGCGTTCGGCATCGAAGAACAAGTGGACACGATGTTCGCGCACAACGTGTTCACCGTCGACTTCATGTGGGGTCGACTGCCGCTGTACATCGTTGCCATCTATCCACTGATGGCGACGTTGGCCTTCGAAATAGTCAGAATGCTCGGCGTTTTCCGCAAATACGGTCCACTACTGGGCGCAGTCTGCGTCGGCTTCGTCCACCACGCGTTCTACGAAATCTTCGACCACCTCGGACCTCAGTTGCGATGGTGGGAGTGGTCGACGTCGAACCCGATCAACCAACCCATGTTCGACGCGGTTCCACTCCCCAGCGTGGTCGTCTTCGCCGCTCTGTGGCCCATGTCGCTGGCATTCTGCGTCCAGTACTTCGTCGGGCGGCAGGTCGATGCCGGCAAGCACTTCTCGGGACTTCAATTGGTATGGCGCACCATCGTGATCGGCCTTCTGGCGTCACTGGGAACGTTCATCCTCCCGCTCCCGGCGACGGTCTTCGGTATGGGTAGCGACACCGTTCGCGGGTTCCTCTACGCGGCGGAACTGGCCGTCCTCACGGTGGTCGCGATCGTGGTTCTCGTCCGCCAATGGACGCACCTGCGCTCGGCAGAATCGAACGCTCCTGCCCACACCAACAAGTTCGTCCAGATCTACAGCGTGGTGTACCTGGTTGTCATGGCAATCCTGTGGGCGAGTGCGCTTCCCGACTTCTTCGACGCAGTCGACGGTTCCACCAGCGCTGGAGATCCCATCGGGAACCTGTGGTACACACTGGCGTGCTTCGTCATCGCAATCCTGTGCGTGAGCGCGACTTTCACTATTCCGAAGCGGAACTCCCGCGCCGACGACGCTGAACTTCTCGGCGCGAACTCAGCGACTCCGGCTACCTAGGTCGACCGGGGACGAGACCTCTCGGGTCTCGTCCCGGTTTCTCGGGGTCACGGCGTCACGGGACGCGGTGAGTCCACTCTTCGGTGCTGAATTTCGTCTCCACCAGCTTGCGCGCCTGCTCCAACTCCGAGTCCGTGTAGTCGCTGTCGCGGGTGTCGTATTGACCTCGGAAGTGCTGCGCAAACGACTCCAGGATTGCTGCACGCGTCATTCCGGTCTGCGAACGCAGCGGATCGACGCGCTTGGCCGCACTCTTGGTTCCCTTGTCCGACATCTTTTCTCGTCCGATTCGCAGCACCTGCGTCATCTTCTCCGCGTCGATGTCGTAGGCCATGGTCACGTGATGAAGCACGGTGCCGGACGCGAATCGCTTCTGAGCGGCGCCGGCGATCTTGCCCTTGTCCGAGGCGATGTCGTTGAGCGGCACGTACCGAGCGTTGATACCGACCTCGGCAAGCGCTCCCATGACCCACTGATCGAGAAACGCGTAGGACTGCTCGAAACTCAATCCCTCGACCAACGACACCGGTACTGCCAACGAGTACGTGATGCAGTTGCCCGGTTCCATGAACATCGCGCCGCCACCGGAGATTCGTCGCACCACCCCGATGCCGTGCTGCGCAGCCGCCTCGGAGTCGACCTCGTTGCGCACGGACTGAAACGATCCGATCACGACCAAGGGCGAGTCCCAATCCCAGAATCGCAATGTCGGCGGACGCTCACCCGATGCGACCTCACGCGCGATGACCTCGTCCAGCGCGACGTGCATCGCGGGATCGAGAACCACCGGTGGGATGAGGTCGAACGTGTGATCCGCCCAGCTCGTGGCGTGGCCGAGTGCGCGCCGGATCGCGATGCCGACCGACTGCGGCGTGAAGCCGATCATCGAGACGGACTCGTCGAGCGCAGTGGAGATGGCATGCGCCAACTGTTCTGCATCCGACTCGGCGGGCATTCCGCGCAACGCCGAGTTGATGTCGTCGAGCGCGCTGTCGGGCTCGAGGAAGAAGTCCCCCGAGACTGCGACTTCGGCCAGCCGACCGTCCGCCACCTCGACGTCGACCGCGACCAGTTTTCCACCAGGAACCTTGTACTCTCCACGCATTCGTCCAGCCTATCCCTGCGGGATTCTCTGCGGTGAGCGCCGTCGAAGATCACACCGCGCACGCAGTGCGCATCTGTTCGGCCGGCAAGGCGACCAATCACTCACACCTGTAAGTCGCTGCGGGGCTGCACAATCGCGAGGTCGGGACGGCACGTGTCGGCCCCTGCCTTGACTCCCGCTTCTGCCGACAGGCGAGATGATCTCTGGGGTGGGAGGATTGCCGCAACGAGCCAACTCCTTGGCAAGTCACAACGGAGGTAGACATGAAGGTCCCGGCGTTCCACTCGACGGTTCCTTCGGATCTCGACGTCTATCACGACAACGAAAGCTGCATTTTGGCTGCGCGCATCGCGGTGTCCCATCGTGCCCCCGGAGTCGACGGCCGACCGTGGTGCACCGCCTGTGCGTCATTGGACTGATGAGCGACCACCAGCTCACTCACAGCCACGTCGCCGATTCGGGGTCAACTCCGTTGGCCCGAGCATTCGCATCGATGACAGCGCGGAGCCACACTGTCAGACCGGTCTCGACCTGCTCGTAGAACGCGGTGAATCCCGGATCGGCCAGGTACATCCGTCCCAGACACACCTGCATCGAATGTGTGCAGTCGAAGTAAACCCCGATCGACGCTCGGTGCCGTTCTGCCAGCGAATTCGCCTCGACGCTTCCCGGTTCGACTCCGGACCGGCACGCCAGCGCCAGGTCTTCGTTGAGCATCTCGACGCAGTCGGCGATCTTCTGCCAATCCTCGGCGGTCCTACCTGCCGACCGTTCCGCGTGCTGCGCCCACTGCGCGCTGTCACCCCAACGCTCGTTCGCCTCCGGCCCCCATGACGGCTGCCAGTGTCGGCCGAAGATCGACACCTGCTCGTGTGCCGGCAACAGCACACCCGACTTCCTGGCATCGATGATGCGATCCAAGGACTCGCCCAGTTCCTCCAAGTCGGCTATCCGTTGCCGCAACTCGGCGCGCTGCCCACGCAGCGTCTCGTCCACGTGGGCTGCGGGCGCATCGAGCAATATCCCGATCTCATCGAGCGACAAGCCCACGTCACGGTAGACAAGCACCCGGCCGATGCGGCCGAGGTCCGCGTCGGTGTACAGCCGGTAGCCCCCGTCACTGCGCCCGGACGGACGCACCAAACCGATTGCGTCCCAATGATGAAGGGTACGTACGGTTATGCCTAGTCGTGATGCGGCAGCACCGACAGTGAGAGCACTGCCTGCGTCGTCTCCGAAGAGTTGCTCCGTCACGGCATCAAGTCTGACAGACGCGGTGCGGGAGGCCACGGCGTCAGGCCTCGGTTCAGTCGTCGGGTCCGTCAATTCCCATACCTCGCAGATACTCGGCCTCGGCACTGTTCGGGTCGTACGGACGAGCGGCCGTCATGAGCACGCGGGCGTTCTCCGGTGTCACAATCTCCAACTCCAGTGAATTCCACGGCTTCAGATGTGGACCACTGGTGCATCCGGGCCGCAATTCCTCACACGCCTGTGCGATTTGGTCGATCTGACTCAGCACACACGCAAAGCTCACACTGACGGACGGTGGTGAATCTGCCCGTTCTCCTGGCACGAGCAAAGCGTCCTGAAATGCCCAGCGTCGCAGGTGCGTCAGTCGATCCGGTACCGAAAAGAGGTCGAAGAAACCGAGCCCACGGATCCAGAAGTCGGCCGATTCGGCCAGATTCGAAGTCGGAACCGACACGAACATGGGCATTCCGTAGAGACCTCGGAACTGTTCCGGAGGCACGGCATCGGTTGCGGGGACAGGGACGGGGCTGATGTCGAATGCTGGGTAAGTATCGGTCATGAAGTCATCGTGAGCCCTCACGCTACGTCAGGGTCAAATCGTGTGAAATTCGATCGACCCAGCTTGCGCGATCACACCGTGCGTGCGAATGCGCCGTCGTCTGCGAATACACGTTGGGCAAAGCGTTCGCCGATGAGACGGTGCGTCGCAGCGTCCGGATGGAGCTGATCGGGAAGCGGCAACTCTTCGTTCTCGGCCGCACCGTAGAGATCGCACCCGTCGACGTAATGCAGATTGGGATCATCCACCGATCGCTGGGTTACGATGCGCGCCAACTCTTCCCGAATGGAGCGCAGCGTCAGCTTTCCGGCTGCGCACTCGGCGGGATCGCCGGTAGCAACGAATCGCATTTCGCCTCTGGCAAGCGCGTCGAAATCGAATGCGCCAGGTCCAGGCGTGTCTTCGTGAATCGGGCAATAGACAGGCGAGACGACCAACAGTGGAGCGGCTGGATGACCGTCGCGGACCGTGTCGAGGAAGCCGTGCATTGCCGACGTGAAGGCCCGCAGGCGCATCACGTCGGAGTTGACCAGATTGATGCCCATCTTGATGCTGATCAGGTCAGCTGCGGTGTCTCGCATAGCGCGGGCGGTGTACTGGTCCAGCAGAGCGCTGCCGCTGAACCCGAGGTTGATCAGATCCACGCCGCCCAGGGAGGCTGCAAGAGCAGGCCAAGTGCGGGAGGGACTTTCAGCGCCGGAGCCTTGACTGATCGAGCTTCCGTGATGGAGCCACACGCGACGCTTCGTCTCGACCGCGAGTTCGAGTGGGGCGTCGGTCCGTAGTGCGACAAGTTCGGTGGTTTCGTTGTGCGGCAACCAGATCTCGACAGCCTTTGATCTCGCAGGCAGGTCCGCGAAGCGGATGGTGCTGACGGGTCCGGATTGTCTCTGAGCGGTACCGGTCGCCATGTCGATCGTCACCGTGTTGCCGCCCTCAGCGATTGCGTGCCCGGCTGGTTCGCCGTCGACGAGCAGGTCGTACACACCCTGTGGCCTCGGCGGGGCACCGATGTAGATCATTTTCGTGGGCAGAGTGTCGAGTTCGATGGCCGTAGCGCTGGTTCGGAACACCAGCCGCACGCCGGACGGTTGTGATTGCGCCATTGCCATCTGCCCGTCAGCGAATTGCGTGCGAGCCCTGGCGGGCAGACGGTGCGTCAGCACACCGCGTTCGGTCCGCTCGAGCTCGAGGGCTCCGCGCACGATGTCCCCGGAAATTGCGGTAGTAATCCAGCTGCTCTGGCTGTTCATCTCATTCACCTGTAGATAAGTTGCGAAGGTTTTAACTACAGCACACAGTAATTTGCCTATACTATTTAGGCAAGCGGTTTCACTTCTCGACGAACAGGATCAACGGACATGCCTCGCGCAGGACTGACACCCGAACGCCTCGCCGTGGCGGGCGCCGAATTGGCCGACGAGGTGGGCTTCGAGCAGGTAACCGTATCGGCGGTCGCCAGAGCGTTCGACGTCAAGGTCGCAAGCCTGTACTCGCACGTGAAGAGTTCGAACGACCTCAAAACCAGAATCGCATTGCTTGCCTTGGAAGAGATGGCCGACCAGGCTTCCGACGCCGTTGCGGGCCGGTCCGGCCGCGACGCCTTGACCGCCTTCGCGAACGTGTACCGCGACTACGCGAGGGCACACCCCGGCCGATACGCCGCGTCACAGATGCGCCTCACCCCGGAGGCCGCAACTGCGAGCGCGGGCTTCAGACACTCGCAGATGATGCGATCAATTCTTCGCGGGTACAACCTCACCGATCTCGATCAGACCCACGCAGTTCGATTGCTCGGCAGCGTTTTCCATGGGTACGCCAGCCTCGAGTTGGGTGGATCGTTCAGCCACAGCGCACCGGACAGCGCCGAAAGCTGGTCCAGGATCCTCGAGACACTCGATTCGATGCTGACCAATTGGCCCGCCTCGAGTGCGTGATCAGGCTTGCTTTCTGCCAGCAAAGTGCTTGCGCCACTTGGTGATCGCACACGGCTGAGAAACCTCGGGCCCACCACAGGAGCAGTGCCACACAAGTACGCATTCCGCAACCATCAGTCGCACTGGGACAGCAGCGGGTCCGAGTGGGCAAGAAGCCGAGGTGTGGGGCTACCCCGAGAGGAGAAGCTTGGCACGCAGAGAGTCGATAGTGCCCTGGTCGACGCCCAGGCCCTCCCGTACGTAAGTATCCATACCGCCGTAGAGCCGGTCGACCTGTGCATACGCCGCATCGAGCCACGACAGGTCCACCGCGTCGTCCCGGCCCAGGTACGTGTTCGATGCCATGAAATCGGCACTGATGAACTCACGCGGGACACCGAGAATGGTCAGCAGGATCGCGGTACCCCAACCGGTGCGGTCCTTCCCTGCGCTGCAGTGGTAGACGGTTGCGCCGTCGGAGTTGTTCGCGATCGAAGTCAGCAGGTCGCGGAAGGCGACATCGGAACCACGGTAGTTGACCATGAACGGGTAGCCGATGCTCTGGCCGATGTTCGAGGTTCCCTTGACTGCACCGTCGATCAACGCGCGACCGAGAGTCAGGGGAACGAACTCGTGGAACGCGATGCCGTGTTCGATACTGACGACGTCGGCAACCTGGTAGGTGACCCCGGCGGGGATACGATCGGGATCCTCTGCGCGTTCGGAGGCGTTGCGCAGGTCGACGTCGAGGGTCAGGTTCGCGGCGGTGAGTTTTGCCAGATCAGTCTCATCGAGCGAGCTGAGCTTGTTGGATCGGAACACCAGGCCTGTCCGGACGGTCCTGCCTTCGGTAGTCCGGTAGCCGCCGATGTCGCGGAAGTTCCGCGCCTCGTCGAGCCTGATCTCGGCCGCGGACGGCGGTGGGATCTCCGGCAGCGGCGGTTGCTCCCCGGACGATCCGAACTGGCTCGAACCCAATTGCAGGTCGTCGCTCGAGGCGGAGGCGAGTGTGGGACCGGTCAGGGCCGCACCCACGGCAACCAATGCGGCGAGGGTGATTCCGAAAAGGCGCACCCCTCGGCGGCGCGCGTAAGCAGTCGTCATTCTGATCCTCTCACTCGCTGTGCGGGAGGACCCCGCGCCCCGCAAACCACGTGCGAGATTACAAGGGCGGCGCGCTCCTCGTCCCGACTTTGCCCAAGAAACCGGACATGTGTTCAGGTGCCCGGACAGCCGCCGTCATGCAGGAAGAAACTCTTGCCCGTCACAGCGGCGCCATCGACCACGCCGGACCCGCCCGAACGACAGACCGCGGAGGTAGCCGCTCCACATGTCCGGCGCGGCCGTGATGAGGTTTGAGCGCCACATTGCGTGCCTGCGTCACGAAGACTCACGTTATTGGGTCCCGCAGGACGAGCTCCTGCCACTCCTATACCCTCGGCACGCTGAACCACGCCCCTGCCTGTCACGCCGGCTCGGCGTCGAGACAATGCCGAAGCCAGGCACCTACATCCGACGCAGCACGGCGGGCAACAGGCGTTGCATGGTTTGTAAATCCATGCGGGACATCAGGATAGAGACGCAAGTCGACGTCGTTGCCTGCCGCCGACAGTCGCGCCACCATGGCAAGGTTCTCAGCCAGGACCACGTCTTCTGATCCGACGACAATGAGGGTAGGCGGCAGGCCGCTCAGGTCGCCGAATGTCGGAGAAATATCCGGGAGAGTACGGTCACCGATATGGCCGACATAGGCTTCGATGAAGTATTCGTCGCTGATTGTTCGGCCAGCGGGAGTCTGTGCACTGACGTCGTACGTGCCCGCTTCCAGCACCGCACCCGAAACCGACATGGCCAGACCTCGATCGCGAAGGCGAAGCAATGTTGTCATCACCAAGGTCGCTCCCGCCGACATACCACCAATGGCGAGCCTGGTCGTCCCGAACCGTTCGGCAGCGACATCAAGCAACCACAAAGCGACTGCCTCACAATCGTCCGGCGCTGCCGGCCAAGGGAATTCCGGCGCAAGCCGGTAGTCGACGGTAACCACTGCTACTCCGACCGCGTCGGCAAGTCTCATACAACGAGCGTCAGAGCCAGCCGCTGAACTCATGTAGAAACCACCACCCGGAAGATATAGGTAGACCCCGTTGATATCGCCATGTTTCGGCGTGACTACACGCACCGAGACGGATCGGCCCTCGATGTCGAGCGTGTGTTCAACTGCCCGGGTCGCGGGTGTTGGGTCAACCACTCGGGAGGCTCGCACCACAAGCAGTTCCTGCAGCGAACTCGGACCGACGCCGGCGGGCCGCGACGCGTAGAACGCTCGCGTGCTCGCCGCATCGTCACGAGACACTCGTTCGATCAGATCGGTCAATGCAAGCTTCACCAGGGCTCCCTAGGGTCGAGACTTGTCGACAATGATCGCACCTCCAGTAGCAGCACATAGCCGTCGTGTTCTCGGCACGACGGGACCGTTACAGGTATGAGCAAAGCGCGCCGGAACAAGGCATTGTCACGCTAGCCTCATCTCGGAATTGGACGTTTGTCTAGAAAGGTCTACGGATGCGCGCGCTGCTGCTTGCCACCCTTGCAATCCTGGCACTTCAGATTGCAGCGCCGGCCGCTCACGCCGCACCACCGGAATCGGGCTGGTCTCTCCCCCCACTGACCGTCGCAGATCGCACGATCAAGGACGTCGACGGACGAACGGTCTTGCTACGCGGCGTGAACGCCAACGGTCTCAACGACTACGCAACCAACGGCACCGGACTACCCACCGTTACGCCGCTGGGACGAGCGGACTTCGCGCACATGGCAGCGCTGGGCTTCAACGTCGTACGACTCAACGTCTCGTGGTCCCTCCTCGAACCGACCCGCGGAGCATTCGACGCTGCGTACGTCGACCGCATTCGAGTCGCGGTCGAGGATGCGAAAGACCACGGCATCTACACCGTTCTCGACATGCATCAGGACGCATGGGGCCCGTACGTCGGCACCCCGAGCGACCAGTCGTGCCCGTCTTTCATGCGGCCGGGAGTCGGCTGGGACGGCGCACCCGAGTGGGCAACCCTGACCGGCGGATGGACAACCTGCAACATCGGCGGGCTCCGGGAAGCTGCGCCGGCCATCGCCCATGCCTTCCAGGCGTTTTACGACGACGAGCAAGGAATCCAGAGTCGCTTGGTGGCGACGTGGGCGAAGTTGGCCGCGGAGTTCAAAGACGAACCCGCGGTGGCCGGATACGACCTGTTGAACGAACCGAACCCCGGTCTGCGCGACCCATTCACCGCAGCAGACCAGATCGGCCAGTTCTACCAGCGCGCCACCGACGCCATCCGGCAAGCCGAAACAGGCGGGTTCCCGCACCTCGTGTTCTTCGAGCCCAGCGCGATCTGGTCGGCATTCGGCGTCGACGCACTGCCCCCGCGCAAGTACCTGACCGATCCCCTGGTGGTGTTCTCGCCGCACCTCTACAGCGAATCCATCACGGTCAGTAGCGAATTCCCCGCGATCGAAGACGGATTTCGGATCGCCGACCGCGCCGCCGCCTGGTACGACGCCCCGTTGTGGACGGGCGAATGGGGTTGGTTCGGGGACGCCGACGAGCAGGGAGCAGACGTCGACCGCTTCGTCGACGCCACCGACAAGTACCGGATGGGCGGCGCGTGGTGGTCATGGACACAAGCGTGCGGTGACCCCCACCCCGTTCGCGACGGCAATACCCACCAGCCACAGGGAAATCTGAATCGCATCGACTGCCCGTCCGGTGAATCACTGGGGCTCGTAGAGGGATTCACCGTTCCTCTCTCGCGAGCGTATCCGCGAGCAGCGCCCGGCACGCTGACGGAGGTGTCGCGCAACGGGTTTACCGGGACCGGCTCCGGAAGGGTCGAGGCCTGGTACCCAGGAACCGACCGGCCACAGCTCGAGATCACGAATCTCTCCGACGTCCGACTGTCCCCGATCGAGGGCGGATGGCAACTGATCGGCCACGCCGACGGCGACTACGCGGTTAAACCAGCGTGATCGAACGATCATCCGGGAATCGTGCGTTCACACCGCGTGTAAAAGTGGGTGTCAGAAGATTCCGCCGATTCCCTTGCCGATCAGAACAACGCCGACGACCAGGATCAACACACTCATTACCGTGGTGTTGTTGTCTTGGAGCCAGACTTTGAGATTGGCCAACGGCTCGCGCAGGCGATCAGCAGCCACCAGGTATCCGATGACCGGGATCGCGACAGTTGAGCTGGCGATGATCGTGAAGACGAGCATCGAGGTGATCACTTCGCTGGTCGCCAGCGACGCCGAACCGATCGACACTCCGGCAGCGATGCACATGAGCAGGTTCTTCGGGTTGATCGCGGCGAGCGCGAATCCGAGGCCCAAGCCCTTGACCGCGGTCATCTGGTCGATGGCTTGCATCCACTTCGGTGTTTCGTGCTCGCCGCTGCGCCCCCGCCACTGCTTGACCCCGATCGTCAACAGGAGGACACCGAGGGCCAGTTTGATCCACGAAACCGTGGCGGACGGTTCATCATCTGAAGTGCTGACGGCACTGGACACGATGACGAAAAGACCTGTAGCGATGAAGATTCCGAGTAACCAGCCCACCGCGAACCCGACGCTGGTGCTACCCGCGCGCTTGGAGAGCAACATCAAGATAGTGGCGATGACGGCTACCGGCGAGACGGCGACACCGACGGCTATGGGGAGGAGATCTCCGATAACGGAACCCATGTCAAAACTCGTTTCTCATCGGGACGCAGTCGATACCGCTGCGCGCCAATGCTGACACCCTGTGCGCCTACATCGTTTACGCCTCATCCGAAAGGGATGAGTGCCCGAACCGCCGTACCCCTGTCTCGTCCCGTGTCAGCTCGTCTGTGCTTGTTGGAACGCAGCGGCAACACCGCCCACGTCACCCCCGACTTGGAAGACTCCACGAGGCAGATCGGGAAACACTGCATCGCTGACGGCTACGACGAACAGAAGTCGGCGATCGTCGGGGGTGATCATGTAACCCGAGAGCGCTTGAAGGGTCACGATCAACCTGCCGGTGTCGGCTTCGACGTCGGCGGATGTTCCCGTCTTACCGATGACCTTCCCCTTCGCAGGACTGTCGGTTCCGACGCCGGACAGTGAACCTCGCTCACCGAGCACCGGTTGACCTGCCCAGAATGCGTCTGCCCAGGACTGCTGGTCCACCCAGTCGAGCCAGTTGACGACGGCCGCGGGTGTCGCTTGCGACGGATCTCCGCCCTGACCGTCCATGACCACAAGATCAGACGCTGCAATACCTGCTTTCTCCGCGAGTGCCCGGACGGTAGGTAGACCGTCACTGCACGACGACGATCCTGCCGCTACCGCCAACAGACATAAGAACGTGTTGGCGCCGGTGTTGTAGCTGGTTGCGAGGATCATCCCTCCCGACTGCGAAAGTGGTGCCGATTGCAGGTTCGCGACTTGTCGGCTGCCGGCATATGTCCGATCGGCCGGAAGAGCAGCTGAGTTGTTGGTACGAGATACTGTCGCGACTTCGATTCCGTTGCGACGCAGCGCTTCTACGAACAGATGACGGGCCCACGTAGCTGCATCGGTGATGCGATAGACAGTCAGCGAGGTCTTTCCAGCCGGTACCGAACCGGTCACGTTGATCTGGGTGGGATCGGACGGATCGGCTGCTGCCTTCAGCGTCGAATCGCTACCTTCTTCACCGGTGGTGACCTGTGCATCGACGCGGAACAGGCTGTTTCCGGGAAGCATGTCGATGGTGGCGGGCTCACCTACCGCACCCGGGCTCGCCTGAATATCGAGGAGGTTGTCGTTGACGAAGATCGACGGGACGAGGCCTTCGACGGTTTCGTAGGTGTCCCACAGACGAGGGTCGACGAGGACGTCGCCGTTGACACGAGTGATGCCGGAGCCGGCTACTTGTCGTGCGAGATCGTTCAGGCCCGCCAGCGGATCGCCGGGCGCGAGAACAGCTCCGGGTAGGGCGTCGGCGTACACGTGGTCGATGCCGTCGGTGGCGAAGTCGAATCGGCCCTGTGCCGCATTGCGCCCGCCGAGCGCAAGGTCACCGGAGCCGACGAGCACGAGATCACCGGTGAGGGTGCCCTCGACGGGAACGGAGGTGGCATACACGGGGGTCGTGACGGTGCGGTCCACGCCGAGGGTGTCGTAGGCGGTGCCGACGGTGAAATGTTTGGTTTGTGAGGCCAGAAACATCGAGTTGTCAGCGTTGTTGCTGTAGACCACCTCGTCTGTGTCGGGGTCGACTACGAGATACGACCACCGAGCCATGGCGTATGGATCGGAGGTCATGATGCGGGTTGCCTCCTGCGGAATTTGATGCGTCGGAGCCGATGCGACTTCGGAATTCGACGGCTGCGACGAACATGCGGTGAGGACGACGCCGACGCTGACCAAGGCAGCGAAGGCACGAGCTGATGCGGTGTACGGCATGGACGCTCCTGAGGATGCATGACTGATTTGTCGTAATTTACTGCAAAGTGCAGCATGCAGAGTGCAGTATCGCTTAAAGTCATTTCATGAACTCTGATGGGAAGTCGACGTCACGACACGACGTCAAGGTTCGCAAAGTGGCCGTGGTCGGTATCGCAACGGCGTTATTGCTCTCAGCCTGTTCGTCCGCAACCGATTCCGCGTCCCCCTCCTCGTCGGCGCCGACCTCCGCCGGGTCTACGGACAGCGCTGTCTTGTCTTTCGACAGCGCTGCAATGGATTCCGCCGTCTCCGAGAAGGCGGAGCAGTTCCGCGAGATCGCGATGGTGGTCATGATCACGACACCGACGCAGCAGTACGTCAACACGTGGGGTTCGGTCCGAGAAGGTGTGAACGAGCCTCCCACCCTGGACACCAAGGTTCGCGTGGGCTCGAACACCAAGACCTGGACCGGCACGGCAATCCTGCAGTTGGTCGACGAGGGCAAGCTGGCGGTAACCGATCCGGTCAGTAAGTTCCGCCCCGATGTCCCCAACGGGGACAACATCACAATCGGCAACCTACTCGACATGCGTAGCGGCCTGTACAACTACACCGAAACCCTCGAACTCAACCGGGCGCTCGACGAGCAACCGGAACGAGTGTGGGCACCCGAGGAGCTACTGGCGATGGGCCTGAGCCAGCCGCCCTATTTCGCGCCCGACACCGGCTACCACTACTCCAACACCAACACCGTTCTTCTCGGCTTGATCGCCGAGAAACTCGACGGCAAGCCGATTCAGCAGATCTTCGCGGACCGATTCTTCGGGCCACTCGCACTGACCGGGACATCGTTTCCTGCCAACACCGACACCAGCATCCCGACGCCTTATGCAGACGGCTACACCTACAGTGGGAACGTCGAAACGCTCGGCGAAGGCAAACAAGCGCTCCCGCAATCTCGCCTCGACGCGATCGCTGCAGGCACCGAAAGACCGTTCAACACCACGATGCACAATCCTTCGTGGACGTGGTCCGCAGGTCAGGGAATCTCGACTGCGAACGACATGGCGACATGGGTCAAAGCTTTAGGCACCGGGTCACTCCTCAGTCCGGCCACACACGAGTTGCGTTTGAACAGTGTGCAACCCACAGATGGCGAGGGATCAGCGGGATACGGATACGGCATCGCTCAAATGGGTCCGATGTACGGCCATATCGGCGAACTTCCCGGCTACAACTCCTTCATGGGGTACGACCCGGTCAACGATGTGACCATGGTGGTGTGGGGAAATTTGGCACCAACCGCTGATGGTTTCGCGCCGGCGTCTGCCGTCGCTGGAGCGCTCGTCCCCTTCATCTACGGCAAACCCGCACAGGATGCATCCGACGACATCGCCGACACCGAGGATGCGAACGGCGAAGGGAAGTAACACTTGTAGTCTTGGATGCCAACCGCGGAGCGAAGGGAGCCATGTGGCTCAGCGTGATCTCACACCCACCTCGTACATGATCCTGGGACTGCTGACAGCCAAGGACTGGTCCGCATACGAAATCGCCGAGCAGGTCGGGCGCGGGGTCGCCGAATTGTGGCCCAGCGCCGACCGCCAGCGATACAACGCCCCGAAAATACTGCTCGAGCGCGGCCTGGTCACGGCCACCACGGTCACAAAAGGCACTCAGCGCTCCCGCACCGTCTACTCCATCACCGACGAAGGCCGAACCGCGTTGAGCGACTGGCTCGCCACCGAGTCCACGCCGCCGGCCTTGCAGTTCGAAGGCATGATCCGCGTGATCTTCGCCCATCAAGGGACGATCGACGACCTGCGGTCCAACCTGACCACCATGCGCGAACAGGCAACTCAATCCCGAAGTCTGTTCGTCTCACATGCGCAACGTATTTCGGCTCCCGAAGCCGGTACACTCCCCCAACAAAATCACCTGATGGCGTTGGCCAACCGATTCATGATCGGCCATTTCAACCACATCGCAGAATGGGCCGACTGGGCATTGGAAGAAACTGCAGACTGGCCCGACACGGTGCAACCCGCAACAACCCACCGCAAGCGCACCCTCTCCACCCTCGCCCGTGCGATAGACGACGGAAGCAGTTAGCTTCCGCACGGAAGATCGTAGAAGGCCGGCACGACGGTATCGGCCGCGCTCGCAACTGAGCGCGGCCGATACCGTAAATGAGGAACACCCAGACACAATCTCAGGCGCTGAACTCACTCGTAGAGTCAGTCGGCCTACTTCGCGCAGCCACTGCCCTCGAACGCGAGCTTGGACGTATATTGCCCGTCCGGCAGATACTGTCCCATCACGGCCTTCTCGTCGCCGGGCGTCTTGGTATCGTGCGCGGCGTGACTGAAGTCTGTGGCCGGCAACATGTTCCGCATGATCAAGAGGGAATCGTCGAGATGCCCTGCGCCATCACCGGCCGGCGAGAGCGACAGCCATGACACCCCACATTCCTTCGTAGCGTTTGCAGGTCGGTCTTCAGGCAGCGACGCGACAATCGTGTAGCGACCCTCCGCATCAGTGGCCATCTGCTCGTCGAACAGACACGTCGCTACCTTCGTCGTCGCCAGCGATTCATTGCTGCACATCGACCAGAACCGCATGTCGACTGCGCTGTCGAGGTTCTTTGCGCCGGTTGTCGTCTTCGGAGTCCTCGGCAACTCTCCCCGAAGTACTAGAACATCGCCGAACCCACGGTTGACTTCGGCTGTGACGTAGCTGTTGTCGATATTGGAGTACTGCCCGCCCACCCGCTGAGGTGTGCCAACGCATTTGCCGAGATAGGTACAGCCGAGCGTGAATTCGGCGCTGTAGTACGCCCGCCAGACAGGTGTCTGCTCGGAAGGGAATGTCGCAGGCTTGCCCGGTTGGTCACGCAATGCCTTGTACGTGTCCAGCGGCAGCGAAGCCGGCTTCAAGATTCCGTTGTCCGCACCGACCGCTGAACACAGATCCTGCCCGCGCAACACCTGACCACCGGCAAGGTGCAGCTCTGGCTCCGGCAGTCCTACGCCGCCGGTGAGATCACGCCCATTGTCCGGCAGGTAGATGCGATAGAGCAGGCTTATCCGGTCCTGACCTGGCACACCGGCATACAAGGTGTTGGGTTTCGGCTCAGCAGGCGAGGACTCGTTGAGGACGGAAGCCGTATACGACCTGGCACCTTCGTTCGATCGATCGGCGCCGGGAAGATAGGTATTGCGCGAGCCTGCGTCCGGAGCAGTCGAAATGTCATTGAGGACGGCGGTCGGCATAGCGGTTGCTGCGTTGTACGAGTTCAACGACTGATAGCGCGCATGCGCATACTGCCCTCGGATAACCAACTCGGCATCCTCGGGGATTGTGAACTGTGCCGCCCAATAGATCGCCGCGGTGTCTGGAAAGGCGTAATTGAGCTGCGGGTCCGCGCGCTCGGGATTGATCGGCACGGACCAGAAGCAGGTTGACACCGGATGCTCGATGTCCGGTCCGCCGGATCCGAAATCGACAGAACCCGATTCGGATCCGCTAGCCGAACCGGTTCCTGATCCAGATCCGCTCGACGAACCGAACTCGACAGATCCGATCGCCGGCGCGGCAACCGCGGACCCAGCCCCGGCAAATACAGTGATCGCACTCAGCGCCACCGCAGCTACGAGTGTTCTTGATGAATGCATCGCGCTCCTTGTTAGATAGCTGACAAACAGTGATCGAACGATCAAGAGCGAGTACTCCCAGTCCAACGACGAGATACCGTCACGAGGTCCGTACTCCGCACTACTACTTGGTGGGTTGAAAGTTGTTCGTCAAGGCGTCGCGAATCGCGTCGGTGTCCGACTGAGACCAGTTCTCGGGGTGCAGGATCTGCGCCCACATGTCCGCTGCCTCGGCACCGTAGTTGTGTCCGTGACCAGGCGGCACGTCAGCCGAGAAGACCATGTCGAGTGTCACCTGCCAGAACGTCACGAACGGTATCCACGTCATTCCCGGATCGACATCACGGCCGAGAGGCTCGGCAAGCCAGTCCGGTTTGTTCAGAAGCAGGTCGAAGGACCACCAGACAATCGGGTCGCTGGCGTGCTGCCAGTACACAACGCGAGAGTCGTTCCACGGCGCATCCAATTCGAGATCCTCCGGATAGGCAGCGAAACGGATCGACTGCCCGTCGTCGATCACCGGCACGGCTTCCCGTGAGCCGGAGTCTCGACTGCCCGTGATCTCCTGCCATTGAGCGGTAAAGTTCGGAGTGCCCGACCACAATGCCCCATCCACACGTGTCGCCATGTCCTGTGCTCCCGCGAACGCGGCCTGTCCCCCGTACGATCCGAGGCTCTCGCCGAAAACGACAAGCTTGGGGCGCGTGTCGAGCGGCAGATCGATCCATTTCGCGTAGACAGAGTTGAACAGCGCCCGGCCTGCGGCCATCGGGGTTTCGCGATCGGCGATGAATGCCAAAGGGCTGGGAAGGAACGAGTACTGCATCGCCGCGATGGCGGTGTCGCCGCCCTGGACGTATTCGAAGGCGGACGCCACGTCGTCGTTGACCCAGCCGCGGCCGGTGGTGGTCACCACTGCCAGGACGGCACGGTCGAACCCGCCGGTGCGCTCGATTTCGGCGACGACCCGCTGTGCGACGCCGTCGACGGAATCGGACGACTCACGGCCGGCGTACACGCGGATGGGTTGCTTCGCGTCTCGGCCGGTCACCGCGGCAATCTTGTCCGCAGACGGCCCGCTACCCATGAAGGTGCGTCCTTCCTTGCCCAGTGAATCCCATGCCTCGGCAGACATCGGCGAACCACTGCGTTCGGCGATCAGAGGCTGGTCGATACCATCCGGTGTGTCGTTGTCCGCGCCGGAAAAACTCCAGTTCGCGAACGCGATGAGCCCGTTGTAGAGGGCACCGTTGACGACGAAGATCGCCAACGCGAAGACGACGACCAAACTTGCGACTTTCGCTGCTTCCTTGGGAACAAACCGCAGAGCAACAGCAGCGAGACTTCTGGTGAGATGTCGCAGACCGCGACCCGCCTCGAGCAAGATCAACCACACCGCTAGCGAAATCAGCAGCACCAGAAGATAGTTCGCCCGGTTGACGCGAGGTGCCTCGACCAGATCACGGACGATCTGCTGCCACCACGAACCCAAGATCAGAAAGAGAGGTACCAGTATCACTGCCAGAACGGCGAGTGCGGCCCAACCAATTCTCTTGGTCCGATCCGACCATGTCGGTTCGACTCCGCATTTGCGGATCATCCACGCCACGCTCACACCGATGCCGTACCCCGTGGCGACGGAAATACCGGTTGCCACGCCCTGCAGGTACCACGCGCGCGGTAAGAGGGACGGGCTCATCGAGAGGACGAAAAACACCAAGCCGAACGACAACCCGACCGAATGCAGCGTCTTGCCATAGCGCCGCACACCTTCCCACACACGTTTCATGCCGGAATCGTAAGCGCGTCAGAAAGATGGAATGAGCCTCTCATCCCTTTCGAATGAGGCGCGAACTACGGGTGCACGCTGTGGCGTCATGGCACCCGTCCTTCGGGGATCGAGCTATTCCAGAACTCGCTGCGACTGCTGCGGGAGTTGGGTGGCCGAACTCGTCGCGCAGGGCCTGACCAACCGCGCATTCGCAGCGAGACCGGTCATTTATCAGCGCCCCGAAAGGCACTCTCAGTCTTCACGATCGGTGAGCGACCAGTGTCCAGCGCCGTGCAGTTCGAGTTGTCGGTTGTGAAAAACGCCCAGCGTGCTGCGATGGCCGACGCTGACAATAATGCTGTCCGGCAGTTCCTGACGAAGGAGGTCGTACAGCGTGTACTCGAGGCCTTCGTCGATTCCGGACGTCGCCTCGTCGAGAAAAGCGGTTCGCGGGCGGGTCAAAAGGACTCGGGCGAATGCCAAACGTTGCTGTTCCCCCGGCGACAGAATGCGAGTCCAATCCTCAGCCTCGTCGAGCCGACCGATCAGATGCGCGAGATGCACCCTGGCCAGCGCGTCGCGGAGCGTGTAGTCGTCGAATTTCGATCGCCCAGTGGGCGGCTGACCTGAGGGCAACTGATCCGGATATGCCAAGCCTGCGCGCAGAGAACCCAATGGTAGGTACGGCCGCTGCGAGAGGAACAGGACGTCTCCGACAGGGGTGGTCACCGAACCGTCTGCGTACGGCCACAACTGCGCGATACTGCGGAGCAGCGTCGTTTTGCCGCTGCCCGACGGGCCCTTCACCAGCAGTGCATCACCGGGCACCAATGACAGATCGAGTTCGGAGATCAAAGCATCACCCACCGGCGTGCGCACGTCGAGTCCTCGAACAACCAAATGACTGCCAGAGGAAAACGCGTCGAGCACGGGAAGTGCGCGGGCACGCCGATTGGCATCGGCGAGCCCGGTCAAACGGATCAGTGTGGCCCGGAAACTTGCAAAATCGGCATAGGACTCTCGAAAGAACGACAACGAATTGTGCACCTGGCCGAATGCTTGAGCAGTTTGCATCACGTCGCCGAAAGTGATTTGCCCGCTGAACAATCGAGATCCCTGGACCAGAAACGGAAACACCACCGCTGTCTGATCCACTGCCAGATTGAAGCCACTGAATTTGAGCGTCCGGAAGACGATCGCCCACATATTGCGGATCACTGCAGCAAATCGTAGTCCGAGCGTGCGTCGTTCGACGTTCTCTCCGCGATAGAAGGCGATGCTTTCGCCGTACTCCCGTAGTCGAACCAGCGCGTACCGGAAGGTCGCGCCGAGTTTCTCGTTCAAGAAATTCAGCATGATCAGTGGCCGGCCGATCCAGAAAGCCAGTGCCGTGGTCACCAGAACGTAGATGTAGACGAGGAAGATCATTGCCCGCGGAATCTCGGTACCGAAAACGGTCAACGGCCCGGACAGATCCCACAGGATCTTGGTGAAACTGACGATCGACACCATTGCCGCGACGGCGCCCATGGACAACGTGCGGGACGAGGTCACGAACGCTGTTATGTCTGCCTGGATACGCTGATCTGGATTATCGACCGGGTTCTCCAGGAAGTTTCCGCGATAGTAGGCGCTGCCGTCGAGCCAATCGTCGGTCAATGTGTCATTGAGCCAACTACGCCAGCTGATATCGAGTGTTTGGCCCACCAGGTACACGACAAGCGAGCTCACTACGTGGACTGCTGCCAAAATCGCGAACACTCGCAAGTAGTGCCAGAAAGCGGTTTCGTCGAGGTTTTGGATGGCGTCGTAGAAATCCTTGTACCAGTACGAGAACAACACTGTCACGCGGACACCGAAAATCGTCAGCAACAGCAGTGACGCGAGAATCAACAGTGGAAGGACTGTGCGCCGGGGATCGAAGTAGGGCCATGCCATTCGACGAAACTGGTTGCCCCAGCGGGTGTACCGGCTAAGTAGCAGCCCGGCGATCACGAGAGCCACAACCGTGATCGCGAAGGCCTCTGCCAACCACAGTGCGCTGTCCGGTACCGCGTTGTTCCAATTCACCGCAGCCTCCGTCCGGGAGAGGAACCAACGATCACGTATCGGTCGACAGCATCTGGTTCGCGATCTGCAATGCCGAGTCTTCTGCGGCATCCAACGCCTGTGACTGCTCGGCAGTGATGTTGTCGCACAGCCAATCCCAGTGCATCGTCACCACGGCGCCCGGGACGGGCGTCGCCGCAAGTGAGCGGCCGTCAACGCTCCATCGCACTCGTTGCGTTACCGGCGTGCCGCGTGCGAGTTTCTCACCGTCGAACTCGAGCGGGGACGAAACCACCAACGCGTGCTCCTCGCCGACGTCCTCGACCACTCCCCATCTGATCCGGCAATTCTGGAGGACGGACAGAGGGACCGTACCGCGCTTCCGAAGCAGTTTGACCCACGGATACACCAGAAGTACGTGAAAGCTGTGGTGAGCGAGCGCGCGGTCCCGATCCCCGAGGACGGGGAGGAACCCGGTGTTCTCGCGTTCACCGAAGGCTGTTCTCAGGTGCTGCAACAACTTCCCCGAATCGAGAGAGTCGAGGAGATCACCTCCCACCCAATAAGCTTCGATCACTCGCGAATCCAGGGGGTCGTCGATGCCCGCACTTACGGCCAATGCCTCGAGGTACGGCCACGCACCGTCGAATTGACGAGCGCGGTCACGGTCGCCACTCGCCGAGATGCCGTGGGCCTGTCGAAGCAGCACCGAAGGATCGTCGGGTCCGCAGTACCCCAACTCGTTCGGCGGATACGCGTAACGAGCAAACAACACCGGCCCGTCCATACCGACGGCAGTCATCAGCAAATCCGCGGAAGTTGTTCACCCGCCGGCAAATCCACTACCCGATTGCCTCCCAATGCTGTTCGCGCCACCACCATTCCGCGATGTTCGGCCACGCACTTCCCGATCACGGCAGCTCCCACACTCAGGGGATTGGCGCGCATCGCTTCCAGAACTCGGTCGGCATCTTCGCGTGGAACGAAAGCGATCAACTTGCCCTCGTTTGCGACGTACAACGGATCCAAGCCGAGTAGCCCACAGGCATCGCGCACATCAGCGGGAATCGGCAGATCTCGCTCCACCAGCGCAATCCCGATGTTCGACGCCTGAGCGATCTCGTTGAGGGTCGCGGCAACTCCGCCCCGGGTAGGGTCGCGCAAAACATGGATGTCGACGTCGGTGGCAATCATGTCGGCGACCACGCCGTTCAAGGAAGCGCAATCACTGCGCACCTCGGTCCCGAATTCGAGACCTTCGCGACAACTCATCACGGCCACTCCGTGAACGCCGATGTCGCCGCTGACTATCACGACGTCACCTTCTTGTGCGCGGGTGGGATTGATGTCCACACCATCGGCGACAATCCCGATCCCCGCGGTGTTGATGAAGACTCCGTCGCCGTGACCGGCATCGACAACCTTGGTATCACCCGTCACCAGTCGGACGCCGGCAATGTGCGCGGCCCGCCCGAGTGCCTTCGCGATTCCCGCGATGTCGGTCAGCGCCGTCCCTTCCTCGAGGATGAATGCCGTCGACATCACCAATGGCTGCGCTCCCGCCATCGCCAGGTCGTTCACCGTTCCGTTGACAGCAAGGTCACCGATCGTTCCGCCGGGAAACACCATGGGTTTCACGACGTACGAGTCGGTCGAGAAGGCGAGCCGCACCCCGCCGACGTCGAACACGGCCGCGTCACCGAGTTCTGCATCGGCAGCGCTTCCGAACGAGGGCAGGAACAGGTGCTCGATGAGCTCGGCGGACATCGCTCCCCCACCACCGTGCCCCATGACGATGTTCGGCGAATCACGCAGCGGCAGTGGGCAGACCCACGCCGACAAGTCCGCGACAGCAGTCTCCTCAGCCGGCATGACCCGCCTCCTGAAGTTCCAGGCGCCGGTACAGATAGTACGCAGCGCACGCCCCCTCGGAAGACACCATCGTGGCACCGAGCGGATTCCGCGGAGTGCATTCCTTCCCGAAGGCACTGCACTCGTGTGGCTTGATCAAGCCTTGCAACACTTCTCCGGAACGGCAGACGCTCGACTCGTCAGTATGGATATCGGTCACCGAAAAACGCTCTTCGGCATCAAAATACGCATACTTCGGTGCCAGCTGCCAACCGCTGTCCGGGATCGATCCGATGCCGCGCCAGGTCCGATCCGACACCGCGAATACGTCCTCGAGCATCGCCTTCGCTGCGGTATTGCCCTCGGCCGTCACAGCACGGGCATAGGCATTTTCGACCTCGTATCGACCCGATTCCAACTGCAGCACCGTCTTTCTGATGCCCTCCAGCAGATCCAGTGGCTCGAATCCGGTGACGACGATCGGGACCTTGTACTTCTCGGCCAGCGCCGGATACTCCGACGTTCCCATCACACTGCACACATGCCCGGCCGCCAGAAATGCCTGCACGCGGCACTCTGGCGAGTCCATAATCGCGGCCATCGCCGGCGGGACCAGAACATGCGAGACGAGTAGCGAGAAGTTCTCGATACCCAGGCGATTGGCCTGATAGACGGTCATGGCGTTGGCCGGCGCGGTGGTCTCGAATCCGATCCCGAAGAACACCACTTGCCGGTCCGGATTCTCCTTGGCAATGGACAGAGCATCCAACGGTGAGTACACCACCCGCACGTCGCCGCCGGCGCTCTTGATCCGGAACAGATCCGACGAACTCCCCGGAACTCGCAACATGTCCCCGAAGGAGCAGAAAATGACATCGGGTCTTGCCGCGATTTCGAGAGCTTTGTCGATGATCTCGAGCGGGGTGACGCAGACCGGGCATCCGGGTCCGTGGATCATCTCGATCTGTTGCGGAAGTAGTTGATCGATGCCGTGTCTGATGATCGAATGTGTCTGACCACCACACACTTCCATGATCGCCCATCGCCGTGTGGCCAGCGCGCGGATCTGATCCAGCAGTTTCCCGGCCAGTTCCGGATCGGAGAACTCGTCCAGATACTTCATGATTCTTTCTCCTTCGGTTCGATCCCCGCGGCCCGGGCAGCCCTCTCGAACCCGTCACCGAATTCCTCTTCGAGTACGCCGAGGTGCTCGAATTCCGCCAGCGTGCTGCGAGCGGATTCCTCGTCGAGTCGCTGGATGGCAAATCCGACGTGCACCACGACGTACTCGCCGACTTGGGCGCCCGGAATGTACTCGAGGCACACTTCTTTTCGGACGCCACCGAAGTTCACCACCGACATCGTCGTTCCGTCGCGTTCCTCCAGGGACTCGATACGTCCTGGTACGGCTAAGCACATGGCACAACTCCTGACCTCATGACGAACTCCCGACCAGCACTTGGCCGTAGGCGAGACCGCCGTCGTTCGGTGGTAACTCCAGTCCTGTCAGCGGCATGAATCCAGCGGCTGCGAGCAGAGCACACGCCCGAACGAGCAGGAGAGGGTTCTGGAAGACACCTCCGGTGAGTACTACCTCGTCCACTCCCGCCAATTCCCGACCACGAATTGCCCACTCGAGCACCAGGTGCGCTACGGATTCGTGGAAACGGGCGCCGATCACTTCGGCGGGCACCTTCTCCCGGAGATCGCGGACAACAGCCCGAATGACCGACCGAGGATCTGCTGTCCACGAATCGTCGTCCGACTGCACCGCGTCGAAGGTGTACCGCGAACCGGCGCTGTCGACTCCCCGCGAAACCCCCTCCAACTCGATGGCAGCCTGCGCTTCGTAGTCGACCCTCTGTCGGACCCCGGTCAGTGAGGAGACTGCGTCGAACAACCGCCCCATGCTGGAGGTGTCCACACACCCGAAACCGGTCTCCAACTGATGAAGTAGAACCGACTGCTCTCGGGGTGGACATGCTGCCACGGGCGCGAGGTCGGATTCCCAGTCCAACCCCGCATGCCACAGGTGGGCGAGCGCCATTCGGTACGGCCGTTCCACTCCGGCATCGCCCCCGGGCAGCGGTACGTATCCCAGATGCGCGAGACGGCGATAACCCTTGTACGTCGCCATCAGTAGTTCCCCTCCCCACACTGCGCCGTCCGCCCCGTAGCCGGTGCCGTCGAACGCTATTCCGAGAACTGGTTCGCTCCCGTCCCGGCCGTTCTCCCCCATCACGGAAGCCACATGTGCGTGGTGATGCCCGACGACGCGCACCGGTCGGTCACCACTACGACTGCGAGCCCACGAGGACGAGTGATACCGCGGATGCTCGTCACAGGCAATCTGGTGCGGCACTACTCCCGTGATCGATTCGAAGTGACTCTCCGACGCAGCAAAACTGTCGATGACAGCAAGGTCGCCCATGTCTCCGATGTGCTGACTCGGCCACACATATCCGCCCTCTGCAAGACAGAAGGTGTTCTTCAGGTCGGCCCCGACCGCCAAGGTAGGCGGTACGTCGAACGGCGCGGTGACGGGCAGCGGTGCATATCCGCGCGAGCGACGAAGCAACTGTCGTCGGCTGTCCACTATTCGCAGCACCGAGTCGTCACACGGCATCAAGATCGGACGGTTGTGGGTCAATACCCCGTCGGCCAAGTCACCCAATCGATCGAGATCGTTGTCGGAGTACAGAATCGGCTCTCCACCGATGTTCGCCGATGTCATGACCAACACCGCCGGGCCCGCAGCATCTCGGGCCAAACCCAGAAGAAGATGCTGAATCGGGTTGTAGGCCAGCATGATTCCGATATCCGGAATGCCGGGCGCAACCGAGGGCGAAAGTGCATAGCCAGACGCTTTGGCAACCAGCACTATCGGACGCGCGCGCGAGGACATGGCATCGGCCTCAGCATCCCCGACCGCACCCAGCTCTCCGGCTTCTCGCACATCTCGCACCATCACCGCCAACGGCTTGCTTGCTCGATGTTTGCGTTCACGCAATTCGTGGACCACGCGATCGTCGTGGGCATCGCAGGCCAGGTGGAACCCTCCAATCCCCTTGACCGCAAGAATCTTCCCGTCTCGTAGTAGCGATCGGGCTCGTAGCAGTGCGGCCTCGCCGCTCACCGCGTCCGTGCCCCGTTCCACGAATGAGAGCGTCGGACCGCACTCCGGGCAGGCAATCGGTTGCGCGTGAAACCGCCGGTCCGAGGGATCCACGTACTCCGCCGCACAGGTCGCGCACAACGGGAACCGTTTCATCGTCGTGGCGGCCCGGTCGTAGGGCAGCGACTCGATGATCGTGAATCGTGGACCACAATTGGTACAGGTGATGAAGGGATGACGAAATCGTCGATCGCTCGGATCGGTCAGTTCGCGGAGGCAATCGTCGCAGATCCCGACGTCGGCCGGCGCCAAGGTGCGCCCGACCGACCCCGCATCCGTCTCGATTATGCAAAACCCCTGACGACCTACCGGCCGCGAGTCCTCGCGCTCTACCGACTCCACCCGGGCCAGCGGTGGGGGGCGGTTGCGCACCCGAGCGACAAATGCATCGATTGCCTCTCCGTCGCCTTCGACGTCGATCACGACACCGAGAGCAGAATTTCCCACCGAACCCGAGAGTCCCAGCTCGGTGGCAGTCGCATGAACGAACGGCCGGAATCCCACCCCCTGGACTACGCCGCGAACGATGACACGGCAGGCGATCATCATGTCCCGACCTCGCCCGTACCAGTATCGGAGTCGTCGATCTCACCGTCATGATCACCACGGCCCATCAGTTCGAGGCCGGCCCGAGCGTGGCGTGCTCCCTGCTCGTCGACCTTCTCGACTGCAAAACCCATGTGGATCACTACCCAGTCACCTGCCGTGACGGCGCCTTCGTCGAGCATTCCGATGTTGACCTTGCGTGGTGCACCTTCCACGTCGACGAGGGCGAGTTGACCGCCGTATCCCTCCAGTAGTTCGCGTACCCGTCCCGGAATCCCCAGACACATGACTCACACCTCCGGCCCCAGTGTGGTGGCATCACAATCCACGTCGATCGACCGGACGAGTGCCATCACCGCAGAGGCGGCTTGCCCTACCGAATCACGCATCTCTGCACTCAATCCGATTCCGTCGCCAATCGATTTCGCGTGTGCCCCCACCACGAACGTCCGCGGGAGTGTTCCGCCGAGGGCTTGCAGGCTGGCAAACACCGAACTCGGATGCATCGAGTGTGCGTCGAAACCTCCTTGCGGACCTTCACTTTCGGGGTCCACTTCGATGATCGCGAGCTTCCCCGGGACTCCGGTCACCGGTAAGGCGTCGATCAGCACCAGCGCGTCCCACGACTCCAACAAGTCGTAGGCCAGATGCACGCCCCGAATCCCGTAGTCGACCAGGCGAGCTCCCGACGGGAGAATCTCATGCTGCAGCGCCCGAACAACTTCGGGGCCGAATCCGTCGTCTTCGAGAAATATGTTTCCGACACCTGCAATCAGCACGCGCACAGCGTTTTACATCTTTCGCATTCGCAGATAACGCTGGATGTCCGGCATCGACACCACCAGAACGACCGCGGCTGCGATCGCGGTGGCGCCGAGAAGTGCCGTCGACAGCAATCCCATGTTCCTCATGGCGAGTTCTCCTCTCGATAGCTGTGAAGTCCGATAGCTGTGAATTACGTCAACTCACGCTGTCTCGCGGCATCGGCTCTATCTCGTCCGGCGCGAAGTACAGGTAGCGGCCGTACCAGTTGTGCAGATCGGCGGCCGGATCGTCCAAGAGTGTCACCCCAACATGAATGTCGCCGTCCACGTCTTCATGAATGGTCGCGACGTGGGCGATCCGGCCGTCGAAGAACAGGTCCTGAGCATCAGCGCGACGTGAGGGGTGAAGCCGAACTGTACTTCCACCACAGACGCGGACGCCGTTGATCAGAACTGCGTCGGTGCGTGGTTGAACACTGGTGTCGGCTTCCGGGGTCCACCAGTCCACACCGTCAGGCACCTCGGGTATCAGATCAGAACCGGCGTGCGGATCTCGCAGCACACCGTGCAGGCCGGCTAGATCATCGTCCGTCAAGCGCTCACATCGGTCGATGATGTCGGAAGCTTTGGCGTCGGTTGCCCGCGCCCGCGCTTTTTCCTCATCGGTCATGGCGAGGATTCTCAGGGTGAGAATTTCGTCGATCTCCGTCGAATCGAAGAGAGATCCCTCGCTCTGCGGCGCAATCTCGGGAAAGTCGTACAAGATGATCGGTGACACCAGAACGGTGGGCGATGTACCAGGGTGAGTGGGGTCCGCGGTCCCCGCAAGCACCGGATAACAGCGATTTTGCCGCAGCGACTCCGAGTGATCTGCGTCGTCGAACAACGACAGGAACCTCGAGCCTGTGCAGCTCACAATGACGTGAGTGCCGAGCATCGATTGCGCCGTGGCCGTGCCCTTGTCCCTTGCGTCGACGCTCGTGGCGTTCATGATCTTCGCGGAAATCACCGTGCGTCCGTCTCCGGCGGAGGCGCTCACTTCCAAGAAGCCATTCACCGGAAGCCGTGTCCGAACGATCCGTCCGACTACTCTGCCCCGCGAGTCCGACAGAGTCTCTCCGTCGACAACTCCCGCCGCGCAGAAAATTTCTTCGACACCGGCCTCGAGTTCGTCCACACCCCACGGACCCAACACGATCTCGGTTTCGGTGGCTTCGTCCCACGAGATCGACTCACGCTCGTCGAATACCAACCGATCGACCGGGATCCACGCGCCGCCGGCGCCGAGTCGTTCAACCGTCCGCGACTGGTGATGCAGAAATCTCACAGTCGCAGTCACTTCGACGGGGTCGGCAGCAGGGCCCCTCCGCTCGAATTCGCCGAGCAGGCACTGCGCGGACATCGACGGTTCCTCGCCGACTCCGACCTCGGCGGCGCCTGGCGGTCCGAGAACCCCGAACTGCCAACGGGATTGATTCTTCGCCGAGCCGGCACGGTAAGGATAAAGAAGATATCCCTCGTACAGGACAGCGTCGGCCACGGCCCGAACGTCGTGATCCATCTCCGTTCGGGTCATCGCTGCACCTGGCTCGCCGTCAGCAACTGCCGCACGGCTGAATCGAGGTCCGTGAGGCCGTGAGCTGCCTTGAATCGCACGAGATCGGCAATCGTCTCATGGTCGAGGCGTACCCAACCAGAGGCCGGATAATGCGTGGCCATCAGCTGTTTCCACACATCGACCGGCAATTCGTAGGCAGCAGATCTGTCCCACGGGATCTGCTGGACCGAGAAACCGCGCTGCCCGTCGGTGAATACGGTTCCGCTCAGTAGAACCACGATCGGAATTGTTCCGTCACCGAGTGCGTGCATGTACTTCGACGCCGTCACCGCGAAGTCGTACGTACACGCCATGGGTAAGGCCGCGACCGTTGTTCCGGTGAATCCTTGAACGACCGTGGAGCATTCCATCCACAGGAAGGTGCGCAGCGTACTCGACCAACGCTCGCGCGGACCGAAGAGATCGCGCAGACCTTCGCCTTCCGCGTCGGAGTACGGTCGGCGGTGCGGTTCGATTCGAACCTGCGCGCGCAGAGCCACCGCACGGACGGTCGCGCCGGTGGATTCCGACATCCTCAATCTCACCGTCAGATTCGGCGTAACCGCGTACGGTTCCACCTCCACGTTGTCGACCGAGAAGTCGAGAACAGTCATGCCGACCTGCTTCGCGCCTCGACGCGCCCGAAGAACTCGTCCACTGCGCGTGCGGCATCCTGACCACCGTCGAATCCGCGCCACACGGACCGCAACCGTCCCACCAGTTCGTAACAGGCGTCGATGGGAACAACAAAGCATCTCGGCGATTGTCCTGACGTGGGCACCGACACGATCAACGCCTCGACGTCGGCCCGCATCTGCGAAAGCCCCGGATTCTCCGCGAGTACAGTCTCGAACGAGTCGATGGGCAACTCGGATTCGGTAGCTCCGGCCGGTCCCGGGTAAAAGACTATGTACTTGTCGAGGGATGAGTTTCGAAAGAAGAATGCCAGGCCGACGGGGATTTCCAGAGACTCCCACCGGCCAGGTCCGAGGTCGAAGTTCGGAAATTCGAGATACCGATCGGGAACCGCCTTGTATCGAAGGTCCGCGTCGACCGGCGCAAAAAGTAGATAGCAGGGACGGCACACGCACATCAGGCTCCGGACCTGTACGTCCACGACGTGTTGGTGTTCGTCGCCTATGCCCGCCGCACACATCTCACACCGCGGTCCGGTCGGAACGGCACGCGTCGTGGCGATTCGTGTGAGCACTTCTCCCACAGTGACTTTCATGACACAGTGACTTTCATGACCGGGCTGCGTTCACGGCTAGGTCACCGGTATCACTGAATCGTCAGCAAGCGCGACCGAGAGCACCCCGTCGCGAATCAGCACCGGCACCGGCGCCAGGTGCTCGGAGCCGGTGCCCACCCGCGCTCCCGCTCCGTACACACTGAAGTGGGCAGAGCACGTCGGACAGGTGAGGACGGCGGCGTCTCGGGCAGGTCGGCCCATCATGCGTTCGAGCACAGCCCCCGCCATCGAGCGCTCACACACTGGGCAATGGTCGCGATACGCGTACAGATCGTCACCGGAGCGACAGACCAACAGATCGGTGCCCGATACCCGGAACCCCGCGACCTCGCCCACGTCGACTTCGGCGAATTCGGGGACCTCCACCCAGTGCGCACCTCCCCCGCCTGCGTGTACGTGCGAGAACAAGGACTCGACCGAGATCACACCCGACTTCACCTCGTGCGGGTCGGGTGTTTCGACGTCTATTCCGGTGGTCTCTGGTGCCGCCGCCTGCACCGCATCCTGAACGGCGGTTTCGAGGGTGACCGAGGACGAAGGACAGCTGTTACAGCTCCCGAGAAGCCGTAGTCGCACCACGCCGCCCGCCACCTCGATCAGTTCGACGTCGCCGCCATGCGAACCGAGGTACGGACGGACGCTGTCGAGCGCAGTGCGGACGCGGGTCTCCACGTCGTGTGGGTGAAGTCCGTGCACCAGTAGCAGGCTGGACACCAGATCGTCGCGAACCATCGCATCCATCGTGGCCGGATCCGCCAGCGCGACGGTGCGTTCGAGTGCTGCGCCGTACAACTGCACGACCTCACGCACCAGTTGCTCGGCGCGATCTTTGGCCACCGGGCCTGCACCGGCATTGGCCTGCAACAACGTCTCGATGCGCTCACCTGCTCCGCGCCAGTAGTCGGCCGATTGTTCCATCGATCACTCCCCGGTCACGGACTGCGTCGGCGAGTGCAACTTCTCCAGGGTCTTACCGCCGCCGAGGTACATGTGGACGCCGCACGGCAGGCAAGGATCGAAACTACGCACGGTCCGCATGATGTCGATGCCCTTGAAGTGGTCCCGATCGTTCTCCTCGAAGATCGGCTGACCCTGCACGGCATCCTCGTATGGACCGGGGGTTCCGTAGCTGTCGCGCGGGCTCGCATTCCACGGGGTCGGTGGGTACGGGTGATAGTTCGCGATCTTTCCGTCACGAATCACCATGTGATGTGAGAGAACTCCGCGGACGGCTTCGGTGAATCCGCAGCCGATACCCTCGTCCGGGACCTCGAACGACTCCCATGTCTTGGTGCGGCCGGCCCGGATCTCGACAAGCGCCTTCTCGGCGAAATGAAGGGCAGCGGCCGCTGCATACGCCTGGAAATAGGTTCGCGCACGGTTCCTTTCGAGAGTGTTGCTGCCGTGTTCCGGAATTTTCCACTCCAGCGAGACCGGACCCTTCAACGCTGTTTTCGGAAGATTGATCTTCACACTGTGTCCGGTCGACTCGAGGTATCCGATGTCGACCAGGCCGGCAAGAGCGGTGCTCCACAGACGAGCCAATGCTCCCCCGCCGGTGTCCAGAGCGAGATTGTCTTTTCCGTCGAACCATCGCGGAGACATAACCCAGCTGTACTTGTCCTCGAGGTTCCGCTTCTGCGGTTGGGGGTTGGTGTGTTGATTCCAGGGGTGCCTGCGATCGACCGGGTTACCCAGCGGATCGGCTTTGACGAACATCTCCTGATCACTCCAGTCCTCGTAATACGAGGAGCCAAGCATGATTCGGATACCGAGGTTGATGTCCACCAGATCCGTGGTGACCAACTTTCCGTCGACAACCACACCGGGAGTGACAAACATCTTCCGTCCCCAGTCGGTCATGTCCTTGTACGAAAAATTGCAGTACTCGGGGTCTTGGAACGAACCCCAACAACCCAGCAAGGTCCGCCGCAGGCCCACCTTTTCGTAACCAGGCAGCGCCTCGTAGAAGAAGTCGAACAGGTCGTCGTGCATGGGCACGACCTTTTTCATGAATTCGACGTACCGCATCAGCCGTGACATGTAGTCCGTCATCAGTTCGATCGTCGCGACCGTGCCGACCCCACCGGGATAGAGCGTCGACGGGTGGACGTGCCTACCCTCCATCAGGCAGAACATTTCACGGGTCGAACGCGAGACTTGCAGCGCCTCCCGATAGAACTCACCCGTGAACGGATTGAGAGTCCGC
Organism: Rhodococcus sp. NPDC055024; assembly: GCF_053608585.1. Lineage (NCBI taxonomy): Bacteria > Bacillati > Actinomycetota > Actinomycetes > Mycobacteriales > Nocardiaceae > Rhodococcus > Rhodococcus sp. NPDC055024. The sequence continues at coordinate 96,116 of NZ_JBSGVT010000013.1, forward strand.
ATGATGTCGGCGATCGTACGATAACCATGCTGATCCTCGTGCGGGCAGCGCGTGTTCTCCGCCTGCGCCAACACACCGGGATTCGTCTCGGAGACCATCTTCTCGCAGTAGTCGACCGCGACCAGATTCTCTTGAAAGATGTTGTGGTCGAACATGTACTCGGCGGCCTCGCCGAGATTGACGATCCACTCGCCCAGATGCGGAGGCTTGACGCCGTACGCCATGTTCTGTGCGTAGCACGAGCACGTGGCGTGATTGTCACCGCAGATGCCGCAGATACGACTGGTGATGAAATGCGCGTCGCGCGGGTCCTTCCCCTTCATGAACAGGGAATACCCACGAAAGATCGACGACGTGCTGTGGCACTCCACCACTTCGCGATTGGCGAAGTCGATCTTGGTGTAGATGCCCAGGCTGCCGACGATTCGGGTGATGGGGTCCCACGCCATCTCGACAAGACCGTCGCGGTCCGCAGTCGAGGTGGGTTCGGGAACGATGGCCGTCATTGCAGTGCCTCCCAGAGACGTTGCTCACGAACTAATTTGAATGTATCCGGTCGGTCACCACGTACGCGTTGCACCCGTGAGCAACTTCGACCCGCGCTCGCGCCAGTGCGGTTCCTTGTCCAACGTGTGACCGGTGATCCGGCGCAGACTGTGAATCACGGACCCGTACATTCCCACCGCATTGGTGGAGAGTTTGCCGCCGGGCGGTTCATCCATGAACGGCATGAACTTGTCGGGGAACCCCGGCATCGTGCACCCGATACAGATCCCGCCGACGTTGGGACACCCGCCAACTCCGTTGATCCAACCGCGCTTGGGGACATTGCATTTCACGACCGGTCCCCAACACCCGAGTTTGACAATGCACTTCGGTGACCCGTACTCCGTCGCGAACTCGCCCTGTTCGTAGTATCCGCCACGGTCACAGCCCTCGTGAACGGTGGCACCGAAAAGCCACTGCGGGCGCAGGGATTCGTCCAAGGGAATCATCGGCGCCTGGTCAGTGGCCATGTACAGAAGATAGGTCAGGGTCTCGGAGAGGTTGTCCGGCTGAATGGGACACCCGGGAACGCACACGATCGGGATGCCCGCCTTCGATTTCCAGGTCCACCCGAGATAGTCCGGCACGCCCATCGCACCGGTCGGATTGCCGGCCATCGCATGTATGCCGCCGTAGGTCGCGCACGTTCCGACCGCAACTACCGCAGTCGCTTTCGGCGCCAACTTGTCGAGCCATTCGCTCGTGGTGACCGGTTGGCCGGTTTCGCGATTGTTCCCGAAGCCACACCAGTACCCTTCGTCGTGGAGTTTCTCATTCGGTATCGATCCTTCGACAACAAGAACGAAGGGTTCTAATTCTCCCCGGTCGGCTTTCCAGAACCACTCGAGGAAATCGTCGGCGCCACCCTGCGGTCCGCATTCGAAGTCGATGAGCGGCCAATGAACCGCTACTTGAGGCAGGCCGGGCAACGCCCCGAGCGCGATCTCCTCGATGCTGGGTTGTGTGGCGGCAGTCAGCGCCACCGAGTCACCGTCGCAACTGAGACCGGCATTGATCCACAGCACGTGGATCAAAGTTTCTTCCGCTTTCGCCGCTGCACTTCGGGAGGTCGCTGCGCTTTCGGAGGCAGGTTCCGCCGTGGTGCCAGCAGTCGATTTTTGTGTGTCCATGTCAGCAGCTTTCACGGGTGCACTTGCGCCTTGACTCTCAGCGCCGCGACTGGCCTGACACGCAATGGCCTCAAAACTCCGTGGCCTCAAAACTCTGTGGCCTCGAATTGCCGCGGCACCGAAATGCTGACGCCACCGGAGTCGAACCTCGGCCCTCTTGCGTGGCACCCACTCATTTCATTAACTACCCGAGCAGATCAGTTGTCAACGGCCACCGGAGAAATCGCCGAACGACTACCGATCCACTCGTACCACTCGTCCAAGCCCTCACCCGTCGTAGCGGACAAAACAAGTACGCGCACAGCAGGATTGAGGATTTTCGCTTGCGCCACACACGCATCGACGTCGAAGTCGACGTACGGGAGCAAGTCGATCTTGTTGATCACCACGAGGTCCGCGACGGCAAAGATGTGCGGGTACTTTTTGGGCTTGTCATCCCCCTCCGGTGTGGAAATTAGGACAACCTTGCCTTCCTCGCCCAGGTCGAAGAGCGCGGGGCACACCAGGTTTCCGACGTTTTCGATCAGAAGCAGCGACTCGTCTGCGGGATCCAGGGCGCGCAGCGCGCGGTCGATCATCTCGGCATCGAGGTGACATCCGGCCCCGGTGTTCACCTGGACCACCGACGCACCGGCATCACGAATCCGCTCGGCGTCGAGCCGGGTTTCCTGATCACCTTCGATCACTGCGACAGGTCGTTGCCGTTCCAGTTCCCGGATCGTTCGCGCCAGCAACGTCGTCTTCCCCGCGCCGGGCGAACTCATGATGTTGAGCGCCGTAATTCCGCGCGCCCGCATCCTCTCACGATTGTTCAGTGCAATGCCGTCGTTCTTGGCAAGCACCTGCTGCTCGAGAATCACAGTGTGGTCGGGGTGTCCGTGCTCATGGTCATGTCCGTGGCCGTGGCCGTGGCCATGTTCATGATCGTGGCCATGGCCGTGTTCCTGCTCGTGTTCTCCGTCTTCGACTACCGAAACCCGAGGTCCTGTGGTGTCCCCGCACCCACACGTCGCGCACATGCTCAGCTCACTTCCATCGACAGGATCCGCAACTCTCGGCCGGCAAGCACCTCCACATCAGCACTGCCGCATTCACACAGCAAGAACATGTCGGGCGGCGAGAACGTCACACCGCAGCTTTTGCATAACGCGCTGGTGGCAATCTGATCTATGTGCAAGCTGGCACCTTCGGCGTGAGTACCCGCAGTGACGACGTCGAAGCAGAACAGCAGGGAGTGCGGAACCACCGCGCAGAGTTGCCCTACTTCAAGCCGCACGCTCGATACCCGTCGCTCGCCGGCACGCTCACACACGGCTTCGACCACACTCTGCGCAATAGAAAGCTCGTGCACGGTGAAACCCACGATTCGTGATGCGGAAACCTCCCTTCCACGATAAGCACCATCGGTCGCTGTACGTAACCCGTACACGAAAACAGGCTGCGATCCGCAACTGATTGCGGATCGCAGCCTGTGACAGCGTTATTCGTGCGACGAACGCCGAAGAGAAGGGTTACGGGTTCGGAACCGGCACCTTCGTCGTCGTCGTGGTCGTCGACGTCGCTGTTGTTGTCGGGGGCGCCGTCGTCGCATCCGTGCCCGCTACCGGTGAAGTCGGAACGGTCGACGTCGGCGTCACTGCCGCCGAACCCGTCGGAGTGGCTACCGCTCCCGATGTGACCGACGCCGATCCTGCCGCAGGGACCTGTGACGTGGTTGCGGGCGCTCCGGCAGATCCCGTGGAGCCTGTGGCCCCGGCCGGTGCCTGACCGGTTCCGGTGCCTTCAGCCACCGCGGCATCGCCTTCCGCATTGCCGTCAGCCATGTAGGCATCAACTGCAGCGCTGATCTGTTCCGGGGTCGGCTTCGCCGTTGTGTCGACGGGCTTTCCTTCCTTCGCCTGCTGGGCGAGGTAAGTGAGCCAGGCCGCTGCGTACTGAGCTGAAGTCAACGGCTTGCCATTGGCAGCATCCGCATCACGCCAGTAATCGAAGTGGTGTCCGACATCCGGAGCGAGTGTCTGCTGGTAGGGGTCGCTCAAGATCACGGGAATCGTGTTCTGGTTGGTAGCGATCAGACCGACGATCTCCTTGAAGAGCTTCTGCGGCAGATATGCCAGCGGAGACACCTTGTCGGCGGACACCGTCTCACCATCGGCTACGGGCGCCGGCGCGGGTGTTTTTCCGGGCTTGTACTCCGGATCCGAGACCTTGAGCATCACCTGAAGGAACGTCTCGTCACTCTGCATCCAGTTGGGATTGGACGAAATGTCTGCGAACGCCTCGAAGACGATCTGGCCGAACACCACCGCGACGTCCTGACCGGTGGCCGGGTTCAGACCCTGCGCTTCGAGTTGGTCGATGTTCAACTGCCGACCGACATTTGCCGCCAAGATCAACAGAGAGATGTTGCTGGGAGCCGAGCAGGTGAAGTCACCGTCCGAGCAGAAGGACGCGACCTTGCCGTTCAGCTTGCCGAAACCTCCGGCAGTGCCGGGGAGTACACCTTCGCCAGGTGTCGCGGAGGTGCCGTTCTGGTACTTCGTATTGAAGTTATCCGGGTTCGTGAACGGATTCTTGGCACCGAGGAACGTACCGTCGCCGGCTTCACGGCCTGCATCCGCCAGCATGACCACACCGACAACCTTGTCCGGGTCGACCCCGAACTCGTTGTTCTCCTGCGTACCGATGTCCATCGCGACGCGACGCACCACATCGGCGCCTTCGCTGTACCCGACGATCGAGAACTGAGTCTTCGGGCATTCCTTGGCGATGGCACTCATCACGGACTGCGTGTTTGCAGCGCCGGCAGCGACGGCGTCCTCGTAGGACGCCATGTTGGCCGGGTACGCGATGTACACAGCCGCGTACGAGCCGGGCTTGTTCGCGTTGACGGAGCCTGCCGGGTTGATCACCTGGTCGACGCGTTCACTCTTGTAGTCACCGGACAGGGCGGCAGGAAGGGGCTTCCCGTCGGCTCCCAGCAACATCTTCACCGTCGAAGCGTCCGGTGTGTCGTGTCGACCGGCAACCGCGATGCTCACCATGTCGTGACACTCGGTGACCGAAGACGTCAATTGTGTCTCGATCGTGCGTGACTCCGGAGAGTCCACAGCGACCGCAACCGCGACCAGTGCGGCCACGCCGAGCGCTGCGGGCGCTACTGCACCCGCCAGTATTCGATGTCGCGAAAAGAACCCACGAACCGGCATATCTTCTCCCCAATCAGCTTTGGAAAACGTACGACCGACCCCCGGGGCGTCACGCAACGTCATTCGAGTAGTCGTCCAGTACGAGAGGAGCGTTACAGGAGGTAACGATTTTCCCGGGCGGCCCGCGTGGATTTTCATCTCGTCGCAGGCTCATAAACGCTGCATAACGCCAGCGTGACGCTACTCCGAGTCGAAAATAATGACCTGTCGGATTGCTTTTCCGTCCGCCAGTTCGTCCATACCGGAATTGATGTCGGCCAATTCGATTCGCGAGGAGATCAGCTTCTCGACCGGTAGCTTCCCGTCTCGCCACAGCTGCGCGTAGATCGGGATGTCGCGAGCCGGGACGGCGGATCCGAGGTAACTGCCGATGATGGTCCGCGCTTCGGCGACCAGCCCGAGAGGTGAGATCGACGAGCGTGCGTCAGGCGCCGGCAACCCGACCGTGACGGTCGTGCCACCCGCTGCCGTCGCAGCCACCGCTGTCTCGAAGGCCCGAGCATTTCCCGCGGCCTCGACGACGATGTCTGCGCGAACGCCACTCTCGGACAGGCCGGACGGTGTGAAGACCTCGGTCGCGCCCAGTTCCAGGGCCTGGGCCAACTTCGACTCCAGTGCGTCGACCCCGATGACGTTTTCGACCCCGAGTGCGCGCGCCGTCAGGATGGCGGCCATCCCGACTCCGCCCAAGCCGACCACCATCACCGTGTCGGCCGGGCGAGGCTTGGCCGCGTTGAGCAGCGCTCCCCCGCCGGTCAACACAGCGCAACCGAGGACGGCTGCAATCTCGGCCGGGATGTCGTCGTCGACGGCAACTACCGACTTGGCGTTGACCACCGCATGCGTTGCGAAACCCGAAACGCCGAGATGATGTTTGACGTCCTCACCGGAGCGCCTCAGCCGTTGCGCGCCACCGAGCAAATTGCCGTCGTTGTTGGCGGCGCTGCCCACCGTGCACGGCATCCGCCCGTCGGTGGCGCATCCCGCACAATCACCGCACCGCGGAAGAAACGTCATCACGACGCGGGCGCCAACCGACAGCGAATCGACTCCTTCCCCGACCTCGACGATCCGACCGGCCGCCTCGTGCCCCAACAACATCGGCACGGGACGAACACGATTCCCGTCGACCACGGAGAGGTCGGAGTGACAAAGCCCGGCAGCTTCGATCTTGACGAGGATCTCGCCGGGGCCCGGGGATTCGAGATCAAGCTCCGAAATCGAAATCGGGGTCGACTTGGCAAAGGGACGCTCCCGGCCGATCTCTTCGAGCACTGCACCACGGATCTTCAACTGCACACCCCGATTTCGATTGTTCGAGCTACTTGCCCACGATCCCGCGTACCGACGCGGGGAGGTCACGAACCCGCTTGTACGGGCCGACGACGGCGGCTGCAAACGGCCTCGTCAAGAGCACCTGCGCCACCTCGAGCACCTCTTCGGAGGTGACTGCGTCGATGGTCGCGAGCGTCTGCGCAACACTGCGATGGTTGCCGTAGTTCAGCTCACTGCGACCGATACGGTTCATGCGTGAGCCTGAATCTTCCAGTGCCAGAACCAATCCGCCGCGCAGCGATCCCTTGGCGCGGGCGATCTCGGCATCGGTGATTCCGTCTCTGGCCACATTCGCGAGTACCTCACGGATCACCGTGGCGACCTCCCCGAGGTTCTCCGGCTGGCAACCCGCGTACACGGAGAACGCTCCGGTGTCCGCGAAGGTGTCGACGCCGGAATAGACGGAGTACGCGAGACCCCGCTTCTCCCGAATCTCTTGGAACAGACGAGAACTCAGTCCGCCACCCACCGCGGCGTTGAGAACCGACAATGCCCAGCGATGGCCCTCGTGCCGGCCGAACGCACGAACCCCGAGAGCAAGGTGGACCTGCTCGCTGTCGCGATGGGTCAAGCTCAGTTCAGGCATCGTTCGCAAACGCAAAGTGCCTTCGCGCCGCGGCGCCGGCTTGACCCCACGCTCGAGATGCCCGGCAAATGCACGGCGAGCGAGCGTCACAACCTGCTTATGGTCGACGTTTCCCGCTACGGCCAGCACCATCCGCTGCGGCGTGTACCGCCGAACGTGGAAGGAATGCAACTGATTGCGCGACATCGACTCGATCGATTCGACGCTACCGATGATCGGACGACCGACAGGATGATCGCCGAACAACGCGGTCAGAAACGCGTCGCCGAGCAAGTCTTCCGGATCGTCGTCGCGCATCGCGATCTCTTCGAGCACTACTTGCCGCTCGACGTCGACGTCCGCGGTTCTGCAACGCCCGCGCAGCACGACGTCGGCGACAAGGTCCACCGCCATCGGAAGGTCGTCGTCGATCACGTGCGCGTAGAAACAGGTGTGTTCCTTCGACGTGAATGCATTGAGTTCGCCGCCCACACCGTCCATGACCTGCGCGATGTCCAACGCGGTCCGTGACGGCGTCGACTTGAACAGCAGGTGCTCGAGAAAATGCGCGGCACCGGCCACACTCGGCTGCTCGTCGCGGGAGCCGACTCCGACCCACACACCGACGGAGGCCGAACGCACACCGGGGATGAATTCGGTGACGACGCGCAGGCCGCCGGGAAGGACCGTGCGCTGCACTCCCGATTCAGGAGACTTCGCATCGATCGGCGATTTCAGCACAGCGCTGCGGCTGCGCGTGGTGTTGGGAGTGGTCTTTGCCATGAAAAGGTTCAGCAGTCCTCGGTGCAATTGAAAACAGGTATCTACAGGCTCTGTGTCTACAGACAGTACAGATGCGGCCCCGCACGGAAATCCGCGCGGGGCCGCATCAGAGTACGAAGTGAGATCTACTCGGAAGCAGCCTCGTCGGCGGCCGGAGCGGCAGCCTCGTCGTTGCCCTCTTCGACCGGGATCAGCGAGATCTTGCCGCGAGCATCGATGTCAGCGATCTCGACGCGGATCTTGGATCCGACGTTGACCACGTCTTCGACCTTGGCAATGCGCTTACCGCTGCCCAGCTTCGAGATGTGCACCAGCCCGTCGCGTCCCGGCAGGAGCGAAACGAAGGCACCGAAGGCGGTGGTCTTGACGACCGTGCCCAGGAACCGCTCGCCGACCTTGGGGAGCTGCGGGTTGGCAATGGCGTTGATCATGTCGATCGCGGCCTGTGCAGACGGTCCATCGGTAGCGCCGACGAACACGGTGCCGTCGTCTTCGATGGAGATGTTGGCACCGGTCTGCTCGGTGATGGAGTTGATCATCTTGCCCTTGGGGCCGATGACCTCACCGATCTTGTCGACGGGGACCTTGATGGCCGTCACGCGGGGAGCGAACGGGCTCATCTCGTCCGGGGTGTCGATGGCTTCCGCCATGACCTCGAGGATCGTGGTCCGTGCGTCCTTCGCCTGCGACAAAGCGCCGGCGAGAACCTGCGACGGGATGCCGTCGAGCTTCGTGTCCAGCTGCAGAGCCGTGACGAAGTCCTTGGTGCCTGCGACCTTGAAGTCCATGTCGCCGAAAGCATCTTCGGCGCCGAGGATGTCGGTCAGAGCCACGTAGCGGGTTTCACCGTCGACCTGGTCGGAAACCAGGCCCATGGCGATACCGGCAACCGGAGCACGCAGCGGCACACCCGCGTTGAGCAGCGCGAGCGTGGAAGCACACACCGAGCCCATCGAGGTGGAGCCGTTGGAGCTCAGAGCCTCGGAGACCTGGCGAATCGCGTACGGGAACTCTTCGACGCTGGGCAGAACCGGCATGAGTGCGCGCTCGGCGAGTGCACCGTGACCGATTTCGCGACGCTTCGGTGAACCGACGCGGCCCGTCTCACCGGTGGAGTACGGCGGGAAGTTGTAATGGTGCATGTAGCGCTTGCTGGTCTCGGGACCGAGCGAGTCGACCTGCTGCGCCATCTTGACCATGTCGAGAGTGGTGACGCCCAGGATCTGGGTCTCGCCGCGCTCGAACAGTGCGGAGCCGTGTGCGCGCGGGATGATCGCAACCTCGGCAGAGAGCGAACGGATGTCCGTGACGCCGCGGCCGTCGATGCGGAACTGATCGCGCAGGATGCGCTGGCGAACCAGCTTCTTGGTGAGCGAGCGGAACGCTGCTCCCAGTTCCTTCTCGCGGCCTTCGAAGTTCGGTGCAACCTGCTCGAGGACCTCGACCTTGACCTCGTCGGTCTTGTCGTCGCGTTCCTGCTTGCCGGCGATTGTCAGTGCGGCATTGAGCTTTTCGGACGCAGCGGCCTCGACGGCAGCAAAAACGTCGTCCTGGTACGCCGGGAAGACCGGGTAGTCACCCGTGGGCTTTGCAGCCTTGGATGCCAGCGCCGCCTGTGCAGCGCACAGGCGTGCGATGAACGGCTTGGCGGCCTCGAGGCCTTCGGCGACGATGGCCTCGGTCGGTGCCTGAGCGCCGTCGGCGATCTTCGCGATGACGTTGTCGGTGGCCTCGGCCTCGACCATCATGATCGCGACGTCGGCGTTGTCACCGCTGCCGGACACGACGCGGCCGGCGACGACCATGTCGAAGACGGCGTTCTCGAGCTGATCGACCGTCGGGAATGCAACCCACTGGCCGGCCTTGTTGTCCTCGGAGACGATGAGTGCAACACGCACGCCACCGACGGGTCCGGAGAACGGCAGGCCCGCGATCTGCGTCGACGCGGAAGCGGCGTTGATAGCCACGACGTCGTACAGATCCTGCGGGTTGAGGCTCATGACCGTGACGACGACCTGGATCTCGTTACGGAGACCGTCGACGAACGACGGGCGCAGCGGCCGGTCGATGAGGCGGCAGGTCAGGATCGCGTCGGTGGAGGGGCGTCCCTCACGACGGAAGAACGAACCGGGGATGCGGCCCGCTGCGTACATGCGCTCTTCGACGTCCACCGTCAGGGGGAAGAAGTCGAAGTGCTCCTTGGGGTGCTTGCTGGCGCTCGTGGCGGACAGCAGCATGGTCTCGTCGTCCAGGTACGCAACGACGGCGCCGGCAGCCTGCTGAGCAAGGCGTCCGGTCTCGAAACGGATGGTGCGGGTACCGAAAGACCCGTTGTCGATCACGGCGGTGGATTCGAACACGCCTTCGTCGACCTCTACTACGGAATTGTCTGTCATTCTTTTCTCTTCACTTCCCTCTCGTCTTCGCCGTACCCGCGCGGGCGTTTCCACCCTCCTGGTGGAAACTGCGCACCGAGGGACGTCCCCCTCTTGAATTGCAGACGCTCCTACTATGCGAGCGATTTCTGCTTCGGGACGTCACGACGTTCGGGCGGCCGTCGATCGAAGTCCGCCGGAGCTTTCGGGCACTTGCCCGGTCCGGAGAACCACTACCGACAACCGACACCACGTTCTCTGGTGCATACGGTGTGCTGACTTCGCTCTGCACAACTGCGCATTGACAACTGTGCATGTGCGCCGACAGCGGAAACTGCCTTGCGGCAGCTAACGCCGAAAGCCAGCGAAGCCCAGTATATGCGTGGCTTCGCCGGCTGACGGAGTGTTCGGCAAACCGAAGCGTGCCGTGTTGCTTTCGATCAGCGTCGTGAGAAAAATCTAGCGACGCAGGCCGAGACGCTCGATGAGCGTGCGGTAGCGAGCGACGTCGGTCTTTGCCACGTACTTCAGCAGACGACGACGGCGACCGACCATCAAGAGCAGTCCACGACGCGAGTGGTGGTCATGCTTGTGGGTCTTGAGGTGCTCGGTGAGATCGGTGATGCGCTTGGTGAGCATTGCCACCTGAGCTTCGGGCGATCCCGTGTCGGTCTCGTGCAAGCCGTACTCGCCGAGAACGACCTTCTTTTCTTCCGTGGTCAATGCCACTTGATTCACTCCTGTAATGACGTTTGCGTGAAAGGAACTAGATCGGGCGCGGCCACCGCAAACCGCAGCACGCACCGAGAGAAGATGCTACCAGCAGTAATGCGGCACATTCGCACGCCTACAGCGAATGTGGCCGCCGCCACTAACGCAGGAGAAACTCAACCAACGCTGCGCTCCGCGCTCAACCAACGCTGCGCTCTGCATCCTCACTCAGAATCTGGCGTGCGCGTTCGACATCTCGGTTCATCGCCGTGATGAGCGACTCGATCGAGTCGAACTTCTCCATACCGCGAATCCGCGAAACCAGGTCGACCGCGACGTGTTGGCCGTACAAGTCGGCTTCGGTGTCGAGAACGTATGCCTCCACGGTTCGGGTCCGGCCCGAGAAGGTCGGATTGGTACCCACAGACACTGCGGCTTGGTATCGACGACCGGGAACGACAGTCCCGAGTTCCTCACCGGCGCCCAGTACCGTGAACCAGGCCGCGTACACACCGTCGGCCGGAATGGCCGAAAACATCGGCGGTGCAACGTTGGCCGTCGGGAATCCCAACTCGCGTCCACGCTTGTCACCGTGCACGACTACACCTTCGACACGATGCGGACGACCGAGAGCTTCGGTAGCCGCTTCCATGTCACCCGCGTCGACGCACGAACGGATATAGGTGGACGAGAACGTCACCGCGTGCTCGGCAAGCAGCTGGACGCCGTCGACGGCAAAGCCGAAGCGAGCGCCCATCTCACGCAGAAGATCAACATTTCCGAGCGCCTTCTTGCCGAAGGTGAAGTTGTCCCCCACCACCACCTCGGCGACATGCAGGCGTTCGACGAGAATTTCGTGGACGTAGCGCTCGGGCGTCAACTTCATGAAATCAGCGGTGAACGGCATCACGCAGAAGACGTCGATGCCCAGATCCTGAGCCAATTCCGCACGCCGTTGCAGCGTCGTCAACTGGGCTGGATGACTACCCGGCCGCACAACCTCCATGGGATGCGGGTCGAACGTCATCAACACACTCGGAACACCACGTTTGCGGGCAGCGGCAACCGCTCTCGCTATCAATTGGGCATGCCCGCGATGCACACCGTCGAACACACCGATAGTGAGCACACAACGACCCCAATCGGCCGGAACTTCGTCGAGACCACGCCATCTCAGCACGATTGGCAGCCTACGGGTCCACTAGCGGCGGGTCACGTTCGGACCCGCCCAGCGAATCACCGCTGTGCTGCCGCTCACGTACAGAAGTTCCGGATTTCGTAGCCTAAGCTAAGCGTTGTGGCAGCTCACAAGACCGGAACCTCGGAAGCATCATCGGCGTCGGACAGCGACAACACTTCGGCGCACGACGCGGCAATCGACACGCTCGCGCTCTCGTCGGTGGCTCAGGACTACCTCAAGGTCATCTGGACGATCCAGGAGTGGTCCCACGAACGGGTTTCCACCAAGCTCCTGTCCGAGAAGATGAGCGTCTCGGCCTCGACCGTGTCCGAGGCCATCCGCAAACTCTCGGACCAGGGCCTGGTCGATCACGCCCGCTACGGTTCCATCGCCTTGACGGACAGCGGCCGCGCCGCCGCTGTGTCGATGGTCCGGCGCCACCGGTTGATCGAGACTTACCTGGTTCAGGAACTCGGGTACGGCTGGGACGAAGTCCACGACGAAGCCGAAGTCCTCGAACATGCCGTTTCCGATTTGATGATCGCCCGGATGGACGCCAAACTCGGCTTCCCCGAACGCGACCCACACGGCGATCCCATTCCCGCCACCGATGGTTCGGTACCAACTCCCCCGGCCCGCCAGCTCAGCGACTTCGCCAACGGCGAACAGGGCCGCGTTGCCCGGATCTCCGATTCCGATCCCGAAATGCTCCGCTACTTCGATTCCGTCGGCGTCAGTCTCGATGTCGAGATCACTGTCGAGGAGCGCCGCGATTTCGCCGGTACCGTGTCCGTGCGACTCGGCGACAGCCCGAACACCATCGATCTGGGAAGTCCAGTCGCTCAAGCAATTTGGCTTGTCTAACCGCTCAGAGCGGCAGCCGGTATCGACGTTCCACAGGCCGGACGCCGTCTGCCCGGGTCCAGTCGGCGAGCCTCTCGTCGACGTACTCCCAACCTCGACGCTCGTACAGCGCGATCGCCGGCAGAGCGTCATCCACGACGTCGAGCACCAGTCCCAACTGACTCTCGGCTGCAAAAACCGTTACGGCGTCGAGTAGCGCATCGCTGAGGCCGTTCCCGCGTACACGGGGATGAACGAATAGTCGCGACACAGCTGTCGATCCCGCGGTTACCGGCGCACCTCCGACCTCGCTGTCGACGGCGACATGACCGACAACACGGCCGTCACTCTCACCGACCCACGCATTCACCACGGTGGGCGAACTGAGCCAGCGGCGCGGGTTCAGGGGCCACGTGTTCGGATATCCGTCGCGCTCGTGGACCCGCGCGAGCACATCGACGCAACCGTCGAGGTCGCCGTCGACACGCTCGCGAACGATCATCCCCGCAGCGTCGCCGGCCGCACGACCATCACCGAGCTGGCGCGTCGACCCTTCTCCTGCAGGAGCGCGATCGTGTGTCCGGTGGGATCGATGGCCGCACAGATCCCCTTCATCCCGAGCGGCTCGAGCCAGCGCCCCTGGCTGATCGCCTCGGCTTCCTCTGCGGTGATCTGCCGATGCGGAAAGGCCGTCTGCGCGGCCTGGTCGATGTCGAGGCTCACACCCGGCTGCTCCGCCAGGTCTTCGAGCGTGCGCGCATGTTCGAGAGTGAACGGCCCGACGCGGGTGCGGCGCAGTGCCGTCAAATGGCCGCCGACGCCCAACTCGCGACCGAGATCCCGCGCGAGTGAGCGGATGTACGTACCGGACGAGCACTCCACGTCGACGTCCAGGTCGACGAATCCTCCCGGAACATCTCGCCGAGCCAGAACTTCGAAAGTCGACACCGTTACCGGGCGCGGAGCGAGTTCGACGGTTTCTCCCGCTCGCACCAATGCGTGTGCGCGCTGACCGTCGACCTTGATAGCACTCACGCTCGCCGGAATCTGCTTGATGTCTCCGGTCAGCGTTGCCACGATCGCCGCGATCTCCGCGTCCGTCACCTGCGAAGCGTCTGCGGAAGTCAGAACCTCACCCTCGGCGTCGTCCGTGTCCGTCGCTGCACCGAGACGAATGGTCGCCGAATACGCCTTGGTGGTCAGCGCCAGGAGTCCGAGCAACTTGGTCGCACGCTCCACGCCGAGTACGAGGACACCGGTTGCCATGGGATCCAGCGTCCCGGCATGTCCCACCTTGCGGGTGTTCAACAACTTGCGGCAACGAGCGACCACGTCGTGGCTGGTGATACCTGCCTCTTTGTCGACGATCAGGATTCCGGCGCCGACAAGACCGGAGGAAGGCTTTTCACGAGCTGACACGTGTGCCGATTCTGCCAGTCGCACTCACTGCACCGAAATTGCCGTCAGGATGAGCCCGTCCGACACCAACCACCTGCCGTCGAAAGAGGTGAGCGGCGGACCGGACGTCGCCTCACCGGGGACGAGCAGACGTGACGTGAAAGTTCCGGAAGTGTCCGACTCCGCCTCGAACGTGATGTGGGCGTCCTCGAACCCCAACCAGCGCCCGGTCAGCGGAAACCAGGCTTTGTACGTGGCTTCCTTCGCACAGAAAAGCACTCGATCCCAATGCACCGGACCGCCGGTCTCCTGGGCACCCAGCCACGTTCGTTCCGCCTCGATACTGACCGCAGGCAAAACCCCGTCCGGCAGCGGGCCGTGCGGTTCGGCGTCGATTCCGAGAGAGCGGACCTGCATGGAATACGCCAGGACAGCGCCGCGGTAGCCGTCGCAATGGGCGAGGCTCCCGACCACTCCTTGCGGCCACAGCGGGGCACCACGCTCGCCGCGCATGACGGCAGCAGACGGAACACCGAGCTTGCCCATCGCCTGACGCGCGAGGTGCCGAGTAGTCACGAACTCGCGACGACGCTTCTCGACGGCGCGGCCGATCAACGCCTCCTCGCTGGGATGCGGTACCAGACCGGGCGGATCGACGAAGGCCTCGGCCGTCGCGACTCCACCGGGGAGAATCTGTTCGATCACGTAGCGATACCTCTCAGCGTCCGGCGCGCATGCGCTCGACTTCGGCTTCCTGCTCGGGCGTGACCTTGAAGTGGCCGCCCCACTTGTTGAGCGTTCCCGGCGGGTACTCCGGAACGGGAAGAATCTGACGCAACAGTTTCTCCGGCAGTCCGCGCCGACGCCATTCGCGCGGGTATCCGAGTGAGACTTCCTCGAAGCGGACGCCGTCGTAGTACGTGGTTCGGGGAATGTGCAGGTGTCCGTACACCGAGCACACCGCGTTGTACTTCACGTGCCAGTCGGCGGTCGCGGTGGTTCCGCACCACAATGCGAACTCCGGATACATGAGCACATCCGTCGGCTGCCGGACCATCGGGAAATGGTTCACGAGAACGGTTTTTGTGCCTTCGGGGAGCGCGTCCAGCCGTGCCTGGGTGTATTCGATTCTGGCCCGGCACCACGCGTCGCGCGTTGCATACGGCTGCGGCGAGAGTAGGAACTCGTCAGTGGCGACGACGTTCTTGTCCCGCGCGATCTCGAGCCCGTGTTCCTTGTCCCGCGCACCTGCGGGCAGGAACGAGTAGTCGTAGAGAAGGAACATCGGGACGACCGTGACCGGCCCCTCGTCCCCCTCCCAGACCGGGAACGGGTCCTCGGGCGTGATGACGTCGAGTTCGCGGCACATGTTGACCAGGTACTCGTACCGCGGCGCTCCGTGAATCTGAACCGGATCCTTGGCGGTCGTCCACAGCTCGTGGTTGCCCGGAATCCAGATGACCTTTGCGAATCGGCTGCGAAGGAGCTTCAACGCCCACCGGATGTCGTCCGTCTTCTCCGAGACGTCACCGGCGAGGATGAGCCAGTCGTCAGGCGAATCCGGAAACAGTTCTTCCGTCATCGGCTTGTTGCCGTTGTGACCGACATGAATGTCGCTCACCGCCATCAACTTTGCTGCCACGATCCCTCTGCTTCCTCAGTTGAACTTCCGCGCCTCGCCGTCGCCGGACCTGTCACTGCCCACTTGCCGGAAAACGCTCGCCACGACACCGCGACCATCCGAAGTACTACGAACACGGTAAGCCCTGCCCAAATTCCGGCCAGACCCCAGTCGTAGACGAGGGAGAGCCAGATCGCGGGCAGAAACCCGAGAACTGCGCAGAGCATTGTCGCGTTGCGCAGAAACACCACATCGCCGGCACCCAGTAGAACACCGTCGAGTGCAAACACGATTCCCGCTACCGGCATGATCGCGACGAAGAACCACCACGCGATCGACATCTGACCGAGCACCTCGGCGTCGGACGTGAAGAGTCCGGGGATCACGGAGTGGCCGGCGGCAAAGAAGATCGCGAGCACCACGGCAAATACCGTCGACCATGCGGTGATCCGCCAGGTCATCTTCTTCGCCGCGGCTGCGAATCCGCCGCCGAGTGCCGCTCCGATCAGCGTCTGAGCGGCGATAGCCAATGAATCGAGAAGGAGCGAAACCAGATTCCACAGTTGGAGGACAACTTGGTGGGCGCCGACTACAGCTGCACCGAACCTCGACGCCACCGCGGCCGCAGAGACGAAACACGCTTGGAATGCGAGGCTGCGCAGAATCAGGTCACGGCCCATCAGCATCTGCGCCCGCATGATCGCAAAATGCGGTCGGGCGGAGACCGGTTCACGAAAGAGCGCCCAGGCGAACAGGACACCCGAAACGCTCTGGCCAACCAGATTCGCGACAGCCGACCCTTCGAGTTCCATACGCGGAGCACCGAGCAAACCGTGCACGAGAATCGGGCACAAGACCGCCGAAATACCCAGACCCACAAGGACGAACCGAAGCGGTCGCACCGTGTTCTGAACCCCGCGCATCCAGCCGTTGCCGGCCAGGGCTACCAGGATGAGTGGAACACCCAATACTGCTATCCGAAGCCAACTTTCCGCAGCCGCGGCGATGTCGGGAGTTCCGGCCACCGCCGAAGTCAGCGGGCCGGCGATCACCTGCACGATCGCTACCAAGGCCAAGCCGATTGCGGCCGCCAGCCAGGTCGCCTGAACGCCCTCGCCTACCGCGTCGCGCTCGCGGCCCGCTCCGTGCAGCCGTGCCGCGCGCGCCGTCGTCCCGTACGACAAGAAGGTCAGCTGCGTACTCACCAACGACAGGATCAGACCACCGACCGCCAAACCGGCCAGCGGAAGCGCCCCGAGTCGGCCGACCACGGCGATGTCGAACAACAGATAGAGAGGTTCGGCGGCCAGCACCCCGAGTGCCGGAAACGCCAGGGAAAAGATTCGTCGTCCAGTGACGTCGAAATCAGCTGCTGAAGATCCCGCCGAGGTGGCGTCGGATTCGCTCAATGCCGCGGATTCAGCCGAGTGCCGCGACGAGCGCGGCGACAATCTCGTCGCTCGAAGTGGTCGACGTATATCCGGCCGACAGCCGATGCCCGCCACCACCAAGACCTTCGGCGACCGCCGACACGTCGATCGCCGATTTTGCACGCAACGAGATCGACCAGCTTCCGGAAACCGACTCCTTGAGTACCGCGGCAACTTCGGCTTCCGAAGTGGTTCGCACGATATCGACGACGCTTTCGATCTCCTCGGAACGAAGATCGCCGATGTCACTGCGTCGGATCACCGCGTACACCAGCCCACGGCCGTCCGCGGCTTCCGGGACCAGCACCGCGGACCCGAGTACCGAAGCCAGCATCGGCAACCACCCGAACGGATGGGTGTCGAGCAGCTTTCGCGCAATCGCGTCGCCGTCGATGCCGGTCGCCAGCAAACGCGCCGCGAGCACGTGCGGAAGTGGTCCGCCCCAACGGAAGGAGCCAGTGTCGGTGACCAGTCCGGCATAGAGACAGTGCGCAAGATCGCGATCGATCGCGATTCCCCACGCATCGAAGAATCGTGCGATGAGTGCCGTCGTCGAAGCCGCGGTTTCGTCGACGACGTTGATGGTTCCGAATTCGGAATTGGAGCGATGGTGATCGAGGACGATCGTGCGATTCGCGCCGGCGAGTCGACTCGCCAACTCACCGAGCCTGCCCTCACTCCCGACGTCCACGGTCACCAGTACATCGACGCTTTCCCGAACATCGGCGGGCGCCACGAGCAAGTGAACACCAGGGAAATCGCACATCGACTCGGGCAGCGCCGACGGCCGACTGAACGCGACCTGCACCGAAACGCCCCGACCCTCGAGAACGAGGCCGAGTGCTAGTCCGCTACCGATCGTGTCCGCATCCGGCTGCACATGGCAGAGAATTGTCACCGTGTGTGCTGCTTCGAGAACCTCGGCCACCTGAGCGAACTTCGCCTCGCAGGGGTCGACATCTGAAAGTGCGGTGATCGTCATTCTCGGTGCGCGTCAGTCGGCTTCACGAACATCTGGCGACGCCTCGTCTTCGTCTGCCGCCACTCGCGGCTCCTTGTACGGATCTGCATCTCCGGCGGGCTGAGCGTTCTCACGAGCCTTGGCGACCTCGTCGTCGGCGGCCTTGGCACGGGCCAGCAGTTCTTCCATATGACGCGCGGTGTCGGGAACGGTATCGGCGACAAACGTCAGAGTCGGTGTGAAGCGGACTCCGGTTCCGGCACCGACCTTCGAGCGCAGAACACCCTTGGCCTTCTCGAGCCCTGCAGCGGCGGCCTCTACATCGGGCGCGGAATCGACCTTCTCGCCCATGACTGTGTAGTACACCGTCGCGTCGTGCAGATCGTTCGTGACCTTGGTATCCGTGATGGTCACAAAAGCGAGTCGCGGATCCTTGATCTCGTGATCGATCGCGGTTGCGACGATGGTTCCGATACGCTTTGCCAACTTGCGTGCCCGGGCTGGATCTACCATGACTGTCAGTCTCCTCTACCTGGCCACTCGAATCGAGGTGACTCGATCGATCAAAGTTCTGGTTAACAAGAATTATTACCGACAACAGTCTCGTCCATCGGCTACCCGGCAACCAAATCACCATACGCAGAGGTCCTCGACCACATTGACACCGCTGGCAGGCCCGTCGTCGATCTCTACGGCAACCGGGGACATCGGGCGTGAGCATCGACACATCAGCCCCACCCTGATCGCATCGAGGAGAGTCCTGTGACCGATATCGACTCCGTAGTCGAGAACGAGACCACCGTCCCACTTCTCCCGTGCTCGGACGTGCCGAGCACGCTCGAATTCCTGCAGGCACTCGGATTTCAGGTCACCTACGAGATGACGCGCCCCTACTTGTATCTCGCGTTCCGTTGGCGCGGTGTCGAATTGCACTACGGGAAGCCCAGTTCGACGTTCGATCCAGCCGAAGAGTCCTCGGGATGCCTCGTCATGGTGGACACGGTCGCGCCCTACCACCACGCGTTCACGCTCGCACTGCGCGCCGCCTACGGGAAGGTCCTCGCCAAGGGCGCGCCGCGAATCACACGCTTCCGGCCGGGTCAGAGTCGGTTCACCGTCGTCGATCCGTCGGGCAACAACATCATCTTCATTCAGCGTGACGAACCCGAAGACCTCGAATACGGCGGATCGAAGTCCTTGAAAGGGTTGGCGAGGGTCGTCGACAACGCCCGCATTCTTCGGGAATTCAAGAACGACGATCGCACTGCCGCTCGGGTTTTGGACGTCGGCCTACGTCGATTCCCCGGCGCCGGCGCGGTGGATCTGGTGAAAGCGCTGACCGCTCGCGCCGAGATCGCCATTGCGCTGGGCGAAACCGAGATTGTGCGAAAAATGCGCGACGCGGTGGACGGCGTCACACTGGGTCCCGCAGACGCCGAATCCCTTGCCGACGAACTCGATTCGGTACGCCGTCTGGAAGCGTGGCTCACTGAGACCGATCGGTGACGCTCAGTCTTCCGGGCCGAAGATTCGCCTTCGCACTGCCAGCAACTGAATCTCCGGACGCTCGGCCACTGCCCGTTCACAATGATCGAGAACGTCGTGCAGGTGATCGACGGACGAGCTGACCACACCGACGCCCACGAGCGCACGACGCAGGCGTCCCTGCTCCCCCGCCTCCGCTGCACTCACGCCGAATCGACGGAGTTCCGTCAGGATCGGCGACAGCATCGAACGCTTTTCCTTGAGTGAGTGGACATCCCCGAAAAGGATGTCGAACTCCAGTGCCCCTACAAACATATTCCCCCTAGACAGAGCCGAATGGACTCCCCCCGACTTGTATGTTCAAGTCCGGGAGAGTCCATGTCAGCTAGTACTCACGTGCGTCCGCCCCAACGCCCGTGTCGACATAATCAGTCGCGCGGCTTCTCGCGAAGCTCGTAGCACTCGAGAACGTCACCGATCTTGATATCGGAATAGGTGACGGTCAAACCACATTCGTAGCCTTCGCGAACCTCGGTAGCGTCTTCCTTCTCCCGCTTGAGCGAGGAGATGGTGACCGTCTCGGCGACAACCT
This sequence comes from Rhodococcus sp. NPDC055024, assembly GCF_053608585.1. NCBI lineage: Bacteria > Bacillati > Actinomycetota > Actinomycetes > Mycobacteriales > Nocardiaceae > Rhodococcus > Rhodococcus sp. NPDC055024. The sequence continues at coordinate 116,280 of NZ_JBSGVT010000013.1, forward strand.
TGCTGTCGCGGATGAGACGTGCCTTGGCGTTGCGACGGATGCTGCCCGACGTGACCAAGCAACCGGCAATGTTGCCGATCTTGGACGAACGGAACATGGCGCGGATCTCTGCCTTGCCCAGCTCGACCTCTTCGTACACCGGCTTGAGCAGACCCTTGAGGGCCTTCTCGACCTCGTCGATGGCCTGGTAGATCACCGAGTAGTAGCGAATGTCGACGCCCTCGCGGTTCGCCAGCTCCGTTGCCTTGCCTTCGGCGCGGACATTGAAGCCGATGATGATCGCGTTGGACGCAGCAGCCAGGTTGACGTTGGTCTCCGTGATGCCACCGACACCGCGGTCGATGACGCGCAACTGCACCTCGTCGTCGATCGGAATTGCGAGGAGAGCCTCTTCGAGGGCCTCCACGGTTCCCGAGTTGTCACCCTTGAGGATCAAGTTCAGCTGTGAATGTTCCTTCAGAGCTGCATCGAGATCGTCGAGGCTGATGCGCTTACGACTCTTCGCTGCAAGCGCGTTGCGCTTACGTGCGTTGCGACGGTCTGCGATCTGGCGAGCAATACGGTCCTCGTCGACCACGAGCAGGTTGTCGCCTGCACCGGGGACCGACGTGAAGCCGATGACCTGAACCGGACGTGAAGGCAATGCCTCGTGGACGTCCTGACCGTGCTCGTCCACCATGCGGCGGACGCGGCCGTAAGCATCACCGGCAACGATCGAGTCGCCGACCCGCAGCGTTCCGCGCTGAATGAGCACGGTAGCGACGGGGCCGCGGCCACGGTCGAGGTGCGCCTCGATGGCAACACCCTGAGCGTCCATGTCCGGGTTGGCGCGCAGATCCAGGGAAGCGTCGGCCGTCAACAGCACTGCTTCGAGCAGTGCGTCGATGTTGAGGCCCTGCTTCGCCGAGATGTCGACGAACATGGTGTCTCCGCCGTATTCCTCGGCCACCAGTCCGTACTCGGTGAGCTGCTGCCGGATCTTGTCCGGGTTCGCGCCTTCCTTGTCGATCTTGTTCACCGCGACCACGATCGGCACGTCGGCCGCCTGGGCGTGGTTGATCGCTTCCACCGTCTGCGGCATGACGCCGTCGTCGGCTGCGACAACAAGGATCGCGAGGTCGGTGGCCTTGGCACCACGAGCACGCATGGCCGTGAAGGCCTCGTGACCCGGGGTGTCGATGAACGTCACGAGACGCTCGTTGCCCTCGAGCTCGGTCAGCACCTGGTAGGCACCGATGTGCTGCGTGATGCCGCCGGCTTCGCCCTCACGGACATTCGCCTTACGGATCACGTCGAGCAGACGGGTCTTACCGTGGTCGACGTGGCCCATGACGGTGACCACAGGCGGACGGGACTCGAGGTCCTCTTCTCCGCCGGCGTCCTCGCCGTAGGTGAGGTCGAAGCTGTCGAGCAGCTCGCGATCCTCGTCCTCCGGGCTGACGACCTGCACGACGTAGTTCATTTCGCCGCCGAGCAGCTCCAGCGTCTCGTCGTTGACCGACTGAGTTGCCGTGACCATCTCACCGAGGTTGAACAACGCCTGCACGAGTGCTGCGGGGTTCGCATCGATCTTGTCCGCGAAGTCCGACAGCGATGCGCCGCGAGCGAGACGGATGGTCTCACCGTTGCCGCGTGGCAGCCTGACGCCGCCGACTGCGGGAGCCTGCATGCTTTCGTACTCGGCGCGCTTCGCCCGCTTCGACTTACGTCCACGGCGAACTGCTCCGCCGGGACGACCGAATGCACCTGCCGCTGCGCCGCGCTGACCGGGACGGCCACCGCCGCCGGGACGACCGCGGAATCCACCGGCCGGAGCTGCTCCACCGGGAGCACCTGCACCGGCACCGGCGCCGGGAGCGCCGCCACCGCGGTATCCACCGCCGCCGCCACCCGGACGACCACCGGGAGCGCCACCGGGACGACCCGGACGTCCGCCGCCACCGGGCGCGGGACGAGCGGAACGAGCAGGCATTGCACCCGGGTTCGGGCGAGGAGGCATGGAGCCGGGGCTGGGACGGGGTCCGCCCTGACCTGCAGGCGGACGAGGTCCACCCTGGCCGGGAGCCGGACGGGGGCCGCCCTGACCCGGAGCCGGACGAGAACCGCCCTGGCCGGGAGCCGGACGGGGACCGCCCTGACCCGGAGCCGGACGAGAACCGCCCTGATTGGCACCCGGACGCGGTGCGCCGGGAGCCGGACGAGGTGCCGGACGCTCGGCGGGAGCCGAGGAGTACGGGTTGTTACCGACGCGAGGTGCCTTCGGTCCCGGACGCGGTCCGCCGGGCTTTGCGCCGGTGGACGGTGCGGCCGGAGCCGCGGGGGCTGCCGGTGCCGACGCTGCGGGAGCAGCCGGAGCCGGGCGTGCCGGCTGTGCTGGCTTCGGAGCGTTGAACGTCGGGGTGGGGACCGGCGCCGACGGTGCTGCCGGAGCAGCGGCTGCGGGAGCCGCGGGGGCTGCCGGTGCCGGTGCTGCGGGAGCGGCCGGTGCGGGTGCGGCCGGCTTGGGGCCGGGACGCGGGGCGCCGGGCTTTGCAGCTGACGGCGACGGTGCACCGGGCTTTGCCGCGGGGCGGGCCGGAGCGGATGCGCCGGTCTCGGTCTTGGTTTCTGCTCCGCCTGCCGACGGGAATGACTCCCGCAGACGACGGGCGACGGGCGCCTCCACTGTGGATGACGCAGACTTCACGAACTCGCCTTGCTCTTTGAGCGTTGCGAGTAGTTCCTTGCTGGTGACACCGAGTTCTTTAGCCAACTCGTGCACGCGGGCCTTGCCTGCCACTGCTCTCCTCACTGATGAGGTCGAGCAGGAGGCATCCCACAGATGTGGGTCCCGCACGACCTCGGGTTATCGCCGATGGACGTTCATCGTTGGTGCTTCACGGTGTGCTCATGAGTGCTTGTGCCTGTTCTTCTCGAGAGGTACTGCTTTTGTGTGAACTGCGTCGACCAGTTGGTCGACAGCGGACGTGTCCAGATTTCCGGACACTCGCAGTGCTCTGCTGAATGCTCGGCGCCGCTCTGCCAGGCTCAGACAACTCGGATCCAGGTGCAGCCATGCACCTCGACCGGGGAGTCTTCGCGATACGTCGGGGATCAGCGGGGAACCCTCCGGCCCCTGCCCACCAACCACGACCCTTAACAGATCGACAGCCGACCCTTGTTCCCTGCACCCCACACACGTTCTGACCGGGAAACCGGGTTTCACGCGCGCAGAATCCGAGGACTCACGTCGAACCATTGTCCACTCTACCGCCGAACCGTCTCGATCACTGCATTCCACCGTTATCCGTTGGACGTGGCGGGCCGCTCGGACGCGTCGCCGACGGGTGCCGCATCACTGCGAATGTCAATGCGCCAACCTGTCAACCGTGCAGCCAGGCGGGCATTTTGGCCCTCTTTTCCGATGGCCAGCGAAAGCTGGAAATCGGGCACGATGACACGGGCCGCACGAGCTTCGGGATCTACGACAGTGACGGAGACCACTTTCGACGGGGAAAGTGCGTTGCCGACAAAGGTCGCCGGATCTTCGTCGAAGTCGATGATGTCGATCTTCTCCCCGGCGAGTTCACTCATGACGTTGCGGACGCGCTGACCCATCGGGCCGATGCACGCGCCCTTCGCGTTGAGTCCCTGCACGCGTGAAGCAACGGCGATCTTGGAACGGTGTCCCGCTTCACGCGCGACGTTGATGATCTCGACGCTGCCGTCCGCGATCTCCGGAACCTCGAGGGCGAACAATTTGCGTACCAGGTTCGGGTGGGTCCGCGACAGGGTGATCTGTGGGCCACGGGCGCCGCGAGCAACTCCGACGACGTAGCACTTGATGCGCTCACCGTGCTCGTAGTTCTCGCCGGGAACTTGTTCTGCCGGCGGCAGCAGCCCTTCGGCGCCGTTGGATTCGCTGCCGATGCGAACGACGATCATTCCACGAGAGTTCGCGCGTGTGTCGCGCTGGATGACACCGCCGACGATCTCACCCTCGTGCGTGGAGAACTCACCGAAACTGCGTTCGTGCTCGGCGTCGCGCAGGCGCTGCAGGATGACCTGGCGTGCGGTTGTCGCCGCGATCCGGCCGAATCCTTCAGGAGTGTCGTCCCACTCTTCGCCGATCATGTTGCCGTCTGCATCGGTGTCGTGCGCCATCACTCGCACGGAGCCGGTCTTGATGTTGACGTCGATCCGAGCGTTCTGCTTGTGTCCCTCGGTGTGGCGATACGCCGTCAGCAGCGCGGTCTGGATCGTGGCGATCACAGTTTCGATCGAGACGCCTTTTTCGGCTTCGATCGCTCGCAACGCTGCAATGTCGATATTCACTTGTCGAACCCTTCTTCGTTTTCTACGTCTTCTAATTCTGCTTCGTCGTCTTCAGTGCTGTCGACACCGACATCGATCGCATCCGACGGGACTGCACGGCCCTCCGGAATGCCGCCAGCGAGTTCCAACTCCGCCTCACTGGGCTTCGAGAACTCCACCTGAACGACCGCCTTCTGTACGTCGGCCAGGGCAATCTCTCGCACGGTCAGCCCGCCGCGCCCACCGATGACAACCGCAACCGAATCGTCGTTCAACATTCCGATACGGCCCACTACGGTCTCGCCGGCCAGATCGATGCGCGCCTTACGTCCCCGGGCTCGACGCCAGTGACGCTCGAGCGTCAGCGGACGATCGATTCCCGGCGAGGTCACCTCGAGGGTGTACGGCGTTTCACCGATTTCCTCGAGACTGTCGAAGAGTTCCGAAACGAGTCTGCTGATCTCTGCGGCGGCATCGAGTTCGATCCCGGCATCGCTGTCGACCATGATGCGCACCGCGCTGTGCTTGCCCGCATTGGTCACGACTACGTCTTCGACGTCGTAACCCTGGGCGTGCACGAGTTCGGAGATCAGCTCGATCACCCTCTCCCTGGATGGCACCGGCATCTCGCGAACTCCTCATTTCAGTTGTCGTCGATTGTCCGACTTGTGTCGACGGTCGACGTGGGCGGCTGCGAGCATGAAAAGACACCAGGTGCCACATGCTGCAAGCATCCAAGAGTACCGCTCATTGCGCGTCTCCGTGACCAGAGTGCCCGACGCACGTCACAGTTGAACACGACCCGCGGATTCGAACGATCGGCCGACCACCTGGCACGATGGACTGGTGCTGACGCCCATGACCACTACCCCACTCTCCCGGCGGAGTGCGATCAAGATGACGGGAACCGCAGCAGTGTTGGGCGCTGCAGCCTTCACCTTGTCCGCCTGCACCGACGACGGCACAGCGGAGGCGGCTGCAGAAGTCGACCAGCTGACAGCCCAGGCCGAGCGAGCCCGTTCGGACGCGGCAGCGGCAACCGCCGCGATCGCTCTTGCACCGGACAAGTCGGCCTCGCTGACGACGATCAGCGCCGAACGAACAGCGCATGCACTCGAACTCGACGCCGAGATTGCGCGGGCAGCGGGCGCCGCCGCCGCTACGACCACTGCATCGCCGTCAACCTCGGCCGCGAACGCTCCTGCGGGCGTCGACACGCTGAGTACCTCGCTGGCCGATTCGGCGCGCAGTGCCGCGGACCTGGCACGGACGATGTCCGGCTATCGCGCAGGCTTGCTCGGCTCGATCAGCGCGTCGTGTTCAACCCAGGTTGCGGTGTTGCTTCCGTGATCACTTCGCACAACCGTCGATCCGAGAGCTCTGCCTTGCTGACCGCCATCGAATCCGAGAATGCCGCGATCTTCGCTTACGGAGTAGTCGCCGCATTTTCGAACCCTGCCCGCGTCAACGAAGTTGCCACGCATACAGCTGCGCACCGCGCTCGACGCGATGCTCTGGTCGCACTCTCGACCGAAGCCGGCGAGACCCCGCCGACAGCCGCAGCGGCCTACGAGATTCCGTTCCCGGTGACCGATGCCGTTACCGCAGCACAACTGGCTGCACAGATCGAAGCCGACACTGCCGTGACCTACCGTGCATTTGTCGAACAGGTCGACACCGACCAACTCCGCACGTTCGGCATCGACGGCCTCACCGATGCGGCAATCCGCGGTGCCGGTTGGCGGTCCGCACTGGGAACCACTCCGGCCACCTCAGCGTTTCCGGGGGACCCGACCACGTAACTGCTGTGCGCCTTTATTAACCCCCGGCGGTTAATAAAGGCGCACAGCAGTTTTTCAGGCCTTGCGATGCGAGGGCACGAACCACGCCGCGACCACCGCGACCAACACGAAGCAACCGCCGACGCGCAGAGCGGGTGTCAGTGCATCGCCGTAGCCCAGCGGAGTGAGCGCACCGCCGGCGGCGAGGAAAACTGCGGTGAGAACTGCGATTCCCAGAGCAACACCGATCTCACGAAGCGTGGAGTTCGTCGAACTGGCCGTTCCGTGATCGGGTTCGTCCATGTCGACGAGCACAGCTGTCGAACTCGGCGCGAAGGTCAAGCCCATGCCGATGCCGGCCATCAGCAGCGCCGGAACCAGCGACCCGTACGTCACGTCCGGACCGATCAACGCGGCCAACCAGAACAGGGCTCCGGCCTGGAGCAACAGTCCGGTCAGCAGGAGCGAACGGAGCCCGACCTTCGGTGCCAGAAAACCGGCGAGAGGCGCGAAGATCATCGGCGCTGCCGTCCACGGAAGCGTCCGCAGGCCTGCTTGGAACGGGCTGTAGCCCATCACGATCTGGAGGTACTGCGACAGCAGGAACACCGCCCCGAAGATACCGATCGAGAAGGTCAAGCCGATGACGTTCGCCATCGAGAAGCTGCGTGAGCGGAACAGACGTAGGGGCATCACCGGATGCGACGTCTTCATCTCGCGAAGAACGAACAGCGCCAGGGCAACTGCGGAACCCACCAGCGACGCCACCACTCCGAAGGATCCCCAGCCCTCGTCGTTGCCGTGAACGATTCCCCATACCGCCAGAAACACGCCGAGCCCGGCGAGCGCGACACCGGGAAGATCGAGAGGCTGTGTGCGACCAGTCGATTCGCGCAACGCGTACAACGCGAGAGGAACAGCGACGATCGCAACCGGCACGTTGATCCAGAAGATGCCCTGCCATGAGAACCCGTCGACTACTGCTCCACCGACAACCGGACCCATCGCGACTCCCAGCCCGGAGACTCCACCCCACACGCCGATTGCCATGGCGCGCTTGGCTTCCGGTACGGCTGCTACGAGGAGAGTGAGTGAGAGCGGCATGATCGCGGCAGCGCCGGCGCCCTGAAAAGCTCGGGCCGCGATCAGCAGGCTTGGTGTCGTCGACAACGCCGAAGCAATCGATGCCGCCGTGAACAGCCCGATTCCGAACACGAACATCCGGCGGCGTCCCCACCGATCGCCGAGCGTCGTCGCCGAAAGCATCAGCGTCGCAAAGCAGAGCGTGTACGCGTTCATGAACCACTGAAGTTGCCCGACGGACGCGTTCAACTCCTTCTCGATCACCGGCAGCGCGCTCGTCATCACGAGGTTGTCGAGGGTGGCCATGAACATGGGCAGAGAGGCAGCAACCATCGCTATCGCGATCGGAACCTTCCGTCCTCCACTGTTTTCCGACCCGGATGCGGCGTCCGATCCGGACTTCGTCAAAACGGTCATCGTGATTCCTCGAGTGAAGGTGCCTTAAGGCATCGAATGATTACTTAAGCCGAAACTAAGCTATCCGGTGATAACGTGTCAACATGTCGATCGGTGCAGCTGAACCACGTACCCGCAGGATGAGCGCACCGGAACGTCGCGCGCTCGTCCTTGCCGCGGCAACGCGAGCCTTCGCAAAGGGCGGATACTCCGGGACCAGTACGGACGCTGTCGCCAAAGAAGCCGGTGTCTCGCAGCCCTACGTCGTGCGCATGTTCGGAACCAAGGCAGATCTGTTCCACGCGGTGTTCACGCGCGCGCTCGACGAAATCGTGCGCACCTTCAACGACAAATTGGATACGGTCACGATCGATCCGAGCAATCCGCAATTCTGGGCCGAGCTCGGATCCGCCTACGGTGAACTGGTTCTCGACCGAGACCTACTGCTTGTCATGTTGCACGGCTTCGCCACCAGCACCGATGATGTCGCCGCCGTGTCCCGGACCGCCATGTCCGGCATCTACAGCTTGCTGCGTGAGCGCACCGGCTGCACGCCCGAGCAAGCGCGTTTGTTCATCGCGAACGGGATGCTGATCAACAATCTGCTCGCAATGATGGCGCCCGAACACGCCGAAGAAGATCCGGCACTCGGCGAGCTCTGGGGCAGCGTCTTCAGCGACTCGACTGCGATCACGCTCACCGGCGACGAATCCTCGAGCGAAACCGACAGCATTTCCTGACCGGTCACTGGGAAAAACTCCACACATGTGACTGAGGACACCCTACAGTCGATCCGACATGTCTCCGGGAAACCCAGACGAAAAGGACCGACGTTGGATCTCGCACAACGCCTCGACGCGCTCGAACAGATCGAGGAAATCAAGAAGCTCAAGCACGGCTACTGGCGAGCATGTGACGCCAAAGATCCAGTTCAGTTCCGCAACAGCTTCATCCGTTCCGGAGCGTCGATCGACTACGGTCGCCTCGGCGCGTTCGACGACGCGGGGCCGATGGCGGACATCTTCGAGAAGATCGCCCTCCGCAAGGTCGACGGCCAGTACGCGGTCCTCGACATGCATCACGGATTGCATCCCGATATCGCACTGACCTCGGAGACTTCCGCGGTAGGTCGATGGACCCTGCAGTTCCGCCAGGTCGACACCGTCGGACGCACCGAGAAGTTGATGACCGGGGAATACGACGACAAATACGTGATCGAGGACGGTGTGTGGAAAATGAGTCAATGCCACTTCACGGAGACGTGGTCGATCACCACTCCCCTGTCCCCTGACGCTGACATCGCCGAGGGTTCGTTGGGTGGGCCGCGATGACGACGAACGGAAAAGTTGCGCTCGTAACCGGTGCCAGCCGGAGCGTCGGTAAGGGCATTGCCCTCACACTGGGAAGCGACGGGTGGACTGTGTACGTGACGGCACGAGGAACCGTCGGCGCTGACGGCCCGCTCGATCGCACCGCGGCGGAGATCACCGAGCGCGGTGGTCACGGCATTGCCGTGCAGTGCGATCACAGCGACGATCAGCAGATCGTCGATCTATTTGCACGTATCGCAGACGAACAGTCAGGCCGCCTCGATCTCCTGGTCAACAACGTCTGGGCCAACCCGGCCGGCTATGCAGGCTTCGCTGATCCGTTCTGGAAGAGGCCGATCGACGATTGGGATTCGCTGATCGGGATCGGACTACGTGCCCACTATGTTGCTTCGGTGGAAGCGGCCAAGTTGATGGTTCCCCGGGGCAGCGGAGTGATCGGCAACATCTCGTCATTCGGGACCCGCGGGTACCTGCACTCGGTGCTGTACGGCATGTCGAAGGCAGGCTTGGACAAGATGGCTGCGGACATGGCCGTCGAGTTGAAGGGAACCGGCGTCACCGCGCTGTCCTTCTGGCTCGGATTGATCCGCAACGAACGCATGGAAGCGAGCGGAATCGAGAGCTTCGAAGGCTTCTCACTGGCCGAGGCCGAAACCCCGGAATTCGTCGGTCAGGTCATCACCGCGTTGGCCAACGACCCAGAAGTGAACGCGCGCAGCGGTCACACTCTGATCACCGCCGAAACGGCTGTCGAATACGGGATCACCGACGCCAACGGGAAACAACCGGCGTCACATCGCAGTGCCTTCGGCGGCGGGCCGCTTTTCTGAGTCATCTGCAGCAGTAGGCGCGTCGCGTGCCGACACAGCACGCGGCGCTGCCACTCGGGCCTTCAAAGCAAGCCAGGCGCAACCGATCACGACGACGCCACCGGCCATGATCGAGGGCGACAACGCCTCACCGAGTATCAGCGCCGACCACGCGATGCTGAGCACCGGTTGAACCAGCTGTGTTTGGCTCACTGTGGAAATGGGACCGATCGCCAGGCCCCGGTACCAGGGGAAGAACCCGAGAAACATACTCACGCACCCCAGGTAGGCAAACGAAAGCCACGAGTTCGTATCGGCAGAGACCGAGGCCTGTGCCATGGACGCCACCGTCAACGCAATCGTTACCGGCAGTCCGAGAATCAATGCCCAGGCAATCGTCTGCCACGAGCCGATCTCGCGCGCCAGCAACGCACCTTCCGAATATGCCAGCGCTGCACACACAACCGCGGCGAACAGAAGAAGGTCAGCGAGATGGAACGAGCCGAGTCCACCGTTTGCGACGGCCACGAACCCTACGACGGACACCGCACCGGCGGCGCTTGCCCACCAGAATCCCGGACTGGGGCGCTCTTTTCCTCGAACGACGGCAAAAACCGCGGTAGCCGCGGGAAGTAGACCGATCACCACCGCCGCGTGACTTGCCGGCGATGTCTGCAACGCAAACGTGGTGAACAGTGAAAACCCCAGAACCGCGCCAACGGTCACGAGTGCGATCCGCAACCATTGCCGAAGCGTCGGAAGCGTCGCGCGAGTTACCGAAAGCATCACAATCGCAAGGACTCCGGCAACGACGGCGCGGCCCGCACCGACAAACAAGGGGTCGAGATCCGCGACGGCGACTCTCGTGAGCGGAACGGTGAACGAGAACGCCAGCACTCCGAGCAAGCCCCACCACAAACCGGATCGAGACGATGTCGTCGGTAGCAGTGCCTGCGGCGTGGCGATAGCGCTACTCTTGATACTCATGTTTTACGATAGCAGTAGCGCACCAACCTGCGAAACTGGTATTTCAGATGCGTACCCGTGTGCAGGAGATCGAAATTGCACCGAGCAGACCGACAAGCGCGAATGCATAGAAGCCCCACGGCACGGCGTAACCCGCACCCAGGAGAACTCCGCCCAGAATCGGGCCACAGATCGCACCGACCCGACCGACACCGGCCGACCATCCGAGCGCTGTCGCGCGAATTTGAGGAGGATGATTGGCGCTGGTGAAGGCGTAGACCAACACCTGTGCACTGAAGACGAAGCATCCGGCGAGGAAGACCATCACGTAGATGCCGAACGACACCTTCACACTCAGAAGCGCCAGGAACAGCGCCGCTCCGGCGAACCACACGATGGCTGCGGTGCGCGGGCCTATCTTGTTCGCGACACCCCCGGCGATCAAGAGTCCGACGACAGCTCCGGCATTGAGGATCAGAAGGAACGTCAACGACGCCCCGAGGTTGTATCCGGCCTCACGCATGATTGTCGGAAGCCACGTGTTCAATCCGTAGACGAGCAGCAGGCCCATGAAACTGGTGATCCAGATAGCGATGCTGTTGCGTAGGAATTTCGAAGAGAACAGTGCGCGAACGGGATTGGCGGCTTCTGCACGCCCTGCTTCAGACGTAGGCGCGGCCTCGAGTTCGACTCCGTAACGGGCAGCGATTTCCTCGGCTTCGGCACGCTTTCCGTGAGCGAGAAGGTACGACGGAGATTCCGGCAGATACCGCAACATGAGCGGAATCAGGACGACGGCAGGAAGTGCGCCGACAACGAACATCGCTCGCCAACCGAAAGGTTCGATCACAACGAGCGCCAGCGCGGCGGTGGCAACGGCGCCGACGTGATAGCCGGTCATCAGCAAGGTGGACGCAGATCCGCCGCCTTGCTTCTTCGAGAATTCGTTGACCAGAGCCAATGCCGTCGGCAGGGCGCCACCCAGTCCCACACCGGCCAGGAAGCGCAGCAGACCGAAGATGAAGGGGTTAGGCGCAATTGCGCATAACAGAGTGAGAATCGAGAATGCGGCAACGGCGTACAGCAGCGCGCGGCGTCGACCGATGACGTCGGTGAGGGTGCCGATGACGAGGGCGCCGATAGTCATGCCGATGAGCCCGAAGGTCGAGATCATCGTGATCGTGCCTGTGCTCAATCCCCAGGCGTCGTAGTCGAGAAGCGAGGGAATCACCGCGCCGAGTACGACCAGGTCGAATCCGTCCAGAAGCACAGCGATCCAACACAACGGTGCTACCCACATTGCGGCACTCACCCGACGCGAACCGGTGGTTGAACTCGACTGCGTACGCGGTGCGGTCATCGGATCCTCGACATTCACTGCTTGTGGGCATTCACGATGCTTCAGATCTGCTTGCCTGGAATGATCTGTTCGCATTGCGAACGCCTGTTCATAATGAGCACATCGATTGTGTACGGAGTCACAACGCCATGTCAAACGTCGCGGTAATCTCGAGGAATGGCACTCTCCGAAAATGAGCGTGAACAGTTTCTGTCCGAGCCACACATCGGGGCACTGTCGGTATCCGACGGTCCCGAGCGCGGTCCGTTGACCGTCCCGATCTGGTACCTGTACTCACCCGGCGGCAAACCGTGGATCCTCACGGGAAAGGATTCGCGAAAAGCGCAGCTCATCGCGTCGGCCGGTCATTTCTCGTTGATGGCCGAAAGGCTTGATCCGACAATCCGTTACGTCAGTGTCAGCGGATCAGTCGACAAGATCGTTCCGGGCACCGACGAGATGCTGGTCGAAGTCTCGCGGCGCTACCTGACTCCGGACAAGGTCGACGGATACCTCGAATTCGCACGATCTCAGTTGGGCGAGCAGGTGGCGATCTTCATGGACCCGCAGCACTGGCTGTCCGCGGATCTCGGGGCCCTCTGACAACAACCGGAACCCGAAAGGCTCGGCGCGCCGGAGTGGCGCGCCGAGCCTGACCTGCATGTGGAGGGCTCTCGGAGTCAGCTCTCCGTGAAGAAACGCACCCGGTTAATGCGATGACCGCTCGCCTCGAAGCCGAACAGTGCGATGGCCGGTTCCCCGCACACGATGACGCTCGCCGTCACAGTACGACCGGCAACCAACATCTTGCTCTTCGTCACGCCCGTCAGCAGAGCGTTGACATCAGCGTTGGACAACTGTGTGCCCGCCGGAAGCTCGACGGGTACCGGCGGGGTCCGGCCGACGGCGGCCGCATCGAGGAACCGCGACGCTGCCTTCGTGCCTTTGTCTCCAACTCCGAAGATGCCGCGTGAGAACCCGAGCGCCCCGCCGATCCCCTGGTTCGCGAGCAGCTGCGGGGTCAACTTCGCGGCCGCCTTCACCCCTGCCACACCAGCAGTAGCGAGCTGGCTCAACATCGTCGCCAATTCCCAATGCGCATAAAGGGTTCCGATCCGCAAGGAATCGGGCTCCCCCACCAAGTCGTAACGCAAGTGCATCGGAACGTCGAGAACGACTCCGGTCGACATTTCGGTAGCCAGGCTCAGATCGCGCCACACCGTCCGGCCGCACACGATGTCGCGCTCGACATGGAAAGTGATCGAATTGGGGGCGATGAACGTGTCGTAGAAGCTTTCGATCGCCGCCTGACCGTTGTGCGGACGCGAACCAACAGGGTCGTTGATCTGCCCGTCGCCTGCAAACAGGGCAACCCACGTCGAGCGGTCATGCGCGCCGACGGCTTTCGGAGATCCCTCCACGACGGTCATCAACTGCTCGCGCGTCACCGGGGCGGTCATGCGCGCATCTCGTACGCACCGTCGTACGCCTTGACCTGCTGCCACACCCGGTCGAAGCGTTCGCCGTCGACCACGGGCTTACGCACCGCGGCCAGTGCCCATTGCTGCTGCTCCGGCGTCGACGAGGGCTTTCCGTGCAGTGCGATCGCGTATCCCGAGAAGTCGCGGATCTGGAAGTCGAAGATCTGATCGACAACGTCGACGTCGAGTCCGGTGATCTCGGCCTGCTCGAGAATCAGATGACCGTACACGACGAGGGAGAACAGGTGCCCGACGTTGAGCATGAAATCGAGATCCTTCTGCTGCTGCGCGTCCGGCGCTGCAGCAGTGAGCAATTCGGTGAGCGCGATCGCCTGCTCGTAGAAACGAGCGACGTTCGGAATCGACGAGTGCTTCTCGTAGACGGGCTTCCACTCGTGGAACTGAATCTTCGCAGCGCCGCGGGTAGGCCCCTGGTTCCAGAAGAACTCGTCGTCGGCGGCGTCGTCGCGAGTGACGACCTCCGGGAACTCCGCCGAGTTGAACAAATAGTTCGGCAAGAACTTGAGGATCAGGCCGACGTTGACGTGGACGGTGCCCTCGAGCTTGGGCAGTGTGCCGATCATCTGCGCGGCCTCGCGGAAGTACGTGGACTTCTCGTAACCCTTGGCCGCGATCACGTCGTGCAGCAACCCGACCACCTTCTCACCTTCGGAGGTGACCTTGGCCTTGGTCATGGGGTTGAACAGCAGGTAGCGACGGTCCTCGAGGCTGGCACTGCGGAAGTAGTCGACCGCCCGCGCACTGAACTGCTTCATCGCGACCAAGCGTGAATACGCGTCGACGAAGGCGGCGCGAACGTGGGCGAAGTCCGTGACCGGGTTGCCGTAGAGAATTCGATTCTGCGCGTGAGTGATTGCCTCGAAGAACGCATGCTCGGTAATCCCGATGGAGCCGGTGCAGAGGTTGAACTTTCCGACGTTGACCGTGTTGAGTGCGGCCTCGAATGCGGCGACGCCGGTGTGCAGAATGTCTTCCTCACGCACCGGGTAGTCCTCGAGGCGGAAGTTGCTGACATACATTTGCCCGCGCAGAACGTTATCCACAAGCTGATAGTTCGGATGTGCGCTGTCGGCGACAAAGAACACGTAGCCTTCGGGACCCTCGACATCCGTACGACGCCCGAACACGGACACCATTCCGGCGACGTTGCCGTTTCCGATGTAGTACTTTTCGCCGCTCGCACGGAAGACGACGTCACCGTCGGCGGGCGTGAGAAGCATGTCGGTGGAGTAGACGTCGGCCCCGTGATCGCGCTCGGACAGCCCGAACGCCATGACACCACCGTCGGCAAGCTCTTGTGCTGCACGCTTCTTCGCAGCGTCGTTGTCACTCATCCAGATCGGTCCGAGTCCGAGGATCGTGACCTGCCACGCGTACCAGTACGCGAGCCCGTAGAAACCGAAGATTTCACTGAGGGCTGCGTTGCGGGCTCCGTCCCAACGACGGTTCTCGTCACCGTCGGCAAATGCCGCCGGAGTCTGGAACGTCGCGAACAACTTCTCCTTGCCGACGAACTCGAGAAAGTCGGAGACCCACACGGCGTCGAGGTCGTCCTGAAGCAGTTGCTGCTTGCCGCGGCTCTCGAACCACTCGATGGTGGCTCGGAGAAGGCGGCGGGTCTCAGGATCGAACTGAGCGGGGTCGTAAGTATGGGGGTTGAAGAGCAGTCCATCGGTGCCAGACACGTCATTACCTTTCGTCGATGACGCTAAACTACCAGCGGGTAACATTCCGCGGTGCGATTCATGGAAGACCTGCGATTCTTCGCGAATGCCACAGGTCCATCGGGTTCCACGTACCGGCCCGAGCACGCGTGATCGGGTAACACGCCAACCCGAGCAACAACGCGGACATGTGGCCGATGGCGGTGAAATTGGTGGCAAAAATCAGAGGTACCCCGTAGAAGAGCAGCAGACCTGCGAGATAGACGTACCGCCACGGATCGACGATGCGGTACACCAGAATCCCCATGACACCGGCCAGACCGTAGCTCACACCCACGTCGAGAGTGTTGACCGCGGACTCCGCCACGTATCCGTGCCGAATACCTTCGTACAGAACACCTTCGCTGATGTACGTGGCTCCGACGTGGGCGATGACGACAACACACAACCACCGCCACGTCCCGAGCCAACGCTCAGCTGTGGCATGAAAGATCGTGAACAGCACCAGGTATCCCAACCAGCCGCCACCTTCGAGCCAGAACGCACTCGAGAACAGGACTCGTAGCGGGTCTTCGGCCAGGTGATGCAGATTGGTCGAGCGCTTGCCGAGAAATCGTTCCTCGACGTTGTCAGGCAGATGCCGCAGGAACAGTGTGGTGAACAGCAAGGCCAACAGCCAGACATACGTACCGGGTGCACTGCGCACCCACCGCCACGCCGCTTTTGCTGCCCCCAGCATCCTCACCGCTTCGAGTCTGCGCTCACTCGTTCACTACTGCAACGGCAAACCCGTCCCACCCCTTCGAACCCACGGTTTGAATGGCAGTGCCGTCGAGCTTCGGTTCGGCCGCGATCATCTCCAACACTGCTCGACTCGCTTTGACGCGCTCGTCGTCGATATCCGGGTTGGACACATGTCCCCCACGCACCACGTTGTCCACGATGATGACGGTTCCGGGATGCGAGAGGGCCAAAGCCCACCGAACGTACTCGGTGTTGTTCTCCTTGTCGGCGTCGATGAAGACCAAGTCGAAAGGTCCCAACTCCTCCTTCGCAATCGACGGAAGACTGTCGAGAGCCGCGCCGACGCGAATGTCGACCCGGTCCGCCACGCCGGCCCGCTCGATATTGGACCGCGCGACATCCGCGTGGGTGGGATCGAATTCCAGCGTGATGACCTGGCCCGAGGGACCGACCGCGCGAGCGAGCCAGATCGTGCTGTATCCGCCGAGCGTTCCGATCTCGAGAACATTGCGCGCCAAGCACATTCGCGCCAGAAGGTTGAGGAGCTTGCCCTGGTTCGGCGCCACGTCGATGGGCGGGAGACCTGCCTCGGAATTGGCGGCGAGTGCCGCGGCGAGAACCGGATCTTCACCTACCAACGTGGAAACGAGATAGCCGTCGACTTCTGCCCAATCCGGTTCGCGTTCCATAGCCACGATTGTGGCAGAAAAGAAGGGCCGCCGCAGACACCTCGGAAGGTGGCTGCGGCGGCCCAGACGCCTATTCGAATCAGCCGCGAACTGCGCTGATGATCTCCTCGATCGCCGAGTCGGCGTCGATCTCACGGCTTTCACCAGTGAAGCGATCGCGAATTTCGACCTTGCCGTCAGCCCAACCACGGCCGACGACGACGATCAGCGGAACACCGATCAGCTCGGAGTCCTTGAACTTCACGCCCGGCGATGCCTTGCGGTCGTCGAGGATCACTTCGAGTCCGGCGCGGTCGAGCTGCGCGGCGAGGCCTTCGGCACCTTCCCGAGCGGTCTCGTCCTTGTTCGCGATGACGAGGTAGACGTCGGCCGGTGAGACCTCAGCCGGCCAGCGCAGGCCCTTCTCGTCGTGGTGCTGTTCGGCAATGACGGCAACCAGGCGCGAGACGCCGACCCCGTACGAACCCATGGTCGGGCGGACGGGCTTGCCGTTCTCGGCGAGGACGTCGACGGTGAACACGTCGGTGTACTTGCGGCCGAGCTGGAAGACGTGCCCGATTTCGATGCCACGAGCCGAGACCAGCGCACCGGCTCCGTCGGGAGAGGCGTCGCCGTCGCGAACTTCGGCAGCTTCGATGGTTCCGTCCGGCGTGAAGTCACGCCCTGCGACGAGGCCGACCACGTGCTTGCCGTCTTCGTCGGCTCCGGTGATCCAGCTGGTGCCGTCGACGACGCGCGGATCGACGAGGTAACGAACACCGTTGGCCTGCAGCGCCTTCGGGCCGATGTAGCCCTTGGCCAGGAACGGGTTGTTCTTGAAGTCGGTCTCGGTGATCATCACGAACTCGGCCGGCTCCAGCGAAGCCTCCAGTCGCTTTTCGTCGACCTCACGGTCGCCGGGGATGCCGATACCGAGCAGTTCCCACTCGCCGCCGGGCAGGCGGGTCTTGACCATGATGTTCTTGAGGGTGTCGGCCGCGGTGACCGTACGGCCGAGGTCAGCGCCGTTCGCCCAGTCCACCAAGGTGTCGATGGTGGGCGTGTTCGCGGTGTCGTACACCTTCGCCTCGGGCAGTCCGTCGAACGGAATCGCGTCGGGAACAACCGTCTTGACGGCCTCGACGTTGGCGGCGTAGCCGGATTCGAGGCAGCGCACGTAGGTGTCTTCGCCGATCTCGCTCTCGGCGAGGAACTCCTCGGACGCGCTGCCGCCCATCGCACCGGAGGTGGCCGAGACGATGACGTACTTGACGCCCAAGCGCGTGAAGATCTTCTCGTAGGCACCGCGGTGCGCCTGGTACGACTCCGTCAGACCTTCGTCAGTCAAGTCGAAGGAGTAGGAATCCTTCATGAGGAACTCGCGACCGCGCAGAATGCCCGCACGCGGACGCTCTTCGTCCCGGTACTTGGTCTGCACCTGGTACAGGGTGACCGGGAAGTCCTTGTAGGAGTTGTACTCACCCTTGACCGTCAGAGCAAAGAGCTCTTCGTGGGTCGGGCCGAGCATGTAGTCGTTGCCCTTGCGGTCCTTGAGGCGGAACAGGTTGGGGCCGTACTCGGTCCAGCGGTTCGACGCTTCGTAAGGATCGCGCGGGAGCAGCGCAGGCAGCAGGATTTCCTGTCCGCCAATGGCATTCATTTCTTCACGGACAACGCGCTCTACCTCGCGCAGCACCCGCAATCCCAGCGGCAACCACGAGTAGACGCCTGGAGCGATACGACGGACGTAGCCGGCACGAACCAGCAGTTTGTGGCTGGCAACTTCGGCGTCCGAGGGATCGTCACGCAGGGTACGCAGGAACAGGTGGGACAGACGGGTAATCACGAGGTGTAAGGATAGTCGCCGCAGTCGGCCGAGCGGGCCTCGGTACGGTTACAGCGTGCTTGTACTGCTGCCTCCCTCAGAAACCAAGTCCGACGGCGGCAAGGATGCGCCCCTCGATCTGGGCGAACTGTCGATGCCACCGTTGACCGAAACGCGCGAATTGCTGGTTCAGACGCTGGTCGATCTGGCCGCCGACGTCGAGGCGTCGTGCGAAGCGCTCGGCCTTGGTCCGACGCAAGCGGACGAAGTGGAGCGCAACGCCAAGCTGTGGGTGTCCGCGACGCGGCCCGCGCTGCAGCGCTACACCGGGGTGCTCTTCGACGCCCTCGACGCCAAGTCGTTCACCCGCGCCCAGAAGGCCAAGGCCCTCGATCGGATCGCTATCGGTTCCGCCCTGTTCGGTGCGGTCCGCGCCGGTGATCTGATCCCCGCCTACCGCCTCTCCGGCGGCTCCAAACTGCCCGGATTGGGCACGCTCCGCTCACTGTGGAAGCCGGAACTGCCGAAGGCGTTGGCCGCCGAAGCCGACGGACTTGTGATCGATCTACGGTCCGGCACCTACCAAGACCTCGGACCGGTTCCGGACGCACTGATCGCAACGGTCCTCACCGAGAAGCCGGACGGCACCCGCACTGTCGTCAGTCACTTCAACAAGCACCACAAGGGTCTGCTCGCGCGGGCACTCGTGATCTCGCGCGCCGAACCCACGGACATCAAAGGTGTTGCGCGGGTGGCGTCGAAAGCGGGACTGCGGGTGGAGATCGCGTCGGAGCGTGAATTGATCATCCTGACGGATTGATGGATTCGTCTGTCTGTCAAGTGCCGCAGAAGGTTTGGAACGTCTCACTGAAAGACTGCGGGGCCGCCGCGGTGTAGGCAGCCCACTCGTCGCGCCGGTCGAACGGGTGCGTGACCACTTCCAGCAGCATCTCGAAGGGAACGAGGTCGCCGTCGTTCGCGCCGCGCAGGGCAGCATCGAGCTGATGATTGCGCGGTATGTACAGCGGGTTGACGCGATCCATCGCGCCAGCGGTCTCCACAGCCCCATGTCCCTGTTCCGCCAGGGCGCCGCGCCACCGCTGCAACCACGGCGCGATGTGCTCCCGTGGCACGAGTTGGTCGAGGGGCGCCGAATTTCCGCGCAATTCGTCCGCGAGAGCGCGGAAACTGCCCGTCCAATCAGCACCGTGTTCCGCCAACAACGTCAGCAGATCGTCGACAAGCGTCCGATCGACAATCGGCAGGGCCAAACCGAGCTTTGCCGCCATACCGGCCGCGTAGTGGTTCTCGTAACGCTCGTCGAAGGTCTCGAGAACTGCTGATACCGCGGAAATCGCTTCGTCCGGTGTCGAGTCGATCAGCGTCAACAGGGTTTCCGCGAAGCGCGCCAGATTCCACTTCAGTACAGCGGGCTGATTGCCGAATGCGTAGCGGCCGCCGCGGTCGATCGAGCTGAACACTGCCGCCGGATCGAAAGCGTCGAGGAAGGCGCACGGACCATAGTCGATGGTCTCCCCCGAAATTGTCGTGTTGTCGGTGTTCATCACGCCGTGTACGAAACCGACGAGCATCCACCTCGCCACCAGTGACGCCTGCGCCTCGACCACGTCCTCGAAGAACCTCAGGTAGCGATTGTGCGCACCCGAGGTCGGCAGTTCGGTCAGCTCCGGGTAGTGACGGGCGATCGCGTAGTCGGCGAGCGGCTGCAAGACCTCGCCCTGCCGGGCCGCGAACTCGAAGGTCCCAACTCGAAGATGGCTCGACGCAACCCGTGCAAGCACGGCACCGGGTTCGGCGCCGCTACGGCGAACGTCTCGGCCCGTCGCCACCACCGACAGCGCGCGCGTAGTGGGGATACCGAGGGCATACATCGCCTCACTGACCAGATATTCGCGCAGCATCGGCCCGACGACCGCATACCCGTCGCCGCCCCGAGAGAACGGCGTGGGCCCGGAGCCCTTCAGATGCAGGTCCACTCGCAGACCGTCACTGCTCACGAGTTCACCGAGTAACAACGCCCGACCGTCCCCGAGAATTGGTGCGTATCCACCGAACTGATGACCCGCATACGCCATCGCCACCGGTGTGGCCCCGACCGGCACCGTCGACCCGGACAGGACGGCAACCCCCTCAACACTTCGTAACACTGCTGCGTCCAATCTCAACGACGCAGCCAGCCGCTCGTTCACAACGAGCAACTGCGGGTCAGGCGCGGCAGCACCATGCCACGGCACGGTCAGATCGCCCAGTTCGTCAGCAAAGGTGCTCTCCAGGCCGGCCACGATGGTGACCGTGTCTGCTGTGGTTTCCTCGATTGCGGCCATCACACGAGAGTAGTCACCGTGAGACGACCTATCGATCAGCCCTGATCGATGTACGACTCCAGTTGATCGCGTTCACTCTTGAGCTCGTCGATGCGACTCTTCACCACGTCCCCGATACTCACGATGCCGAGTAGGCTGCCGTCCTCGATCACCGGTAGGTGGCGGATTCGACGCTCGGTCATGATCGCGGCAATGCTGTCCACGGCGTCTGCCGGAACGCATGTGTACATCAGGGCAGTCATGACCTCGGAGACCGGTGTGTCGAGAAGATCCGGGCCACGCTCGTGCAGGCGTCGAACGACGTCTCGTTCGGAAATGATGCCGACGACCGCGTCCTCGTCGATCACCACCATGGCGCCGATGTTGTGACGGGCGAGATCGCACAGCAACCCGTTCACCGTCGTGTGGGCGTCAATGGTGACAATGCTGTTGCCCTTGTTTCGCAATATGTCCGCGATCCGCATCACGGCACCCCGATTCGTCGAGACTCTCGGCACGTCCTGCAACGATCGTATCGGCTAGCGAAGCGGATAAACAGGACTGATCAGGCGATTCCCTGGGCTGCCTTCTCCGCCGCCTGCGCCTGGGCAACCTGAGCGGGAGTGAACTTGATGAACAGTGCGGAGATCGCTGCCAAGGCTGCGAAGATCGCGCAACCGAAGAGGGCGAAGACATAGCCTTCGCTCAGCGCCGACAACTGCGAGGGAGTCATGTCTGCAGCGACTCCGCTCACACCTCCGAGCGAGAGGGTTCGTGACGTCGCCATCGCACCCACGATCGCAAGTCCGACGGGACCGAACAGAACCTGCGCAACCTGTGCGATTGCGGTCAACGGACCGATGTCCTGTGGGCCAACACCCGCGATAGCGCACAGCGGCAGGGGAACGACGGCCAAACCCACACCGAAGCCGATTCCCACGACGAGAACAAAGAGATTGCCCATGTATGTGGTCGTCTCGTCCAACGTCGACCCGTACAGAAGTCCCACGAACGTCAGCAGCGAACCCGTCACGATCAGCCATCGTGCCTGTACGCGAACGGCAAGTTTGGACGCGACGAATGCTGCCGCACCCAGCCCGAACGCGAAAGGCACAAAAGCCAGACCCGCGTGCAACGGGCTGTACCCGAGGATGTCCTGGACGAAGAGCGCCACGAACGGCGCCAGCGAAAACATGACGGCACCGATCAAGGCGAGTGAAATGAACGTGAAGACGCGGTTCTTGTTCTTGAAGAGGCTGAACGGCAACAGTGGATTCTCGGCGCGCCGTTCGACCAGGAGGAAGACGACAAACAGTGCGACTCCCCCGATGAGAGCACCCAAAACCGCAGGACTGGTCCAACCCATCTCGGGGCCTTCGGTGAACCCGAAAACGATTCCGGTGCAGCCCACAGTCGCAAGAATTGCCCCAGGCACATCCAGCTTGAGTCGCTCGGCTCCGGTCTCGACCAAGGCCCTGAATGCAAACCCGATGATCATCAGTCCGATGGGGACGTTGATCAGGAAGATCCACCGCCATGAAACCTCGGTGAGTGCACCGCCGATGATCAACCCTGTCACCGAACCGATTCCGGTCATGGCAGCAAAGATCGCGATGGCCTGATTCCTTACGGGGCCGGGTGCGAAAGTTGTCGCCACGAGAGCCAACGCAGTGGGTGAGGCGATCGCTGCGCCGACGCCCTGGACGGATCTGGCCGCCACCAACATCGCTTCGTTGGTAGCCAAACCACATGCCAGCGAAGCGAGCGTGAACAAGATGACTCCGCTGAGGAACACCTTCTTGCGCCCGAAGGTGTCACCCAGTCGGCCGCCCAGCAGCATCAGTCCGCCGAAGGTCAGTGCGTATGAAGTGATGACCCAGTTCCGACCGGAGTCGCTGAGATCGAGATCCTCCTGGATCCGGGCCAAGGCCAACGACGCCACCGTGCCGTCGAGCACCATCATCAACTGCATACCGCTCAAGACGATGATCGCCAGTCCGAATGCCCGTGTTGCCACGGGGTACTTCGTCATGGTGTTTTCGGACCCAGCAGCGTTTTCGGATCTCAGGGAATCAGACACAAGACTTCACGTTACCCAGCGTCGACAGAAAAGCCCGCGACCGGCCCGATCACGATGATCGCCGGAGGCTTGATCTCCTCGTCCTTGACGCGCTGAGCAACGGTCGCGAGATCGGCACGCACCTCACGCTGAGTACGAAGTGTGCCCTCTTGGATGACGATGACCGGAGTGGTTGCCGGGCGTCCACCGTCGACGAGTGCCTTGGCGAACTGATCGATGCGCTCGACCGCCATGAGCAGCACGATCGTGCCGCGCAGCTTGGCCAGCGCCGACCAGTCGACCAGCGAATCCGGATGATCCGGAGCCACGTGCCCACTCACGACGACGAACTCGTGGGTGACGCCGCGGTGGGTGACCGGGATGCCTGCGGCCGACGGGACCGAGATCGCGCTCGTGATTCCGGGCACTACGGTCACCGGAACGCCGGCAGCGGCGCAGGCTTCGAGTTCTTCGTATCCCCGCCCGAAGACGTAGGGGTCACCGCCCTTGAGTCGGACGACGAACTTGCCGGCCTTGGCGTTGTCGATCAGCGCGGCGTTGATGGCCTCCTGAGCCATCGCGCGGCCGTACGGAATCTTCGCGGCGTCGATGACCTCGACGTCTGGACCAAGTTCGGCGAGCAGCTCGGGTGGAGCCAGTCGGTCGGCGACGACGACGTCGGCGCGAGCGAGCAACCGGCGTCCGCGCACGGTGATCAGATCGGGGTCACCGGGGCCTCCACCGACGAGGGCTACGCCCGCAGCGGCAGGCTCGGCAGTATCGGCGAGTACGCCCGACTGAAGACCTTCGACGACGGCGGTGCGGACTGCTGCCGAACGACGGTGATCGCCGCCGGCCAGAATTCCGATGCTCATACCGTCGTACTCGGCGCTGGCGGGAGTTACCGCCGTGCCGTGCTTCGCGTTGTCGGCCCGCACGCAGAAGATGTGGCGACGCTCCGCTTCGGCGACGATCGCCGCATTGGTTTCCGGTTCGTCGGTCGACGCGATGGCGTACCACGCACCTTCGAGGTCACCATCTGCGTACGGACGCTCTTCGACCGTGATCTGCCCGGCCGTGGCCATGCCTTCGACCGCTGGAGTGAACGCGCGGCTGATGACGTGAACACGGGCACCGGATGCGACAAGCAGTCCGAGACGGCGCTGAGCCACCGTGCCACCGCCCAACACGACCACGCGTCGATCGGTCAGGTTGAGGCCGACCAGGTAGTTGGTCTCGTCTGCGGTGGACTCGCTCACTCGCACTCCGTTTCGTCGTCAGAATTGTTCAAGCTGGAGGGAACTTTACGGGCCGCGGCTACGGTCACTCCATCCCTGGCAGTCTTGGCCAGCACGAGCCGGCCGCCCCCGGACGCGAGGATCGCAGCCGCTTCCGCGACGCTCGCCGTCCCGATCGCGTTCTCGACGCGAGATGACGGCGACGGAACCTGAACTCGCGCAAGCACGTCCGGTGCAAAACCGATAATCGGGACGTTCAGTTCATCGGCCGCTGCCAGCAGAGCCGGAGACGCAGCCTTTGCCGTCGCAGTGGCGAGTACCACGATCTTCCATCGCCCTCGCAGTACGGCGTTCACCGCAGCGACGATGTCCTTCGCGGTGGCACTCGTCGTGAATCCAATGCCAAGACAGAGGTCATCCTCGGGCGGCATCGACGAACTTCGCGATCGATTCGGGCTGCCCCACCGGATGAGTATGCAGATACGACGCGTGGACACCGCCGCGAATGAATCCCTCGCGGACGCTGCCGCCGTCCCACGGCCGCCAACCCCATGCACTTGCACACCCGTCGGCGTCGGCCGAGACCAGCGAGGTCCGGTGGAACTCGTGCCCGGTGACGCGGGCGCCGGGGTCGAAGAGGCTCGATCCGCTGATCGCGACCGCTTCCCGGTACCCGAGGGTCAGGCGTTTCCCGAACCTCGCATCCACCCCGACAACACCGGCCATGCTGTGACCGTCCAGGCTGCGTGCAAGGTAGAGCAGACCGGCACACTCCGCATGGATCGGCGCACCGCCGTCCGCCAGGTCAAGAACCTGCTGCAGCAGAACGGTATTGGCCGCAAGATCGACAGCGTGCTCTTCCGGGAAACCGCCGGGAAGGACCAGAGCGGCAGTTCCCGCGGGAAGCTCGTCGTGCAACGGATCGAACACCTGGACGTCGGCGCCGGCAGCGGACAGCAGTTCTCGGTGCTCGGCGTAGCCGAAGGTGAAGGCGGGTCCACCAGCCATGGCGACCACAGGCCGAGAGTCGCCGTGTTCGCCGACTTCGGCAACCGGATCCCACGCAACTGAACTCACGTTCGATGCGGCCAGCTCGCGAACAGCGCCGAGATCGACGTGCGAGGCAATCAGGTCGGACATCGCGTCCACCGCGGCCACGGCGGCCGCGCCGTGCTCTGCCGCCGGGATCAACCCGAGATGACGGGAGGGAACTTCGAGTTCCGTCAACCGCGGTACAACTCCGAGCACCGCGACGCCAACCTTGTCGCAAGCATGCCGCAACACCTGTTCATGGCGAGCACTGCCGACACGATTGAGGATGACGCCGCCGATCCGCACACCCGCGTCGTACGTCGCGAAGCCGTGCAGTACGGCGGCCAGACTCTGACTGTGTCCACGGGCGTCGATCACGAGAACCACCGGCGCACCGAGGATCGACGCGACCTGCGCCGTCGATCCTTCGGCCGACGGCTGCGAGTTGGCCTCGTCGATCTTGCCGTCGAACAAGCCCATGACACCTTCGACCACTGCGATGTCGCAGCCGCCTGTTCCGTGCCGGTAGAGCGGGCCGATGCGATCGGAGCCCACCAGGACAGTGTCGAGGTTGCGTCCAGGTCGACCCGCGGCGAGCCCGTGATAACCGGGATCGATGTAGTCCGGCCCCACTTTGAAAGGCGCGACGCTGCTGCCGGACCGCCGGAGCGCACCGATCAATCCCGTTGCCACCGTGGTCTTTCCGCTACCCGAGGCAGGGGCGGCAATCACCACGGCCGGTGTGGAAACACTCACCATTCGATGCCCCGTTGGCCCTTTCGGCCGGCATCCATCGGGTGCTTGATCTTGGTCATCTCGGTCACGAGGTCGGCGGCATCGATCAACGCCTGCGGGGCGTCGCGTCCCGTGATGACAACGTGCTGGTTGCCCGGACGATCGCGCAGTGTCTGCACGACCTCGTCGACGTCGACCCAGCCCCACTTGAGCGGATAGGTGAACTCGTCGAGGACATAGAATCGATGTTCCTCGCCTGCAAGCCTTCTCGCGATCTCCTGCCAACCCTCAGCGGCGGCAGCGGCATGGTCTTCTTCGCTACCGGCCTTGCGTGTCCACGACCAGCCTTCGCCCATCTTGTGCCACTGCACCGGCCCACCGACGCCGGTTTCGTCGTGCAAGTTTCCGAGGGCGCGGAATGCGGCTTCCTCACCGACCTTCCACTTGGCACTCTTCACGAATTGGAAGACGCCGATGTCGAAGCCCTGGTTCCAGGCGCGCAGCGCCATGCCGAAAGCGGCAGTGGACTTACCCTTTCCAGGGCCGGTGTGCACGGCGAGCACCGGTGCGTTACGACGCTGACGCGTGGTCAGCCCGTCGTCGGGAACTGTCTCGGGAACACCCTTGGGCATCGTGAACTCCTGAGCTGGGATCTAGGCTGCGGCGCGGACGACACCCGCGACCTGCTGCGCTGACAATTCTGCAAGGCGGACGTATCCGCCACGTAGTTCTCGGGCCAACTCGGCCGCCAAGCCCAGACGAACGAGGCCGGTCTCGCAGTCGACGACGATGGACGCGACGGACGCGTCGGCAAGAAGATGCGCGGCGACGCGGGCGCGATGCAGCGCGTCCTTGCCGCCGGTAGCCCGGCCGTCGGTGAGCGTGACGACGAGGGCGCGACGCTGCGGGTCACGAAGTCGTTCACGCAGAACCACTTCGCGAGCACGCAGGAATCCCTCTGCGAGTGGGGATTTGCCGCCGGTACGCATCGACTGCAAGCGACGGACAGCGATGTCCACCGAAGATGTCGGCGGCAGGACGAGCTCCGCTTCGCGGCCGCGAACAGTGATGACGGCGACCTTGTCGCGGCGCTGGTAGGCATCGCGGAGCAGCGAGACGACCGCACCGGTGACCGCGGAGAGCCGATCGCGAGCTGCCATCGACCCCGAGGCGTCGACAACAAAGACGATCAGATTGCCTTCTCGCCCTTCACGAATCGCGCCGCGAAGATCATCAGGTGCCAGTCGCAGCCGCCCCGCAGTACGACCGCGCGCAACTTGGGACTCGGCTGCGGCGAAGACCGTGCTCGTCAAATGCAACCCGTGACCCCGCTCCCGGGTGGATCGCACGACCCGTCCGCGGGACGACATGGATCGCGAGCGGCGTCCCGGAGCACCTTCGCCGACGCCAGGAACCTCGAGGAGCTTGGCCTTGAACTCGCCGGCGGGCGGAGCCGAGGGTCGCTCAGTAGCGCGCACTCCCCCACCTGGTCCGTCAGGGTCTTCAGGGCCGTCATCGTCTGGGCCATCATCGCCGGAGCCACCATCTTCGGGGCCGCGACCGTCGGGATTCTCGGGAGGTTCGGGCTCCCCGTCGCGCGCGTCGTCCTCGACCTGCGACTGGGCATCCTGATCAGCCTGCTCGAGTGCATCGTCCAACTGCTGCTGATCCAAGCCGGGCTCGTCGAACGGGTCACGGCGGCGGCGATGCGGCAGCGTCAGTTCCGCTGCTACTCGCACGTCCTCCGCAGTGACCTCGCTGTCGCCTCGCCACGCGGCATGGGCGGTCGCGGTGCGCGCGAGCACCAAGTCGGCGCGCATTCCGTCGACGTCGAACGACGCACACAGTGAGGCGATACGTCGCAGCTCCCGATTGCTCAACTCAACGGAGTCCAGTTTCTCACGCGCCGTAAGGATTTCGGCTGCCAACTCTTGATCGGCTGATTCGTACCGAGCGACAAATGCCTCGGGGTCACGCTCGTAGTCGAGGCGGCGACGCACCACTTCCATGCGAACGTCGACGTCGCGGGAAGCTGCGACATCGACCGCCAGACCGAAACGGTCCAACAACTGCGGACGCAGTTCTCCCTCTTCGGGATTCATCGTGCCGACGAGTACGAACTTGGCCGGATGCGAATGAGAGATGCCGTCACGCTCGATGTGAACCCTGCCCATCGCCGCGGCGTCGAGAAGCACGTCGACCAGGTGGTCGTGAAGCAGATTCACCTCGTCGACGTACAGAACACCCTGGTGGGCGGCAGCGAGAAGTCCAGGTTGGAAAGCGCGTTCCCCGTCACGGAGAACCTTCTCGAGATCAATGGACCCGATCACCCGGTCTTCGGTGGCGCCGACGGGCAGTTCCACCAAGCGGGCCGGTCGCGTCGTTCCGGCGTCGGCGACCGCCGGCAGCAGCGCAGTCAGCGCGCGCACGACCGTCGACTTGGCAGTTCCCTTCTCACCGCGAACCAGGACTCCACCGATCCCCGGATGCACGGCACACAGGATCAGCGCCAATCGCAATTGATCCTGGCCGACCACAGCACTGAACGGGAAGCCCGCCACTGGTCGATCTTCTTCACTTCGCACGTCGATATCCCTCCACCTCTCGGTTTCCTCGCCGAGAATTTGGCTGCACTCGAATGTCGCGGCAACCTGGCTGAGATCTCCCGGACGATCAGTAGAGGAGAGATCTTTCACAGTGGCGGGACCGCGCCTGAATCGAACAGGACTTCCCCGCGAGCATTCGGTATCGAAAAAACCCTAGTCGGCTCACTTTCCCATGAGCCGACCAGGGTCAAATCTCGAACAAACTAGCTGACAGCCACGAAGGGCTCTCCCCCACCACGACGCATCGGGGTGTGCGGGATGCCGTCTTCGATGAACTCTTCGCCGTCAGCCTTGAATCCGTGCTTGGCGTACATCTCGACCAAGTAGGTCTGCGCATTGATCCGGCACGGCGCTTCGCCGACCTCGGCCAGTGCGGCCTGCAGGAGGCGGGTCGTGTGGCCCTGACCGCGCGCCTGACGCGACGTGCACAGACGTCCGATTCGGAAGCTCTTGTTGCCGTCGTCATGCTCTTCGAGCAGACGGAGTGTGCACACCACCTGGCCGTCCTGCTCGAGCCAGAAGTGACGCGTCTCCGTCAGCAGGTCCCGCCCGTCCAACTCTGGATACGGGCAAGCCTGCTCGACGACAAAGACCTCCACTCGAAGCTTCAACAACTCGTAGAACGTCTTGTTGTCGAGATCGAGTGCCCATGAACGCTTCAAAGCTGCTGTTGCCGTCATGGGTTGGACTATCACACAGTCGCGGCGGTATCCGCGACCGGAGCCGATCCGGAAGCACCGGCGGAATCGAGCTCGAGGACCTTCGAGGACCAATCCCACACCTGGTTGAACAGGCCCTCGTTGTCGGTGAGCTTGACGCCGATGGACGGAACCATCTCGCGAAGCCTGCCCTTCCAGCCCTGGAACTCGGTCGGGAAGCAGCGCTCGAGTACGTCCAGCATCGCCGGGACGGCCGTGGAAGCACCGGGCGAAGCACCGAGCAGACCGGCGATGGAACCGTCCTCAGCGGCGACCACAGCGGTACCGAATTCGAGGACGCCGCCCTTGCCCTTGGCCCGGCGGATCACCTGGACACGCTGGCCTGCGGTGATCAGTTCCCAGTCCTGCGCCTGCGCCTTGGGCGCGAATTCACGCAGATCCCAGATACGACCGGCCTCGTTCTTGGCGAGTTCGCTCACCAGGTACTTGACCAGGCCGAGCTCGCTGACGCCGACGCCGAGCATCGAGAGGATGTTGTTGGGCTTGACCGAGCCGGGCAAGTCCGTGACGCGACCCTCCTTGAGGAACTTCGGCGACCAGCCTGCGTAGGGACCGAACAGCAGACCCGGCTTGTTGCCGATGACACGGGTGTCGAGGTGGGGCACCGACATGGGCGGGGCGCCGACGGCGGCCTTGCCGTAAACCTTGGCGCTGTGCTGGTCGATGAGTTCGGGGTTGGTGCATCGCAAGAAGGCACCGCTGACCGGGAAGCCGCCGAAGCCCTTGGCTTCCTTGATGCCCGACTTCTGCAGCAGGTGCAGGGCGCCACCACCAGCGCCGACGAACACGAAGCGCGAGCGAACGGTGCGCTTTTCACCGGTACGACGGTTGGTGACCTTGACGGTCCACGACTTGTCCGAGTTCTGGGTCAGGTTGGTGACCTCGTGACCGAAGTACATCTTGCCGCCGGTCTTACCGATGTAGCCGATGAGCTGCTTGGTGAGCGCTCCGAAATCGACGTCGGTGCCGTCCTGGCTCCAGTTCAGTGCGAAGGGCTCGGAGAAGTCGCGTCCCTTGGCCATGAGCGGCAAACGCTTGCTGAACTCGGCCGGATCGTCGATGTACTCCATACCGCGGAACAGCGTGTGGCCGGCAAGTGCGTCGTAGCGAGCACGCAGGTACTTGGCGTTGGCCTCACCGTGAACGAAGCTCACGTGAGCGATGGGGTTGATGAATTCCTTGGGCTGAGTCAGGACGCCCTGCTCGACCGCGTGCGCCCAGAACTGGCGGGACACCTGGAACTGCTCGTTGACGTTGACGGCCTTCTTGATGTCGACCGTGCCGTCCGAGTTCTCGGGTGTGTAATTGAGCTCACACAGGGCGGAGTGACCGGTTCCTGCGTTGTTCCAGGGGTCGCTGCTCTCGGCTGCGACGGCATCGAGCCGCTCGAAGGTCGAGATCGACCAATCGGGCTGCAGCTGGCGCAGCAATGCGCCCAGCGTGGCGCTCATGATGCCTGCGCCCACGAGCACTACATCCGTCTTCGTCTCTACCGCGTTCTGATTCGACACTGGAGAATCGACTTCCTTGTCATTAGCCGTGCGCGCATCCGCCTGCTGTGTTACGCCGAACAGGTTACCCGTGCGTACACGCGCGGTTCACCACCCCCAATTGTGCTCTACAACGCGCACTCGAAACGACGATTAGATTGTGATTTGTGACTACTTGGGTTCCAGACGTCCTCGGTGACGGATATCAGCAGCTGACGATCCCGCTCGGAACGGATCCGGACGGCGAAGGCGAGGTGGACGCGACACTGGTCCGCTACCAACCGCAGAAGGAGGCGGTGAAGACACGCCGTGCCGTTTTGTACGTGCACGGTTTCACCGATTACTTCTTCCAGAAGCACCTTGCCGAGCACTTTGCCGAGCAGGGCTACGCCTTCTTTGCACTCGACCTGCGTAAGTGCGGCCGGTCCCTCAAGCCGGGACACACAGCGCACTACGTCTCCGACCTCGCGCTCTACGACGCCGAGCTGAACGAGGCGCTGCGCATCGTCGGCAACGAGACCGACGGCAGCGAGGTGCTGCTGATGGCGCACTCCACTGGTGGTCTGATCGTTCCGCTGTGGCTGAACCGCTTGCAGCGCAAGCCCGGTGGCAGCGCCGGCGCCGGAATCTGCGGTCTCGTCCTCAACAGCCCGTGGTTCGACCTTCAGGGACCTTCGATGGTTCGCAACGTCGGTACCACCGCGATCGACGCCCTCGGTCGGGTCTCGGCAAAGACCGTGATCCCCGGCACCGGGCTACCGACTTACGGTTCCAGTCTTCACGTTTCGGCCAACGGAGTCTGGGATTACAACCTCGACTGGAAGCCGCTGGCCGGCTGCCCCGTCACCTTCGGCTGGATGCGGGCCGTCCGAGCGGGTCACGCAAAACTGCACCGCGGCCTCGACATCGGGGTGCCTGCGCTGATTCTGCGCTCGAAGAAGTCGCAGTTCGCCAAGGCGTACAACCCGAGCGTCGACCTGGCGGATTCCGTGCTCGACGTCAAGCAGATCGCACGTTGGGCCGGTTGCCTCGGCGATCGCACCAGCATCGTCCCGATCGACGGCGCCCGTCACGACGTGTTCCTGTCCACCGAGAAGCCCTTGGCCACAGCCTTTTCCGAACTCGACCTGTGGCTGGAGTGGCTCGACGGCCACCTCACGCAGGCGGTAGAAAGTTCGGCAAGCACCGCAAGCAACACACAGGAGATCGCGCAGTGACGCACTACGACCTTGCAATCATCGGCAGCGGATCCGGGAACTCGCTGCCCGACGAACGGTTCGACGGCAAGAAGATCGCAATCCTCGAAGAGGGCACGTTCGGCGGCACGTGCCTCAATGTCGGGTGCATCCCGACCAAGATGTTCGTCTACGCCGCCGAGGTGGCACGCACCATCACCACTGCCGAGAAGTACGGCGTCGACGCCACGCTCGACGGCGTCCGTTGGTCCGACATCGTCAAGCGCGTCTTCGGCCGCATCGATCCCATTTCCGCAGGTGGCGAGCGGTATCGCAGCGAAGACAGCCCCAACACCACCGTCTACCGCGGCCACGCGACGTTCACCGGCGAGAAGACGATCGACACCGGAACCGGCGAGACGATCACCGCCGATCAGGTGGTCATCGCGGCCGGGTCACGTCCGATCATCCCGGACGAGATCGCGTCGAGTGGGGTGAAGTACTACACCAACGAAGACATCATGCGACTGCCCGAACTTCCCGAGCACCTGGTCATCGTCGGCTCCGGATTCATCGCCACCGAATTCGCACACGTGTTCTCCGCGTTGGGTTCTCGCGTGTCGATCATCGGTCGCAGCCAGCGACTGCTGCGGCACCTCGACGACGAGATTTCCGAGCGTTTCACCGAGTTGGCCGAAAAGAAGTGGGACGTTCATCTGGGCTCCCCCCTCACGTCAGTGCGCGGTGACGGCGACAACGTCGCCGTCGAACTGGCAAACGGCACAGTCGTTTCCGGTGACGTCCTCCTAGTCGCGGTGGGTCGCCGGCCCAACGGCGATCTGCTCGATCTCGACAAGGCCGGCGTCGAACTCGACGACAAGGGGTCGATCGTCGTCGACGAATACCAACGCACAACCGCAGAGGGCGTCTTCGCACTCGGCGACGTCTCGTCGCCGTACCAACTCAAGCACGTCGCCAACCACGAAGCGCGCGTTGTTCAGCACAACCTGCTTCAGGATGCGTGGAAGGACACGTCCGGGCTTCGCAGCACTGATCACCGCTTCGTACCCGCCGCAGTGTTCACCGACCCGCAGATCGCCGATGTCGGAATGACGGAGAAGCAGGCCCGCGACGCCGGACTCGACATCACCGTCAAGGTGCAGGCATACGGAGACGTCGCGTACGGCTGGGCGATGGAGGATCAGGAGGGTGTCTGCAAGGTGATCGCCGAGCGCGGCACCGGACGCATTCTCGGTGCCCACGTCATGGGTACGCAGGCTCCGACGGTGATCCAGCCGCTCATCCAGGCGATGAGCTTCGGGTTGTCGGCGCAGGACATGGCGCGCGGCCAGTACTGGATCCACCCGGCCCTGGCCGAAGTAGTCGAGAACGCGCTGCTCGGCCTCGACATCTGAGCCCCCGCACCCCGTACGACATACGAAAAGGCGGGCACTCCGCACAATGGGAGTGCCCGCCTTTTTCGTATGTCAGTGTTTCACCAGGGGCTGGTACGCAGCACGATCTCGGTTGCGAGTTCGGCCGGCGCAGACTTCACGACGTCGTCGACACCCGGAAGTTCCGTCACGCGGAAATCGGAGTACACGAAACGACCGCTGGCGTCGGCAATGGCCCGACCTCCACTGCCCACGACGACCGTGGTCGGAACCTCGACCGGTGGAACGCCGGCAATATCGCTTGCCGAGGGATGTCCGCGGTCCACCGCGATCAGACTCGCGAAGCGGCCGAACTGCCGTGCCGCCAACAGCCAGGCGAGATCAGCCCCCTCCCGGTGACCGACCAGGTTCACCCAGGCGATGTTCAACTCATCCAGAAGTACCACTGCTGATGTCTCGTCGAGATTCTCGATCGATTCCACCGCGACGGTCCGCAGATCCGAATGATGCAGTCGCTCACACACATCGTCGTACAAGTCGACGGGGTCGCCCTTGCCGGGGAGCAGGAGTACCGCATGCTTGCTGACCGGCCCGTCGATCCGAACGGTGCACGAACCACTGCCCACCGCTACTCGAGTCAATTCCATGTCTGGAAACGGTACGCGATCCACACTGTGGAGGACCCTGGAGTCGACAGAAGTATGACCACTCATACATTCTCGCCACCGCCTGCGAGTCCGATTTGTTCGCTCTGCATCGCCTCCCCCCTGAGCGAAAGTGGCTTTCGGCGCATCTGAGGCGACAGACGTACCGTTCGCTCGAAGTGGGGGTGGGGCAGGCTAGGTGCCGGACGGCTTCGGGAGCCGCGTCATTCCGTAGACGTGATCAGCGCGCACCGTGAGGATCTGTCGACGCTCTGCCACCATCGCTTCGCGGTACTCCTCCCAGTCGGGATGCTCCTGACCGCTGATGTCCCGGTAGAGCTCGACCAGTGCGTCCGACACTTCGTCGTGGGGATCGGCCGCTACGGGTGTCACGACGGCAAGGCCTTCGATCACCGCGTAGCTCCAGAAGTCGGGCGCGCTGACGTGTAGGGAAACCCGCGGATCGCGCAGAGCATTACGGCTCTTGGCACGATCTGCGGTGATGGACACCGAAGCCGTCTTCGACTCGGCGTCCCATCGATAGATGATGTTGGAAAGCTGCGGACGGCCGTCACGTTTGACGGTCGCCAGCACGCCTTGCTTTCCCTCGGCCACAAGTGCGAACAACGCGTCGTCAGTGCCTGTGTCATTGCTCATGACTGCACCAACGACGCCGTGCGGCCGGTTTGTTCCGGAGGCAGTCCAGTTCGAAGATTGCGGACCGCAATCGCGCGACTGCTCTTCCCCCGATCGACTGCGGCGGACGAAGATGGTCGACATGGCAAATTCTCGCGATATTCTCCGGTTGACTGCGTTCAGTTCGGAACCGGCCGGCGGCAATCCGGCCGGCGTGCTGCTCGACGCCCGTGGGCTCGACGACTCCGAATTACAATCTGTTGCAGCCGAAATCGGGTATGCAGAGACGGCGTTTCTCACCGAACCGGAACTCGGAGACAACCCGCGCCACAGCAGGATCCGCTACTTCTCCCCCATCGCCGAAGTACCGTTCTGCGGTCATGCCACCATCGCGACAGCCGTAGCACTCACCGAGCGCGACGGCAGCGGAACCTTCGTTTTCGAAACACCGATCGGACCGGTATCCATCGACACGGCGACCGACGAAGACGGGCGATCCACCGCGACCTTCACCAGCGTCGAACCATCGGTCACGCCGATCGATCATGCTGTGCTCACAGCACTGCTCGGGCTCATCGGCGTCGATTCGTCTGCACTGGACCAGCGGTATCCCGCCATGCTCTCGTACGCCGGCAACACGCACCCGATCGTTGTCCTTCGGGATCAGGGGACGTTCGACGAGTTCACCTTCGATCCATCCGCAATGCGAACTCTGATGGACGCGCAGGGGTGGGCGGGCACGGTGACGATCCTGCATCCCCTCGACGACAACACCTTCGAAGCTCGAAATCTGTTTCCGGTCGGAAACATCGTCGAGGATCCCGCGACCGGGTCTGCAGCGGCGTCGACCGGCGGTTACCTGCGCAAACTCGAACCCGCGGCCACTCCTCGCCGGATCACCATCCACCAGGGCCGACACGTCGGGCGACCCAGCGTTCTCGCGGTCGAGATCCCGGTCGACGGCGGTATCGCGGTCACGGGCACCTCCGTGCCCATCACCGATCCGCGGTAGCTGCCCGGCGATGAGTTTCTCCGGGTCCGCAGGTCTACATCACCACACCGTCACAAGACCATGGCATCGAACCGGGAGAACATCATGTCTGCAATCGCGTCAACCGCACACAACCTCCACCTCACCAAGCCGCGTGCCGTACTCGGCGCCACCGTCATTGCCCTCGTCGTCAACCTGATCCTGTGGTTGGTCGGCCTGGCATTGGGCGGATCGTTCGAGATGACAGATCAGGGAAAGGTGGCGAGCGTCGCGCCCGGCGGGGTCATCACACTGACGGTAGTGCCGTTGCTGGTCGGTTTGTCGCTCGCAATGTTGATCTCACTGAAGTGGGAGCCGATCATCCGCGTGGCTCAGGTCGTGGGTGCAGTGTTTGCGCTCGGCACCATCGCTCTGACGATCGCTGCGGACTTCGACGCCGCCAGCACGGTCATGCTCGCTCTGATGCACGTGGTTGTCGCCGCGGGCGTCGTCGTCGCGCTCGAGGCTGTACGTCGGTCTCCGTCGAACTAGACCGCGGTTGGCGGCGCGGAATACGTCTCGACGATTTCGGCTGCCACGTCGCGCAACCTGGTGTTCGTGGTCTGAGACTGCTTGCGCAGCATGTGAAATGCGGTGTCGGCGTCGATCCGATGGATGGCCATCAGCATGCCTTTGGCCTGTTCTATCGGCGCCCGGGTCTCGAGCGCGCGTTGCAGGGCATCAGCCACCGCCCTGGCAGATTTGAAGCGAGAGAAGTCGCCGATCGCGCGTGAGACTGTTGTCGTGAGGATCTCCATGACGTCCGCGTCGACGCTGTCGAAGGCCGCTGGAGCGCGTCCGTACAGGTTGAACGAACCGAGCCGTTGATCCGGTGTGAAGAGCGGCGCCGCGAGAAATGACTTGATTCCTTCGTCTTTCGCCGCCGCCGCGAACCGTGGCCAGCGTTCCGCACTTCTCTCGGCGTCGACGACAACGGTTTCACCGGTTCGGGCTGCGTGCAGACACGGTCCGTCGCCGGCGTCGTACTGCTCGATGTCGACGCGTAGAGTCCGCGAATCTGTGTGAACGGCGGTGTAGGTCTGTCCCGCCAGATCGATCGTGACCCCGATGCTGTCGGCCCCGTCGATGGCGTCGTTCGCGATTTCGACGGCGCGCTGGAGCAGGATCACGAGTTCGTCCTCGTCGCCGATACTTCCCCCGAGCGCTACCAGCAACTCTCGGACCGCGCTTGCAGTCAGTCGAGTTTCCGCAGCCTCGACGGCGACGTCAGCGCCGGCTGCCGTCGCATCGTCCGGCATCACCGACGGGACCGAATCCTCGGTTCGCGGGTCGAAGCCTCTGGGGTCGAAAGCGGTATCCACGACGAAGCATTCTTCCAGTTTCGAGGGCAGGAAGGAGAGTGAGTTCGGCGACAAAACCCGGCAAACCGGCGAGCTGTCATCGCCATCGGTGGAGTGCGGCGCCGAGATTTCTTTTCGCCCGAGTGTGTTGGCCGCGAACCGCGTCCGGGCTCAGTTCCAGAACTGTCGCGATCTGCGGATACGTCATACCCTCCACTTCCCGCAGGACCCAGGCGGCGCGCTGGTGCAGGGGCAGGCGATCGAGTTCGGATTCCAAGGCGTCGAGAAATGCTGTGCCGCATACTTCTTCGCTCGGATCGCGTAATCGGGGATCGGCTTCTTCGCGGAGTTCGTCCACGTCGGCGGCGCAGGAGCCGACTTTTCGATAGAAATCCGCGATCTTGCGAGAACAGATCGCGAACAACCACGTCTTGATGCTCGAGCGCCGCTGAAACCCCGGAAGTTGGCGCCACGCGGCAACGCACGTTTCCTGGACGATGTCGTCGACGTCACTCTCGCTCGCGAGCAGTCGACGGGCAAATCGATACAAGTGCGGGCCGTATCGGCGAACGATGACATCGAAGGCTGCGTGATCGCCGAGCATTGCCGACTCGACCAGCACCTCGTCACTGAAGTCGGCCAGCAAGCCGTCGAATTGATCTGCCACCGCGCACACTCCTACTAGGGAGCCGTCGCGGGAGTGAGGCCTGGCTATTCTACCGCGTCCAAGCAGACGTCCACATCGAAGCCTGCGGGAGCGCTCTCAGCCGTCGAGTGCGGAGGCAATGACGGGGAGCCCACGCGGCGCCCCGCCGTTGATCAGTTTCTCGAGCAGATCCTGGTCGAGATGCTGTTCCACCAGGTCGGCAAGCAGGTCGAGTTGTTGCTCGCGCACGGCGGCAACCGAGGTGTCGGGTGCAACAACAAAACCGGTAACCGCGATCTCCCGCAGCAGACTGCGCCGATAGTCGTCACTTTCGAGGAGTCCGTGCCAGTGGGTTCCTCGAACAGACCCTCGCACGCTACCTTCCGGTGTGCCTTCGGAACCCTCCAACAGTGGACGGTCGCCGTTGCGGACTACCCGGCCGTGATGAATCTCGTACCCGGACACCGAGATACCGTCTGCCGTGCCGGTCACCTGCGTCAGCACCTTGTCGGGTGCGAACTCGATCTCGAGATCCAGCAGTCCGAGTCCCGCCGTGGTACCCGACCCCGATTCGACGTCGTCTACGATGGACTTGCCCAGCATCTGATAGCCACCGCAGACTCCCAGCACTGCCTGCCCGCGACCTGCGCGAGCGATGATCTCGTCGGCCAGACCGGTACTGCGCAACCACTCGAGATCGCTGACAGTGGACTTGCTCCCCGGAATCACCACGAGGTCCGCGTCGCGAATACGTGCCGCGTCGGTGATCCACGAAACCGCAACGCCCGGTTCACATGCCAGTGCCTCGACGTCCGTCGAATTGGAGATCCTCGGCAGCCTGATCGCGGCGACGCTCAACCACCGATCCCCCAGAGGCGGACGCGGTCGGCCGACGGGAGCATTCCCGGTCACCCCCAACGAGTCTTCGGCATCGAGCCAGAGGTCGTCGGCAAAGGGAATCACGCCGAGCGTCGGCCGACCGGTGAGGCTGTGCAGTTGTTCGAGGCCGGGTTCCAACAGGGCAACGTCGCCGCGGAATTTGTTGATCACGAACCCGGCGATCAACGACTGATCGCTCGGCGAGAGCACCGCTACGGTGCCGAAAAGATGGGCCAGAACGCCGCCGCGATCGATGTCACCGACGACGACGACCGGAATCCGTGCGGCCTCTGCCAACCCCATGTTGGCAAGATCCGTTGCGCGTAGGTTGATTTCGGCCGGTGAACCGGCGCCTTCACAGATCACGACGTCGAACTCGGATCGAAGCGATTCGAGATCCTCGGCCACGACTCCTCGAAGCCACTGGCGATGCTGCATGTAGTCGCGAGCACCCACCGTGGTGGTCGCCTTGCCCCGAACGACAAGCTGCGACGTCCGGTCACTGCCCGGCTTGAGCAGCACCGGATTGAATCGAACACTCGGTTCGAGCCCGCACGCCCGTGCCTGAAGGGCCTGCGCACGGCCGATCTCTCCGCCGTCGAGCGTGACGACGGAATTGTTCGACATGTTCTGTGCTTTGAAGGGCGCGACTCGGACGCCTCGACGCGCCAACATGCGACACAATCCGGCCACCAGAACGCTCTTGCCGGCATCGGACGTTGTGCCCGCTACCAGCAGAGCGCCATGCATCTCCGAACTCAAGGCAGGGTGAGAATCTCTGCACCGCTCTCGGTGACCACCAGGGTGTGCTCGAACTGTGCCGTCCACTTGCGATCCTTGGTGACGACGGTCCAGCCGTCCTCCCAGATCTCGTAGTCGATACCACCGAGGTTGATCATCGGTTCGATCGTGAAGACCATGCCCGGTTCGATGATGGTCTCGACCGCGGGCTCGTCGTAGTGCAGGATCACGAGACCGTTGTGGAAGGTCTCACCGATTCCGTGCCCGGTGAAATCCCGGACGACGCCGTACCCGAAGCGGTGGGCGTACGACTCGATGACGCGTCCGATCACGTTGAGCGCGCGGCCGGGCTTGACGGCTTTGATGGCTCGCATCGTTGCCTCGTGTGTGCGCTCGACGAGCAAGCGGTTCTCCTCGGACACATCACCGGCAAGGAACGTCGCGTTGGTGTCCCCGTGTACCCCGTTGATGTACGCGGTGACGTCGATGTTGACGATGTCGCCATCCTGGATCACGGTCGAGTCCGGGATTCCGTGGCAGATCACCTCGTTGAGGGACGTGCAGCACGACTTGGGAAAGCTCTTGTAGCCCAACGTCGACGGGTAGGCGCCGTGGTCGAGCATGAACTCGTGTGCGATGCGGTCGAGCTCGTCGGTCGTGGTACCGGGAGCCACCGCCTTGCCGGCTTCCTGGAGTGCGCCTGCGGCGATCTTGCTGGCGATGCGCATCGCCTCGATAGTCTCCGGCGTCTGAACCCAGGGCTCGTTGCCCTCTTTGGCGGTCGGCTTCCACGCGTACTCGGGCCGCTCGATCTTCGAGGGCACTGCGAGGACGGGAGAGACGGTTCCAGGGACCAATGGGGTGCGCACAGACATGCAGAACAGCCTAGACCTCGCGTCGCACGTCAGCCGGATGCACTCCAGTTCCGGAAAGCAGGATCGAGCAGGACCCTGACGGGGGTCGACATCGTCTGTCCGAATTTCTCGAAGAGTTCGTCACGGGATTCGAAGGTGCCCAGATCACGGTCGACGAATTCGGAGAAGTCCAAGCAATCACATGAAACCGACTTACCCCAACTGATCGGAGCACGTCCGATCGCGTCGAACAGAGTTTCCTCGCCGGCGTTCGTGAACGGTTCGACAGATGAGACCGCAGAGACTTCTGGAAGGGCCGGGAGTGAAACGATCTCGGAGATATCCCGCCAGCGTTCGTCGACCAGGAATTCCGGCCAGGCCAGCAGCACTGATTTCGGAATCACCGCATGTAGATGCCGAAATCGTGGATACCAGAACTCCCCACGGAGTACGAGACCGCGCACTCGGGTGGCGATACCGCGGCGGCGAGCCAACGCTTCGACGACGGCAAGTCTCTGACTGCACGATCCGCGTCGTCGACTCAATGTCACCGACACGGGTTGCCGGTCGTCGAGCCCGTAGACCGCCCGAATCCTTGCGCCGACGCTGCGATGCGCCGACACCAAGAACTCCTGCGCGGACTGAATTGCACCTCCCGCAATGTCGTCGTAGAGGCGGGCCACGTCGTCGTTGCCCCAGTCGAGAATCGGCGTCGCGGCTACATCGCCACCCGACGCGTCGTGGCGGATGTCACCGTCGCGGATCCCGCCGAGCAGCACGCACGTCATGGCTCGACCGTAGTGTGCGACCGGAACCAGTGCGCGACCGGAATCCGTCGAGCCTGACAGAATCCGACCCGTGAAGAAATGGCTGCTGTTGATCACCGCGATCCTGACCGAGGTGTCTGCGACCCTGTCGTTGCGCGCGGCCCTCGATCACCCCGCCTGGTACGTCGTGGTCGTCGCCGGATATCTGGCGGCGTTCACCGCTTTGTCGTTCGTCCTGCGAGAGGGCATGGGACTCGGTGTTGCATACGGAATCTGGGGCGCAACCGGAGTCGTCCTGACCGCGGTGTTCGCGACTGCCCTTTTCGGGGATCCTCTGACGGCCACCATGGGCGTTGGGATTACATTGGTCATCGGCGGAGTGCTGTGCGTCGAACTCGGCTCTCAGGCAGCAGCCGACAGCGGACCGGCGGATCCGGCATGACCTTCGTGTTTCTGATCGCTGCGATTATTTCCGAGGTCACCGCAACACTCTCACTGAGGATGGCGTCGCAGGACGGCAGCGACAAGCGTTGGTTTGCAGTTGTCGCCGTGGGGTATCTCGCCGCTTTTGCCTTCCTCACACTCGCACTCGACGCGGGCCTGACGATCGGCGTGGCGTACGGCATCTGGACCGCGTGCGGGGTGGCGCTGACCGCAATCGCATCCCGCATTCTCTTTCGCGAACCGCTGACCAAACTGATGATCGTAGGGATCTGTCTCATCGCCGCAGGCGTGCTTCTCATCGAACTCGGAGCGGGTCACTGAGCCCAGCACATTTCAGTGTAAGGTTTACCTAACTTTGCTCTGGAGGTAGTCCGCGGTGCTGATCCCTGCCCTTCGTGAAATCGACGACGGTCCACACCTGGACGACGGTCCCCACGTGCGGGAAACCGACCGCCACACTCCGATGGCGCGTGCCGTCCCGGCGCCATTTCAACTGACGACGTACATCGTCGAGACCGACCACATCACCCGGTGGCCACAGCACGCTCATGCCGAGCACGAACTGATCTGGTCCGATCGGGGCGTCGTCAACATGATCATCGACAATCAACTCTGGACCGTCACGCCCGGCGTCGGCCTGTGGATCCCTCGCGGAGTCCTCCACGAAGGTCAGGCCAATCCCCACGTCGCATTCCGTGCCACCCTCTTCACGCCCGAGTTGTGGACTCCCGCCTGGAACGAACCGTGCATCGTGACGTTGAGTGAAGCGGCCCGGGTACTGCTCATCCACCTCGCGCACACCGGAATGCCTGCCGAACAACGCCTTCGGGCGCAGCAGGTCTGCGTCGATCTCCTCACTCCCGCATCGGCTCCGCATTTCGACGTGCCGATCCCCCGCGATCCGCGGCTACGGATACTCGTCGACAAGGTGCTGTCGGACCCCGCCGACGATCGATCACTCGATCAGTGGGCGCACGTTCTCAGCCTCAGCCGACGCACGGTCACCCGGATTTTTGCCGCAGAACTCGCCCTGAGTTTTGCGCAGTGGCGCACTCTGGTTCGCATGAGCACAGCCCTCGGCATGCTCGGGACCGGAATGAGTGTGAACGCCGTCAGCCGCCGTGTCGGTTACGGGACGTCGAGTTCCTTCATCGCCGCTTTTCGCAAGACGGTCGGCTACACCCCCGGCAATGCGCTCGCCGCTGTCAACTGACTCGAGCCTGACCTGTTGTCGACATCGGCTGGCCCCTTCGCTACACGCACGCGCCCTACATTCACTTAGGTAAGCCTGCTCTCATGTGCGTACCGCGCTGAGTCGTGCAAGCACTTCCCCGATCAATCCCGAGGAGTTTCGCGTGTTCAGATCTGCCCGTCAGAGAATTCGTCCGCAACGGAAGAGGCGAATTGTCGTTGCGCTGATGGTGGCGGCCGCACTGCCTCTGACCGGCTGCACGCAGTCGTCATCGGACGCCCAGGAAAATAGTTCGTCGGCATCCGCTGTCGAGGACGGCGCATATCCCGTCACGATCGAGCACGCATTCGGCGGCACCACCATCGACAAGGAACCGACACGGATCCTCACCCTCGATTCCGCGGCGGCAGACACCGTCATCGCCCTCGGCGTCACCCCGATCGCGATGCAGAAGGACTCGTGGGCCGGCGACGCCGACGGGTTCCTGCCGTGGACGCGGGCCGAACTCGAAAAGTCAGGCCAGACGCTGCCCACCCCCGCGCCGTACTACTCCGACAGCGGTGAGCTTCTGTTCGAGCAGATTCTCAATGCCGCGCCCGATCTGATTCTTGCCCCGTACTCGGGCTTCTCCGAGCAGGATTACCAGCGGCTGAGCTCGATCGCACCTACCCTTCCCTACGACACCAAGCCGTATCAGCCGAGCTCGTGGCAAAACCTCGCCACCGATGTCGGCAAGGCCCTCGGCCGTCCCGCTCAGACCGCAGCGCTGATCAAGTCGGTTGAGGAAACGGTTCAGGAGTCGAAGGCGAGCCATCCCGAATTCAACGGAGTCACCTTTGCCTTCGGGTCCTATATCCGCGAAGGAGAAACCGAAACCGCCATCTACGGCCCGGACGATCCACGCGTCAAGTTTGTCGAAAACCTCGGGCTCACAGTCGCTCCCGACGTAGTGAACGGCGCCAAGAACTTCGCCGGCGACTCGTTCTTGTTCGGCATCAGCATGGAGAAGCTCGACACGATCAACACCGACGTTTATCTCGGCTGGGCAAGCGATCAGTCGGAGGTCGACAGCACGTTGGCCAACACTCTGTTTGCACGGTGGCCGGTCATCGCCAACGGAAAAGACTTGTGGATCACCGACAATCGCCTGACGGCCGCGACCATGTACGTCAGTGTTCTGAGCGTCCCGTGGGCAACCGACCAGCTCGTGCCTCAGTTGACCGAACTGGTTGCGAAGTAGCAGCTCGACCCTCCTGATCAGAGATTTGAAGGCCACTCACTGCGCAGCGTTGCAAAAACCACAGTGTCGGTCCACTCGTTCTTGATCCACGCGTTCTGCCGAAAATGCGCCTCTCGCCGCATCCCGATTCGCCGCGCGAGTCGTGCCGAGGATTCGTTTCTCGCATCCATCTGCGCAACCACACGGCGTAATCGGGGTGTTGCGAACACCAGGTCGATCAGAGCGGTCACAGCTTCCGTCGCGAATCCTCGGCCGCCGAAGTCGGGCGAGAATGCCCACCCGACTTCAGCCGTGTGCGCGGTTTCGGCTGTGCAACCCGATTCCTCGACTAGCCAGGCACTCACACTTCCGACAACCATGCCGTCACTTTCAACGACAAGTGCTACCGCTCCGGCAGCAAGGTCACGACGAGAGATCCTGCTCTGCACAGCCTCTCGAGCCTCCGCGAGATCCCAGGGATCGTTCAGCAAATACCGGCATACGTCGCTGCGCCCGTAGAAGGTGAGGAGATCCCGGTGATCGCCTGGACGGTAGGTACGAAGCACCAACCGATCCGTCCGAATCATTTCCGGTGCAGTCGTCGTCGCCTCACCTACGTCCGCCATATCCATGCCGACACGGTAGGTTCTTTCGAATTCGCAGGCGAATGAATATCGCAATGCCGTGCAGCGCTCAATGTTTGATTTGCCCTCCGACGGGCTACTTCACCACCGTAAAAGGTCGGAATACGGAGTTATGCCAGGCAATTTCGCACTTGAAATCTAGG
Organism: Rhodococcus sp. NPDC055024; assembly: GCF_053608585.1. Classification (NCBI taxonomy): domain Bacteria; kingdom Bacillati; phylum Actinomycetota; class Actinomycetes; order Mycobacteriales; family Nocardiaceae; genus Rhodococcus; species Rhodococcus sp. NPDC055024. The sequence goes on from NZ_JBSGVT010000013.1 coordinate 160,593, forward strand.
GGCGGTCATGTCCGAGGATTCACTGGTCAAGCAGGGTGTAGCAAAAGGAAGCGCCCTGGGCGGAGCGGTTCTCCTCGTCACTGTCGGTGTGCTCGAAATTCTCCAAGGCATCTCGGCGATATCCGAGGACGACGTTATTGTCGTCGGCCCTGAATACGCGTACCAATTCGACCTCACCTCCTGGGGATGGATTCACCTCGCACTCGGCGTGCTCGTCACCGCTGTCGGAATCATGCTCTTCACCGGCGCGACGTGGGCACGGGTAGGCGCGATAATCTTCTGTTCGCTGTCGATCCTCGCGAATTTCCTGTGGCTACCCCACTCGCCGTGGTGGTCGATCACCATCATCGCGCTCGACGTGTTCGTCATCTGGGCTGTCGCGACATGGAATCCCGACGTGATCTGAGGCCACACCTTCGGTTCCACCCCTCGACTTCAACGTTTTCATCTGTGCGGCAGCAGTTTCCCTCCGGAGAGGAACACGATGGCAAACGGCACGAGCGACGGCCCACTCCACGAGGACGAACGTGCCGAACTAGCCCGGTTACGCGAAGAAGTAACAACACTTCGCGAGCAGACTCCCAGCGCCCGCGAAACGACCGTCGAGAAAGTCTCCCGACCACCTCGACACGGGCTGCGGTGGACCGCGGTGACTATCCTGCTGGTGCTGGTAGCACTACTCGCAGTCTTGTCGGTAACCACCCGCTTCGTTCGAAGTCAGATCCTCGACACGGACCGCTACGTCAGCACGGTAGCGCCGCTGGGTGAGAATCCAGCCGTGCAAGCGGAGATCACGAATCAAGTCACGGACGAGATATTCGATCGCGTCGACGTCGAGGGGCTCACCACCGAGGCACTCACCGCATTGACGGACGTTTCGAATCTCGCAGCCAACGCGCCTCGAGTGGACCAGGCGCTGGTGGGTTTGGCACCGGTGATCGCCGGCCAGGCGAAGAGTTTCGTCCACGACACAGTGGGCTCACTCGTACAGACGCAGCAGTTCGAAGACCTGTGGATTCAAGCCAACCGAGCGGCGCACAACTCTCTCGTCGCAGTGATGACCGGAAACTACGGCCCCGACTCCGTCGAGGTCGACCAGAGCGGAACCGTCAGCATTTCACTGAGCACGATCATCGACCGGGTGAAAACGGCCTTGACCGACCGCGGCTTCGCTTTTGCAGACAAAATCCCCTCCGTGGACAAGGAATTTGTCCTCTTCCAGTCCCCCGAACTGGTGAAGGCCCAGCGAGCTGTCTCGGCACTCGACAAAGTGTCGTCGGTGTTGCCATGGCTGGGAATCGCCTGCGCCGCAGCCGCAGTCGCCGTTGCCCCTAGCGGTCGAAGGCTCCGTGCACTGTCCCTGGTCGGCCTGTCGATCGCCTTGGGAATGCTTGTTCTCGCGATCGGAATTCTGATCGGGCGTGCAATCTACCTCGACAGTGTCCCCACCGACATTCTCTCGCCCGACGCCGCCACAGCGGTCATCGACACTGTTCTGGTGCCGCTGCGGACGAGCCTGCGCGCGGTTGCGGTCCTCGGCGTGGTGGTGGGACTCGGCGCCTACCTCGTCGGTGGGTCGTCGTCGGCGATCGCGGTTCGTCGAGGCTACGGGCAGGCGTTGGACTTCGTCCGCCATTCTGCAAGCGGCCGTAGGCCGAATCAGGTCGAGCGATGGGCCAATCAGCTTCGTGTTCCGCTGCGCTGCACAATCATCGGCATCGCCGCACTGTTGCTGCTTTTCTGGCGCTACCCCACCGGATTGGTCGTGGGCTGGATCGTCGTGATTGCCTTGGTCGCACTCGTCGCACTGGAAGTGCTGGTTCGTCCTGCCCGCGCTGCCGCACAGGAAAACGAGAAAACTACGCCAGCGCCTTTGCCTTGACGGCCTGGAATTCCTGTTCGTTGATCGCGCCGGAGTCGAGAAGCTCTCTGGCGTCGGCGATCTGCTGAGTCGGAGATTTGCCGGCGACGGTTCGGATGTAGTCACTTTGCGCGTGTATGTGCTGTTGGGCGGCCTCCATCGACCGCCGAGTCATTCCGTCATTCTTGACGACCACGTAGATCATTGCGGACAAGAATGGAATGACGAAGAGGAATATCATCCATAAAGCTTTGGCCCAGCCCGAAGTCTCTTGATCACGGAACAAGTCGGTGATGATCGAGAACAGCACACTCAAGTAGGCCACAAACGCAAAGCAAACGAAGATGAACCAGAAGAATTCCCAGAAGCCTTCCATGTCAACGCTCCCTGTACTCGGTTTCCATATAAGGAGTCGGGAGACTGACGTTCCGCGCCTGAAATCCGCATGCGGCCAGAACTCCCTGGTCCAAGGTCATTTCAGTATGCGCCGACGACGTCCGTTCCGGCTACAGCTCGAGTGAGTTGAGGCTCGCCGACCGCTCATCCAGTATCGGAATCACGATTCTCCGATTCAAGATCTCTTGTGTGGCCGCCTTTTCGACGAGGAGAGGTACGAAGTCACGGATCCGACAGCCGACAAAGCGCTCGTGAATTTTGCGCACTCTGGCTTCCATCTCCGCTGGCGAAACGGCGGGATAGCGGGAAATCAGGCGAGTGATCACCCGCTCGACGTGGAGCAACTCTTCGTCGCCAGTCATCCATTAATGGTCGTCCGTCCAGACGAGCACGTCAAGACTCGAAACAGGTTCGAAAACAACACGATTCGGGTCTCGATCACGGGGAGAATAGGTTGACCGAATACGGGGCATACACATACGAGCGGACGATCCCCGCACGCTCACGATGCGCTCACGATGGCAGGGAGTCGAAGTGGGAAAGAACGCTCGGACTCGCCGCGACGACACGGCGTCGATTCTTCACGACGACGCGGCACCCGTCGCAGAAAAGCCGATGAAGAACAAGGCGTACCGCCGCGAACTCAAGCCTCTCCACGGCGAACTCGTGGCTTTGCAGGAGTGGGTCAAATCGTCTGGCGCCAAGGTCTGCGTCGTATTCGAGGGGCGAGATACCGCGGGGAAGGGCGGTGTCATCAAGGCCATCACCGAGCGAGTGAGTCCGCGAGTATTCCGGGTCGTTGCGCTGCCCGCCCCGACCGAACGCGAACACTCGCAGATGTACGTCCAGCGTTACGTCCCGCATCTTCCGGCGGCTGGTGAGATCGTCATCTTCGACCGAAGTTGGTACAACCGTGCCGGTGTCGAACGGGTGATGGGCTTTTGCACCGAAGAACAGTCACATCAGTTTCTCCAGCTCATTCCGACCGTCGAGCGCGCGATCGTGGAATCCGGCGTCATTCTGCTCAAGTACTGGCTCGAGGTCAGCGAAGAGCAGCAGCTTCTGCGTTTGCAAAGCCGAATCGACGACCCTCGAAAGATCTGGAAGCTGTCAGATCTGGATCTGAAGTCGTTCAGTCATTGGTACGACTACTCGCGTGCCCGCGACGAGATGTTTCGCTTCACCGACACCGGCTGGGCACCTTGGTATGTCGCGAACAACGACGACAAGAAACGCGGGCGACTCAACATCATCAGCCACATTCTGAGTCAGATCCCTTACGAACCGTTGCAATCGACGGACATCACGTTGCCGAAGCGGCAGAAGGCCCACGGCTACCAGACGCCCAAACAACCGCTGCACTGGATTCCGACCCGGTATTGACGATCGCCAAGGAAAGGACGTGCGGTCATGAGCCCCACGCCGTGGCATGCGCAGAGCGGCGAGTCAGTCGTGTCCGCACTGCAGTCGGACCAGGAGCGCGGGCTGCAATCGGCTGATGCCGACCAGCGCCGACGACGATACGGGTCGAACGAAATCACGTCGACACCACCTCCGTCGACGTGGTCGATCGCGCTGTTACAACTGAAAGATCCGATGAACTTGATGCTGGTCGCCGTTGCTGCGGTCAGCATCGCCATCGGTGAAGTACCGACAGCAATCGTGGTGGCCGTGCTCGTCGTGCTCAACATCGTCCTCGGAACTCGACAGGAGTTGAAGGCGCGGGCCAGCGTCGACGCGCTCGCCAAGATGCAGACACCTCGAGCGCGGGTCATTCGTGACGCGAACCTGATTGAGCTCGACGCTACCGAACTGGTGCCGGGTGACGTCGTCCAAGTCGAGGCGGGAGACATCATCGCCGCCGATGGACGGTTGCTCGCCTCGACCACCCTGGAGACGCAAGAAGCCGCACTGACCGGTGAAAGCGCACCGATCCCGAAGGACCCGAAAACGCTGAGCAATCAGGATATTCCTCTCGGAGACCGGAGCAATCTGGTGTTCCAGAACACCTCGGTCACTCGCGGCACGGCAACCATGGTGGTCACCGAGACCGGGATGCAGACGCAGATCGGCCAGATAGCGTCGATGTTGTCGGCGGTCGCCCCGGGAAAGTCGCCGCTGCAACGAGAATTGGACTCTCTCACAAAACTTCTGGGGATCATCGCGTGGACGGCGGTGATCGTCATCGTCGTCATCGGACTGATTCGCGGGCAGGATCTGACAACGCTTCTGCTGCTCGGTATCGCAATGGGGGTCTCTGCAATACCGACCGGCTTACCAACTTTCGTTCAGGCGATGCTGGCGTACGGTGCCCGTCAACTGGCAGACGCCAAGGCAGTCGTGAAGAACCTGACCGATGTCGAGACACTCGGCGCGACCAGTGCGATCAACTCGGACAAGACCGGCACGTTGACCATGAACCAGATGACCGTGCGATCGCTGTACGTCCACGGCCGGTGGTACACGGTCGACGGCGAAGGTTACGCCAAGACCGGAAGGATCACGCAGGTTGCCGGCGAGGCACCACCCGACTTCACGCTCCTCGCCTACGGGTTGTGCCTCGACAGCGATGCAACGGTTTCCGATTCCGGAGAGGTTGTCGGCGACCCGACCGAGGCCGCACTTGTGGTGCTCGCGGCGAAGATCGGTGCGGACGCCCCACTCACCAGACGGACTTATCCGCGAGTCGCAACGGTTCCGTTCGATTCCGCGTACAAGTTCATGGCGACGTACCACCATCTCGAAGTCGACGGCGAAAGTCAGTTCGTCGAACTGGTCAAAGGCGGGCCTGACGTCGTCCTCGCTCGGTGTGGTTCGGCCTTCCTCCCCGGCCGTCGACCGGTACCGATCGACGAAGTCCGTGACGAGCTGACGGCAGCAAATCAGTCCATGTCCGAGAAGGGTCTTCGGGTGCTGGCTTTCGCTGTCAGACGACTCGACGGACGGGAAGAAGCCGTCGTGGCGGACCCCATGTCCTTTGTCGAGGACCTGACGTTTGTCGGCATGGCAGGCATCATCGACCCGCTGCGGCCGGAGGCAGTCGATTCGGTGCGCACCGCGCACCGCGCCGGCATCGAGGTCCGCATGATCACCGGCGACCATGCCGTCACCGCCGCCGCAATCGGTGCCGAACTCGGGCTCGGCCCGGGTTCCGTGAGCGGAAGCGATGTGCAAGCAATGACCGACGACGAACTGTCGACCGCATTGCCGAACCTGCACGTGTTCGGCCGAGTCACCCCGCAGGACAAACTTCGATTGGTCGATGTCATGCAGCGCAGTGGCGCCGTCGTCGCGATGACCGGCGATGCCGTCAACGATGCCGCCGCGTTGAAGAAGGCAGACATCGGCGTCGCCATGGGCTCTGGCAGCGAAGTGACCAAACAGGCGGGCAAGATGGTGCTCACCGACGACAACTTCGGAACACTCATCACTGCGATCACTTTGGGCCGCAACATCTACGGGAAGATCGTCTCGTACATCCGCTATCAGATGTCGAAGCTCTTCTCGTTGGTCCTCCTCTTCCTCGCTGCCAGCATCTTCAACATCAACGAGGGTGTCGCGCTGACGCCGCTGATGGTGCTGTTCCAGCACTTCTTCATTGCTCTGTTCCCCGTCGCCGTGATCATGCTCGACCCGCCGCCTCCGGATCTGATGAACAAGCCGCCACGTGATCCCAAGATGCCGATCGCACATCGAAGCGCGGTCGCGCAGTGGCTCGCGTACGGCGTCCTGCAATTTGCCGTGACCCTCGCGGCGATGCTTCTCGCACCGGGTGAAATGAGCACTACCGAAGCGAACGTCCCCATGACCACCGCATTCGTCGTCCTTTCTCTCGGTTCCATATTCGCGGGGTTGACCATGCGGCGCGATCCCGAGTCGGGTCTCGTTCCGCCGGTTCTCGGTGCTGTCAAAATCTTGACGATTCCCACGGTCGTCACCGTGTTTGCCGTTGAGGCGGGTGTCCTCCAGGACCTCCTCATGACCACCTCACTGACCGGCGCCCAATGGCTCGCCTGCCTCGGATGGTCGCTCGTCATCCCGGTTGTCGTCGAGTTGGAGAAGGCGATCCGACGCCGCCGCCTGGCACAGAGGACTGTCCCGATGCCCGCGGCCGCTGCGGTTGCCCCCGAACGCGCGCGTGTACTCCGCTGAGGGAGGGACAATCACACGATGATGTGGGCGGAGAGTCTAGGTCGGCTACCGGGCATCGCGACTGCCCGCGGGTATCGCCGCGAATGGCTGCGAACAGACATCACTGCCGGACTTGTCTTGACGGCATTGCTGATCCCGGCAGGTATGGGCTACGCCGAAGCCGCCGGACTGCCCGCGTACGCCGGGCTGTACGCCACCATTGTGCCGCTGCTGGCGTACGCGCTGGTCGGACCGTCGAAAATTCTTGTACTCGGACCTGATTCGTCGCTGGCACCGCTGATCGCCGCCGCGGTCATACCGCTGGCTGTGGTCGGGGATTCGGAGAACGCGCTTGCACTCGCCGGGGTTCTCGCCATTCTTGTCGGACTCATCCTCGTGATCGGCGGATTCCTTCGTCTGGGCTTCGTGACCGAGCTCCTCTCGAAACCGATCCGCCTCGGTTACCTCAACGCCATTGCAGTCGTTGTCGTGGTAGGTCAGATTCCCAAGCTGCTCGGATTCTCGGTCGACGCATCGGGCCTCCTCGGTGAAATCGGTGAAATCGGGAAGGCCCTGATCGGTGGCGATGTCGACCCACTCGCTGCGGCCATCGGTGTCGGCTCACTCGTTGTCATAGTCGCCTTCCGACTCTGGGTACCTGTTGTGCCCGGCGTGCTGGTGGCCGTTGTCGCGGCAATAGTCTTGTCCGCCGTCGCCGGTCTCACCGATGACATCGGCATGGTGGGAGCACTGCCGGAAGGACTTCCCCTCCCCTCTGTCGGCGGAGTCACCTGGCAGGACGTCGGCCATCTGATCGGGCCGGCGGCCGGTATCGCATTGATTGCCTTTGCCGACACCGGCGTTCTCTCGCGCACCTTCGCCGCACGACACGGCGAGGACGTGAACGGCAGTACCGAGATGAAGGCAATCGGTGTCGCGAACGTGGCCGGCGGTCTCTTCGGCGGATTCCCTATCTCGGCGAGCGGGTCACGAACTCCGGTAGCCGAACAGAGCGGGGCGCATACGCAATTGGCCGGCGTCGTCGGGGCGCTCGCCGTACTGGTTTTTGTGCTCGTTGCTCCCGGACTCACGGCCTATCTGCCCGATGCGACACTGGCCGCCGTCGTCATCGTCGCCGCGTGTGCGCTGATCGACGTGCGCGGCATGGTTCGAATGTGGCGGATGAGCACTGTCGAATTCGGCCTCGCTGTCGCGGCATTCCTGGGGGTCGCGCTGGTCGGCGTGCTTCAAGGCATCCTGGTTGCGATCGGACTGTCCTTCGCGGCAGTCATCGCGCAGGTGTGGCAACCGCACAGAACCGAACTCGTCGAAACCGGTGACCTGGCCGGCTTCCACGACGTCGAACGCCATCCAGATGGGCATCGCATCCCCGGGTTGGTGTTGGTGAGGTTCGACGCTCCACTCTTCTTCGCGAACGGCGAGATCTTCGACGAGTACGTTCGCTCCGTCGTCGCCAAGGCGCCGGACCCGGTCGAGTGGGTGGTGATTGCCGCCGAACCGATCACCGGACTCGATACCACGGCTGTCGACGAACTCGTCGATCTGGATACATTCCTCGAAGGCAAAGGAATTCGATTGGCGTTCGCGGAGATGAAAGGTCCGATCAAGGATCGACTCATCCGATTCGGCGTCGGGGATCGGTTCGATTCGACGCATTTCTTCCCGACACTCGAGGCTGCGGTGAGCGCATTCCGCGCCAGGAACAGCGACTGACTGCACGACGAAGTTGGGAGCATCGGTCGTTTTGGGTACCGTTCGGTATGGGATTCACGACGGACAATGTTCCGGCACGCCGTATCGCTCAGGTCGCCGGTGTGGGCGGCATTGCCGTCGGCGTTGTCGCGCTGATCGCGTTGTACTCCTCCAAACCGATCAACCCGTTGATCGCCGTGGCCTCTTTCGTCCCGATTCTGCTTGCAGTCACGCTCGTCGCATCTCTGATCTGCCTGGCCTTTCGGCGCTGGATCCTCCTGGCGATCTCGGTTGCGCTCATAGCGATCGGCGCTTCGGTGATCAGCCCGTTGTACGTCGCGAACGGTTCCGAAATCGACGGGCCGTCCCTGCGGGTGATGCAGGCGAATCTCCTGTTCGGACAAGCAGACCCTGCCAGTTTGACCGCGACGGTGCGCGAGAAGGCAGTCGACGTCCTGACAGTTCAGGAACTGACCGAATCACTCGAAGGATCCCTGCGAGATCAGGGCCTCGAACAACTATTGCCGTACCGCTTCTTGATGCCGGACAACGCCGGCGGCGGTGGAGCAGGGATTTACAGCCGCTTCCCGCTGACGGATACGCGAGAGCTGAACGGCTTCGGACCCACGAATCTGGTTGCAACAGTAGGTTTCTCTACCCCGTTCACGCTTTTGGCGGTGCACCCCGGACCGGCGTACGTGACCCCGCCCGACGTGTGGACTGCCGAGCTGAGCACTCTCCGGAACGCGCTCGACGCCGCTGCCGCCGAGGACACCGTCATCGTCAGCGGTGACTTCAATACGACCTTCATGCACAAACAATTCCGAGACCTCCTCGACGTCGGCTACTCCGACGCCGCAGACCAATTGGGCGTCGGCATCGTTCCCACCTATCCCGCTGACAAGCGGTTCCCTGCGATAGTCGGCATCGACCACGTAGTTCTGCGCGGCGCACAGGCGAAGTCGCTCGAGCGAATCCAGATCGAAGGTTCCGATCACCACGGCTTGATCGTCGACGTGACCATCCCCGAGTAGGCAGGGAGCATCCCGCCACGCACGAACACGGTGCAACTCACCCGTGCCTGGGCATGCTCCGACCCGACACATCTATCGTCCGATGGAGGTGATGCGGCGTGCGCAGGACTATCGATCGATCTACCACGGATACGCCCGGGAACTGTTCGGCGAGATAACCTTCCAACCGCTGCACGTCGTCGATCGAGCGAAGCCACACTGCCAGTGCGATGTCGTAGCTGCCGATAGTCGAAGCAACAAGCCTCGCTTCTCGCAGGTGCGCAAGGCGCTGGGCAATTGCCTCCTTTCGCGCGTCGAGACGTAAGAAGTACCAGGCATAGACCGGCCAGCCGGAGTATGGCCGCGCAATCTCCGTGCGGACGACCAGTCGCCCAGTCGACAGCTCATGCGACAAGAGCGCCCCGGCGCGGGCCGCTGTCACTCCGAGCACTGCGGCGAGGGCAGAGATAGTAATTCGTGGTTCACGAGAAAGGATCTCGAACAGCTGCGACTGTTCTTCTTCGCTGGCACGAACACCGCGAATCTTCGACGGCGGGGTCGACTCGAGCGCGGCAACTTCGTCCGCGTCGAGAGCACGTAAACGCCAGTTTCGGGCGTCGGAGTTCGCCGAGGACACGATCTGTGTTCGCATCGCGGTGATCATCGGCAGCGATTGTGTTCGTTCCAAGACGTACCTGGATAATTGGTCGAGGTCAGTACACGTGAGGGTGACGAACAGATCCCGATTGCCGGTTGTGAGATCGACTGTGAGCACTTCGGGATCGTGTGCGATCTGTTCGGCAACGCGCAGGGTCTGCGCCGGTGCGCATTCGATCTCGAGAAGTGCGGTCGCCGACACGATGGAGGCCCCACGGTAGGCAGCGATCCAGGCAATCCCTTGCGAGTGAAGGCGCTCCCAACGCCTGGTCAGCGTGACCGGATCGGAACCAATGGCGCGCGAAAGCTCGGACCACGACGCTCGCGGCCGGATCTGCAATGCGTTCAACAGTCGAAGATCTTCGTCCTTGAGCATCTGATCCTGCACCGGGGACCTCACTTTCAGAAAAATCCTGCACCGAAACAGGATCGAAACGCGTTGATCCTAACTTCATGACATCAATATTCCACCAAATCCTGAACCTCGAGAACGCTCACGTCTTGCGTTCGTTCGCCCCTCGAGAAAGACACCGACATGACCGAAGCATTTCCCGTCTCGCATGACGATTCTCCGGTTCGCGCCCCAGCCACGACGCAGAAGGTCATTTTCGGCATGAGATCGCCACGGCTGTGGATCGTGGTGATTCTGCTCCTCGCTCTTGCGGCAGGCGCCCAACTGATCGGCCCCGCAGTGATTCCCGTCGGCGCTGCCGCTATCACCATCTTGCCCATGGTGTGGGGACTGATCGCCGGCGGGGTCGTCTCGAGCCAGAAGTGGAAACCCCTCGGCCTCGACCTTCAGGCCGCAGCGTCGGCAATCATGGGTCTTGCGGTTCTCCTGCTTTGCGCAAGACTGTCCTTCACCATCGGCCCGAACATCCAACTGTTGTTCGATGCCGGCCCCGCACTCCTGCTACAGGAATTGGGGCACTTGTTCGGCACGATCGCGCTCGCACTCCCACTGGCGGTACTCCTTCGGATGGGACCGGCCACCGTCGGAGCAACGTTCTCCATCGACCGTGAGGGCTCCTTCGCGATGGTCAGCGAACGATACGGCCCCGATTCCGACCAGTACCGTGGCGTCCTGTCGATGTACGTTTTCGGCACGCTCTTCGGTGCCGTGCTGATCAGCCTGATTGCATCGCTGGCTACCTCTTTCAACATCTTCGACCCCCTCGCGTTGGCGATGGGCGCTGGAGTCGGATCCGGCTCGATGATGGCCGCCGCTGCCGCGAGCGTCGTCTCGGCGCACCCCGAGATGGCCGATCAGGTACTCGCCGTGGCGGCCACATCCAACATCATCACCGGTCTCCTGGGCGTGTATGTCGGCATGTATGTCGCACTCCCCCTTGCTGATCGAATCTACGGCGCACTCACCAAGCGCTCGAAGGTGACCACCGAACAGAAAGCCCGGACTGCTCCCCGAGCAGTTGCGCCGAGCGTCACCGTGCCGTTGGCAACTGTCATTCCGATTCTGTTCGTCGGAGGAGTCATCGTCTCCTCGATCGCGGCGGGTGGGATGTCTCGCTCGATCATCGTCGGATACCTGATCCTCACCGGCTTGTTGCTCCTGGGCGTTAGCGTCGCCCGCCTGACACGCGGAAAGATCGCGGCGATGATCGCAATCATCACCATCGGCGCGTTGGCGACCACGCCATGGTCCCCCATCGGTGATTTCGTCTCGGGCACCGTCGGTACTGTCGACTTTCTCTCGATCTGCACCCTCACCTTGACTGTCGCAGGTCTCAGCCTCGGCAAGGACCTCCCTTTGCTCAAGACGATCGGCTGGAAGATCGTCCCCGTCGGAATCGTCGCGATCCTCGCCTCGTACCTACTTTCTGTGGTCGTCGCGGAGTTCGCGCTCGGCCTCTGGCACTAGAACTGCAACCACAGACACCGCGATCCAAAGATACTGGGAACCAAAGACGTTGAAAGGAAGCAATATCCATGTCCATCGCTGACACCCTCACCCCCACAGACTCGGTTTCGAGCACGATCGAGAAGTGGGCATCACGCCTCATCGACGTCAGCCACACCATCCATGCTCACCCGGAGTTGGCATTCGAAGAGCATCGTGCATCGGCCCTCTTGGCCGACGCCGCGCAGGAAGCCGGCTTCACGGTTACTCGCGCAGCCTACGGCCTCGAGACGGCATTCGAAGCGGTTCGGGGCTCCGGCCCTTTCCGCGTCGTCGTCTGCGCCGAGTACGACGCCCTCCCTGACATCGGTCATGCATGTGGACACAATGTCATCGCCGCCGCCGGACTGGGCGCAGCCATCGCGCTCGGTGAGGTCGCGGAGGACTACGGGCTGACTGTTGTCCTCCTCGGTACGCCGGCCGAAGAACACGGCGGTGGGAAAGTCTTGCTCCTCGAACGCGGCGCGTGGGAGGGCGCGGCAATGTCGATCATGGTCCACGGCGCTGCAGGTGAGGACGTCAGTTGCACTGTCACCGGAACGCAAGCAGTTGATCGTTTCGACGTGACCTACTCCGGACGGGCCGCACACGCGGCCGCCGCACCACACAAGGGCATCAACGCAGGTGACGCCGCCACGATCGCACTGGTTGCCATCGGACTCCTCCGTCAACAGCTCCCTTCCGACGTCAGACTCAACGCCTACGTCGAACACGGCGGAGAAGCTACCAACATCATCCCGGCCTCGACTCTGGTCCGAGCGGAAGTTCGGGCCGCAGATCTCGAGGTGCTGTTGGACGCCAAACGTCGAATGCTCGCCTGCTTCGAGGGCGGCGCGGTGGCCAGCGACTGCGCCTGGTCAACCGAACGCGCCGAACCTCGCTACGAGGAACTGGTTCAACATCCGGTGTTGGCAACTATCTGGGACGAGGAGATCGCGAACCTGGGCCGCATCGCGGCCGCCCGAACTCCCCTGACCGGTGGTTCGACCGACATGGGCAACGTTTCGAAGGCGGTTCCCTCGATCCACCCGATGATCGCGTTGCGCGGTGTCACCGGAGTTCCTCACACGATCGAATTTGCCGCTGATGCCCGCTCCTCAGCGGGTGACGAAGCTGTTCTACACGGAGCAATTGCAATGGCGCGCACGGTGATCCGAGCCGCTACCGGAGACTCTCGCTCCGATCTACTGACGATTGCGGCCCAGCGCGAGTCAGGAGCGACCACCGTCACGAGTGCCGAATGAGCACCAATGGCGTCTACGTTTCCGCTCTCGAATTCTTCTCCATCGGCATCGGACCGTCCAGTTCACACACAGTCGGTCCGATGCGAGCCGCCCACGCTTTTGTCGGCGAACTCGAATCTGCCCGATTGACCGATCCTGTCGACCGAATTCGCTGCAATCTGCACGGCTCTCTCGCGGCCACGGGTATTGGCCACTGCACTCCCGACGCCGTGATCGCGGGACTTCGTGGGTTGGATCCTGAAACGTGCGAGCCCGCCGACGTGCACGGCCCATTTGACGAACTGTCGGACGGTGGATCGGTGATGCTCGCCGGTGGCTCACTCGGACACGTCGTTTTCACTCGTGACGACATGGTGTTCGAACCGCTCGTTCGCCGGCACGGGCACCCGAACTCGATGACCCTGACGGCGTTCGAAGGTCACGAAATCGTCTACACGAGTACATATCTGTCGATCGGTGGCGGGTTCGTAGTGCGCACGGGAGCGCAGACACCAGAACCCACGCACCCGATCGACTCCCACTACCGCACCGCGAAAGAGCTACTGGCGGAATGTGGCTCCGGAACTATCGCCGACCTGGCGTTGGCAGACGAAATCGCGATGCACGGCCAGAACCGAGCGCTCGCCGGGATCGACGCAATCTGGTCCGCGATGCGCGCCTGCATCGAGCGCGGCATGCATACCGTCGGTGTGCTGCCCGGAAAACTCGGGGTTCGCCGACGAGCACAATCAGCGAAGAGCCAACTGGAACAACGCAACTGCGCACCCTCCTCACGCGAGTGGCTGACCGTCTACGCCATGGCGGTCAACGAAGAAAATGCAGCAGGTGGCCGCGTTGTCACGGCCCCGACCAACGGTGCGGCAGGCATCGTGCCTGCGGTGCTCTACCACCACATACGCGCGACCGGCGCCGGCGTTCACGACGTTCGGACATTTCTCCTCACTGCGGCCGCAATCGGATCGATTATCAAGGCGAATGCCTCGATCTCCGGGGCGGAGGCCGGGTGTCAGGGTGAGGTCGGAGCCGCCTGTGCGATGGCGGCGGCCGGTCTGTGCGCCGTCATGGGCGGATCGCCACGACAAATCGAGAATGCCGCTGAGATTGCCATGGAACACCATCTGGGCCTGACCTGCGATCCGGTCGGTGGTCTGGTCCAGATCCCGTGCATCGAACGAAATGCCGTCGCTGCCTCGACTGCGGTCACCGCGGCTCAACTCGCGTACCTGGGCGACGGAACGCATGTGGTGAGCCTCGATACCGTCATCGAAACCATGCGACAAACCGGAAACGACATGTCCGTGCGCTACAAGGAAACCAGCGAGGGCGGCCTCGCCGTCAACGTGGTCGAGTGCTAGCAGAGTCACGCGTGATCGAAGACTTCCCTTCGCTGCATCCGACCGAGGGCGGAGGCCATCGCGAAAAACATCATCCCCACGTCCGATGAACTCCGGTGCACCGATTCCTACACTCGAGGACATGACTTTGTGGACGGTGACCGGATGATCGCTCATCACGCTGGAGGAACCCCCCTGCACAATTCTCCACTGCACAACACTGCGGGGCCGTCGCGCTCAGCGCAGTCCTCCGGTCGCAAGATCGCCGCGCTGATCGCGTTGGTCGCCGTTGTCTCCGCTGCCTTCGTTTTCGGCCCGGGCATGCTGACCAGTAGGCCGGGCGATGGGTATGCAAACCAGGGGGAACTCGTCGAGACGGTCCGTGCCGCGTTCGTCGAGTACTGGAGTTCCGGTGTCCAAGCCTTCTCTCCCAGCTTGGAGTCCGCTGTCGATTACTGGATGCGGTACCACGTGGCCAAGGCAGTGATCGCGGTAATCCTGCTGACGGTTCTGCTCGCACTCGGCCGCATGCTCAAGGCGTCGTTCGCGAACGCCGGCCCGCTGGCTCTGGGAAAGAAACTTGCATACGTTTCGGCCGGGGGCCTGGTCACGATCCTCGCACTGTTCTCCTCGGTGCTCGTGATGGCAAATGTCCAAGGTGCCGTCGCACCCTTCTCGTCGCTGATCTCGATGCTGCCCGTGGGCGAGGCGGACGGGGAACTCGCCGAAACTCTCGGGCAGGTCCGCCAACAGCTCGCTCAGACGACGGGCACCGGCAACCAGCAAAGCCCTGCCCTCGACGTGATGATCAACGACTTCGCGCAGTATCACTTGGCCATGGCGGTGATCGCACTGATCGCGGCAGTACTTTCACTGACCCTGGCTGTGGTCGTGTGGGTGCGCTTCGCCAGAACGGCGCGATCCGACAGACGAGCGAGGCTCGGGTTGGGGTCGGTAGGTCTTCTCATTGCACTGCTCACGCTGGGATTGATCGTTGTCGGCGTAGCAAATACGGGCACCGCGGCAGACCCGGCACCCGCGCTGGCGGCGTTCTTCGACGGCGGACTCTGACCCAAGTCAAGGGTTCAGGGAGGGGTTCAGGCAGGGGTTCCGTAGTCCCCCGGTACCGGTTGAGGAGGTACCTGGGGACTGCGGCAGCCGTACCGGGGGTCGATGTGCACGCCTCGTCGGGCAGGCAGAGTTCGACTCATGAAAATCGGAGCAAGACGCATCATGCTTGTCGGCCTGTGCAGCGCCATGGTTGCCGCCGCTGTAATCAGCTGCAGCACTGACAAATCCACAGACAATCCGACAGCCACATCCGAGAAGGTCATGGACTCTGCCGTCACCGACCAGCTCGATGCGATCATCGACGCAGCGGTGAATTCGACCGGGATTCCCGGTGCGATGGTGGGCATTTGGGGGCCCGACGGCAACTATGTCAAGGTTGCAGGAGTCTCGGACACGGCAACCAAAGCACCAATGGAAACCGACTTCTACCACCGGATCGGCAGCGTCACCAAGACATTTACTGTGACTGCCCTGCTGCAGTTGGTCGACGAGGGCAAGATCGGTCTCGATGATCCGATCTCCGAGTACGTCGATGGCGTCACGGAAGGTGATGCGATCAGCTTGCGACAGCTGGCGGGGATGCGCAGCGGCCTCGTGGACTACACGACGTCCGAACAGTTTGTCATGGAATACCTGTCGGATCCTCGCCGAGCTTTCACACCTGAAGAGCTCGTGGGGTACATCAAAGATCTCCCACTCCAACTTCGACCAGGGACCACCGTCGACTACTCGAACACCAACACTGTTCTGCTGGGAATGGTGATCGAAAAGGTCTCCGGCTCAAGACTGTCGGAAGTCATCGACACCAAGATCTCGACACCACTCGGGATGGAACACACCAGCTTTCCCACCACCAACGCGTTCCCGACCCCCCACGCACAGGGGTACACCAACCAAACGCTCGACGAATCCGTGACCGCGGCAACGGATTGGAATCCGTCGTGGGGCGGCGCCGCGGGTGCAATGATCTCGTCGTTGGACGACATGCGCATCTGGGTTCCGGCCTTGGCCAAGGGCGATCTCCTCACCGACGACACTCAGAAACAGCGCCTGCAAACCGTGAACCTGAGCGAAGGGGACGACAGTTCCGGGTACGGACTCGGCTTGTTCAACAGCGGCGGCTGGATCGGTCACAACGGAAGCCTGCCCGGCTACAAGACAGTCTCGGTCTACTTGCCCGAGAAGGACACCACCCTGGTCGTCTTCATCAACACCGACATCGACGGCGAGACTGACCTGACCAGCGCTCTGATGGTGCCCATCACCAAGCTGATCAGCCCGGACCACGTTTACGGCTGATCACTCCGATCCAACCGACAATCGAATAAAAGTGACATATCGGGTTCGATCTGTCGATAGGCTCGATCATCGACAGATCGAACCCGAAAGAGGCGCTCATGGGATCGTTGAACGACTGGCTACTCAACAGTGACAGCCCGCTTGTGGGGATTGTCGGCGGCATCCTGCTGACGATCGCGATGCTTTCCGGTGGAACGGGTATGTAGCCCATCGCGTGATCCGACGAACATGTTCGTTACGAACATGTTCGTGTACGCTGGAGCCATGCCCACTCACCCAGCAAGTCCGTCGAGCCGACGCAATCGCCCGGCCAAACCCGCACTGACACGTGAGGGCATCGTCAGTGCGGCGGTGGATATCTTGCGCTCGGAGGGGCTGCAGAAGTTGACAATGCGTCGACTCGCCCTGGAACTCGACACCGGACCCGCGTCGCTGTACGTGTACGTGCGAAACACAGCCGAATTGCACGCCGCGGTTCTGGATGAGCTGCTCGGAGTCGTCGACCTCGCCGAAAATAATTCCGGCACTTGGCAAGCGCGCCTCGAACGGGTGTTGACGTCCTACACGGCCGTATTGTTCGATCATCCCGGCCTTGCCCAGTCGGCTCTTGTTTCGCGACCAAGCGGAGTTCACTACGTACGCCTACTCGAACGCCTGTTGGCATTGCTCCACGAGGGCACGGTTCCCTCGGCTCAAGCCGCCTGGGGCGTGGACCTCCTACTTCAGTACGCGACGTCCACCGCTGCCGAGCACTCGGCGCCGAACAACCTCTCGGACAGGGACGCCCGGTGGAACGCCTTGACCGACGCAATCGAGCACGCAGACCCGCAGACGCACCCCCTCGTCGCAAGCCATTCCACAGCCCTACTTGCCGGTGAACCCACCACACGCCTCTCCTGGGGATTCCGAACGCTCATCACGGGCATCGAGAACACCCCACTCACTACTTAGGAACCCACCATGAACCACTACCCCATCGCAATCATCGGCGCCGGCCTCGGTGGCCTCACGCTCGCCCGAGTCCTCCATCACCACGGAATCAATTCGGCGGTATTCGATCTCGAATCCGGACCGACAGCCAGAACTCAAGGCGGGATGCTCGACATCCACGAGGACTCAGGCCAGATCGCACTTCGTGCCGCCGGTCTGTACGACGAGTTCCGCGCACTCGTTCATCAAGGCGGTGAACAGATGCGCGTTCTCGATCGAAATGCCGTCGTGCACCTGAGCGAGGAGGACAAGGGAGACGGCGACCGCCCCGAAGTCGACCGCGGGCAACTGCGCGACCTACTAATCGGATCGCTGCCGAAAGACACCGTCCATTGGGGTGCCAAGGTGCGCGGCGCCCATGCACTGCCGGACGGTCGACACGAAGTTCATCTCGCGGACGGCTCCCACTTCACCACCGATCTCCTGGTCGGCGCCGACGGCGCGTGGTCGAAAATCCGTCCACTGGTTTCACACGCCACTCCGGTTTACACCGGAATATCCTTCGTGGAGTTCGACCTTCACGACGCCGACAACCAGCACGCGGAATCCGCCGAAACAGTCGGCGGCGGAATGATGTTCGCGCTCAGTGCCGACAAGGGCTTCCTTGCCCACCGTGAGACGGACAACAGTCTGCACATCTACGCTGCCCTCCGAGTTCCCGAGGGTTGGGCTTCGAGCGTCGATTTCTCCGACGACCACATTGCGAAGAAGATTCTGCTGGAACACTTCCCGGACTGGGACGAGTCATTCCGGTCGATGATCGTCGAAGCGGACAGCTCGTTGACCCCTCGTCCCATCCATGCCCTTCCCATCGGACACAGCTGGGGTCGCACTCCCGGCGTCACACTGCTCGGGGACGCGGCCCACGTCATGTCGCCGTTCGCCGGGGAGGGCGCGAACCTGGCAATGCTCGACGGCGCCGAACTCGGTCGAGCGATCGCGTCGCACAGCGGCACGGAGGAAGGACTCGCCGCCTACGAAGAGCGACTCTTCCCGCGCAGCGCCGCATCGGCACAACAGTCGGCTGATGGCCTGGACATGTGCTTCGGCGAGAACGCACCCCAAGGGCTCTTGGACATGTTCAGCGCACATGGGTGACCTGACCGCTTCCGGCTAGATCGTCACATCGTCATGAGCAAGCGACGACGACAGCGCACGGTGGGCTTCGACCTGATCAAGCAATTCGTTGGCCTTCTGCTCAGCCGCGGATACCGCGTCGGCTCCGGCAACCCAACGACGTGGAGGTAACGGCGAATCGACAAGCGTCACAAGCGCCGACGCAAGTCTTACCGGATCCCCGCCCTGGAAGCCGTTCATACTCTTCCACGCTTCCACGGTCTCGCCGGTCCGAGCGTCGTAGTCGGCGATCGACAGCTCCGGCCAGATCGACGACGCACCTTCGACGAGCAGTTCAGTGCGAAAGAATCCCGGCTCCACGACGGTCGTGCCGATACCGTACGGTTCGACGTCGAATCGCAAGGACTCCATCCAGCCTTCCAACGCAAATTTCGACGCAGCATAGGCTCCGCAAAATTCCTGACCGCGCAGGCCCGCAATAGAACTGACGGTCACGACGTGTCCACTCCGTTGCCGACGCATCACCGGCAACACCGCCCGTGTCACATTTGTCGGCCCGAAGAAGTTGGTCTCCATCTGAGCACGAAGTTGCGCCGGGCTGACAACTTCGAAGAACCCGGCGTAGAAGTTTCCGGCGTTATTCACCAGCACGTCGATTCCACCGAATCGTGCAACTGCCGTGTCCACCGCAGCATATGCGGCATGTTCGTCGGTGATGTCCAAGGCAATCACCAACAGGTCGTCATGCTCACCGATCGCTGCAGCAACGCGGTCCGCATCACGCCCCGTTGCCACCACCGCGTGCCCGGCGGCAAGGGCCGCCTGCGCAATGTCGATTCCCATGCCCCGGCCTGCGCCGGTAACAAACCAGATCTTCTTGTCACTCATGCGTACTGTCCTCTCGTTTGACGAGTCCAGTACAGACCAGGTTTCACGAGGGCGGGAGTGCCTGCCGTTCCGGGTACCAGCAGAACCCCTCAACGCCCCGACTACTCGCGCAGAGTCGTCAGGAAGGCAATACGGTCGCCGCGGTAGAGCGAGCGCACCCGCTCGATCGGCACGCCCTCCGGGTCGACGGACGTCCGGTGCAGCAGAAGCATCGGCATCGAGGTGGTGGACTCGACGAGGGTTGCCTCCCGCGGTGAAGCGAGCACCGTCTCGATTCGTTCGGTAGCGGAGGCGAAGACCACGCCGACGGAGCGGATGGCAGCGTACAGCGATGTCGTCGCATCGAAGGCGTCGATCATCTCACCGAACCTGCTGTCCGGCAAGAACGTTGATTCGAGTCCGATCTTCTCGCCGTCGGCGAAGAGGACACGCTCGAGATGAACGACGGTGTCGCCCACCTCGATACCCAACTCAGTGGCGAGACCGTCGTCGGCCGACATTCGTTCGAAGGTCACGACTTCACGACTGGGCACTCGCCCAGCGCTCAGCGCGCCCTCGGTGTAGGAACGAAGCGAGAGGGGCTGCACCAATTTCGGACTCGCAACGACGGTGCCCCGCCCACGCCGCTCGATCCGTCCTTCGACGAGCAGATCGCGAAGCGCTTGACGGACCGTCTCACGAGCGACCGTGAACCGCGATGCCAGTTCCCGCTCCGACGGGACGGCGTCACCTTCCGCGAGCGCACTGAGAATGGTCTCGATCTCGGTGCGGACGCGGTAGTACTTCAGCTCCGGCTCGATCACGACGCTCGAGGTCCCCGGCCCGGTGGACGTCTGCTGATTCATGGCGCAAGCGTACAAGAATTCGGTCTATACCAATTGTTAACCTGGAGTTCGTCTCGATTCCCCCTATTGGTCTAGACCAAACGTCACTGTCTCTACATGCGAATTTTGATTGTGGGCGGAGGAATCCTCGGAACGGCGCACGCCGACGAGGCAATCCGCCGGGGACATGAGGTTGTTCATCTCGAACGCGAGCCGGAAGCCCGCGGTGCCACGGTACGGAACTTCGGGCTCGTCTGGGTATCCGGGCGAGCTCCCAACGAACTCGAAGCCGCGCTGCGCTCGCGCGAGTTGTGGGCAGACCTTGCCGCCCGTGTTCCCGGCGTCGGATACCGACCGGCGGGTTCGATCACCCTCATGCGCACCGAGGAGGAGGTTGCGGTCGCGCAGGAAGCGTTCTCTCGGCCGGACGCTGACAACAGAGGGTTCGCACTCTTGGATCCCGACGCCGTTCGTGCCGTCAACCCCGCGCTCCGGGGCAAGTTTCTCGGCGGACTGCACTGCACCCTCGACGCCGCAGTCGAATCACGGCAAGCGCTCCCCGCCATCCGTTCTTACCTCGAATCCACCGGCCGTTACACCTTCCACGCCGGAACAGAAGCTCGTGAGATCACGACGAACAGCACCGGCGTACACATCCGCGACGACCACGGCCGCAACTTCGACGCCGATCTCGTGATCGTCTGCCCCGGAGCAACACTCGGCGGATTGGCTCGCGATCTCGCCGGAGATCTCCCCCTGCGCCGTGTGCGCCTACAGATGATGCAGACGGCCCCACTCGGCGAAAAGCTCACCACCGCAATCGCAGACGGCGACAGCTTCCGCTACTACCCCGGTTTCGCTGGATCTGCCCTCGATCACCTTCGCACCGTGCAGCCGCAGGAACCGACTGCCGATGCGCACCGCATGCAGCTCCTGTGCGTGCAGCGCTTGCACGGCGGGCTGACCATCGGCGACACCCACGAGTACGAGGAGCCGTTCGACTTCGACGTCGACGAGGCGCCCTATCGCCATCTGTCCACAGTGGTGGAAACCCTTCTGGGACGCGATCTTCCGCCCATCGTCAAGCGATGGGCGGGCGTCTACAGCCAGTGCCTCGACCCCTCACAACTGGTTCACCGCGCACAGGCCGCCGACAACGTCTGGGTGGTTGCCGGCCCCGGTGGCCGCGGTATGACGCTCGGCCCGGCACTGGCAGAACAAACCGCCGACCAGCTCGGTCTCTGAATCCTTCTGACAAGAAAGACTTCTCATGTCTCCCATCACCCTTGCCGTTCTCGACATGGCCGGCACCACCGTCGCCGACGACGGACTGGTTCTTCGCGCCTTCGCTGCCGCCGCTGAAGCCGGCGGACTGCCCGACGAAGGCCCGGAAGCCGATGCCGCTCGCCAGTACGTCCTCGACACGATGGGCCAGTCGAAGATCGTCGTGTTCCGCGCGATCTTCGGTGACGAAGACCGCGCCCAGGCCGCGAACGCCGCCTTCGAAACCACGTACGACTCCCTCATCGACCAGGGGCTCGCCGAGCCGATCCCCGGCGCGGAGAAGGCGATAACCACACTCCGCGAGGCCGGCATCAAAGTTGCCTTGACCACCGGGTTCAGTCGATCGACGCAGGATAAACTCCTCGTCGCGCTCGGCTGGGAAACCCTCGCCGATCTCACCCTCTCCCCCGCCGAAGCCGGTCGCGGTCGCCCGTTCCCTGACTTGATTCTGACTGCGCTGCTCCAACTCTCGATCGACGACGTCCACCAGATCGCCGTACTCGGCGACACGTCCAACGACGTGCTCAGCGGCATTCGCTCCGGCGCATCGATCGTTGCCGGAACTCTGACCGGCGCTCACGACGAGCAACAACTGCGCGACGCCGGTGCCACCCACATCGTCCCGTCCGTGACGGAGTTCGCCGAACTCCTCACCCACCCCTGATCTCACCTCCGAAGAAGGAATCGTCATGCGTCTACGCCCGAGCATCGCTGCGGCCGCTCTCGCCGTGTCCGTCCTTTCGTTCACCACAGCCTGCGGTGGAACCGGCACTGCCGCCGGATCAGATACCGAAACCGTCACCGTTTACAGCGCCGACGGCCTGTCCGGTTGGTACAAGGGCAGATTCGACGCCTTCACCGCGCAGACCGGCATCGCTGTCAACCTGGTGGAAGCCGGTTCCGGCGAGGTCGTCTCCCGCGTCGACAAGGAGCAGTCCAACCCACAGGCCGACGTCATCATCACCCTGCCGCCGTTCATTCAGAAGGCCGACGCGCAAGGTCTGCTCGAGCCCAGCGGAATCGACACCTCCGCCGTTCCGGCCGACGAGAAGGACGAAGCCGGCAAGTACGTACCCGTCGTCGAGAACTACCTCTCGTTCATTGCCAATCCGACTGCATCACCCGCCCCACAATCTTGGGACGACCTACTCACAGATCAGTTCAAGGGCAAGTTGCAGTACTCCACGCCCGGCCAGGCCGGCGACGGCACCGCGGTGCTCTTGCTGCTCCAGCACCTGATGGGCAAGGAAGGAGCACTCGACTACCTCGGCAAGCTCCAGGCAAACAACGTCGGACCCTCGTCCTCGACCGGAAAGCTCCAGCCCAAGGTCAGCAACGGAGAGCTGCTGGTCGCCAACGGTGACGTCCAGATGAACCTCGCTTCGATCGCGGACGACGGATCGAAGTTCGACATCTTCTTCCCCGCCGGAGCCGACGGCACTCGCACCACCATTGCACTGCCCTACGTGATGGGGCTCGCCAAGAGCGCACCGAGCAGCGAACAAGCGAAGAAGCTCATGGAATTCCTGCTCTCCGAAGAATCCCAGAAGACCGTCGCCACCGACGCACTCGGCGTATCGGTCCGTGAGGACGTCCGAAGCGCTACCGGTGAATCCACCGACAAGAACACGCCTTCCGGAGTTCTGCAGGGCGTCAACGTGTGGACCCCGAACTGGAACGACGTCCTCAGCTCGCTCGACGCCGACATCGCCGCCTACCAGAAAGCCACCGGGAGCTGATCATGGCAAGAACCAGACTGGGGCGGACGCTCCCCGAGACCGTCGGTGTCCACGGAGCGATCGAACATTCGGCTCCGGCCATCACCTTCGATCGCGTCAACGTCGCCTACGGCCGCGGAAAGACCGCAACCCACGCCCTCGTCGATTTCAATCTACGAGTCGCGCCGGGTGAAACTGTGGCACTGCTGGGGCCCAGTGGATCCGGCAAGTCGACCGCTCTGAAGGCCCTCGCGGGATTTGTCCGCCCCACGTCCGGTTCGGTCAAGCTCGGCACCCGAGACATCACCAATCTCCCTCCCTCACAACGAGGAATCGGCGTCGTCGTTCAGTCGTACGCGCTCTTCCCACACATGAGGGTCTCCGAGAACGTGGCCTTCGGACTCCGAGCCCACCGTGTGCCGCGGTCGGAGATCGGCCCACGCGTGGCCGAAGCCCTCGACATGGTCGGGATGTCGGCGTACGGAAAGCGCCTGCCGCGTGAGCTTTCCGGCGGTCAACAGCAGCGGATCGCCATCGCTCGTGCGTTGGCGATTCGTCCCGGAGTACTCCTCCTCGACGAACCGCTGGCCGCCCTGGATGCTCAACTTCGCGAGAGCATGCTCGGCGAACTGGCGAGACTGCGCGCCGCACTACCTGACACAGCCATGCTCTACGTGACGCACGATCAGAGTGAAGCCCTGGCGCTCGCGGACCGAATCGCAGTGATGCGCAATGCCAGACTCGCGGACATCGACACCGCGGAGGCCTTGTGGAAGCGGCCGCCGTCCAGCTTCACCGCGGCCTTTCTCGGCGGCGCCAACCTGTTGCCCTGCACGGTCACTCGCGTCATCGGTACCTCCGCGTTGGTCTCGATCGGTGGCGCTCCGTTCACTGCTCACGCCCCTCAACCCGAGATCGGGCGCATCGAGTGGGAGTCCGACATGGATGCCTACCTGTGTGTTCGTCCGCACGCGGTAGTGGTGACCGGCGTCGGCGCGCGAGGATCGTTCCCGGCACGCATCGTCTCGAGCGTCTGGCGTGGTTCGACGACGCGTCTGACACTGGCTGTCCGTGGCCTCGACGACGTCCGCGTCGACGCGGATGTTGCAGGCCACGACGAACGACCGGTCGACACCGAGGTCGGCGTCGTCTTGCCCACGGACGGCAGCGTTCTGGTTCCGGCGGATCGCCGGCCATGACCACAACCTTGGAACGCCCCGAAACCGCTGTGCCCCAACACAAAGACCCGATTCCGTGGCGCCGGATCGGGTGGGCGCTACCGCCACTGCTTCTGGTGCTCGTGTTCGCGGTGTATCCCACCGCGCGGGTCCTCACGGAATCGCTGAGCACCGCAGACGGCACCGGTCTGTCCACGTGGTCTTCGGTGCTCGGATCGGAACTGTTCCGAACCGCGTTCTGGCGGACCATCCACATCGCCGTGGCGTCGACCCTGGGTTGCCTGGTCCTCGGCACTTTCCTCGCCTTGGTGCTTGCCTTCGTTCCATTCGCCGGATCCAAGGTGGTGGGGCGATTGATCGACACGGTGCTCGCGCTGCCGTCTTTCCTGATCACGTTGGCGTTCACATTCCTGTACGGCACGGCCGGCGCCGTCAACGCCTTGATCGTCAGCATCACCGGCGACGCGAATGGGCCCCTGAATTTCCTCAACACTCCCTTCGGTGTGATCGCGGCCGAAATCACCTTCTTCACGCCCTTTGTCGTGCGTCCACTTCTTGCGGCATTCACCCAGATTCCGCGTGAACAACTCGACGTCGCAGCCAGCCTCGGAGCGTCACCCGTCCGCGTTCTGCGACAGGTGGTGATGCCGGAAGCGTGGCCAGCCCTCCTGGCCGGTGGATCGCTCGTACTTCTGTTGACACTCAACGAATTCGGCATCGTGCTCTTCACCGGAGCCAAAGACGTCGTAACTCTGCCGGTCCTCATCTACACCCGTGGCATCGTCACCTTCGACTTGCCAGGCGCGGCAGTGATCGCGACCGTCCAAGTCGCACTCTCACTCGGCTTGTACTGCCTCTACCGATTCACCTTCAACAGATTGACGGGAGGCAGCCGTGCTGCTGTGGACACGAAGCTCTAGGGCACTCGTTCTCGGACTCTTCGCCCTCGTCGTCGCGGTCGTTTTTGTCGCACCCATCGCCACCGTCGTCGCGGCTGCGCTGGCCGGATCGTGGACGGGGCCACTTCCGTCGAATCTCGGCGGCAAGAACTTCTCCACGGCGCTGTCCGACGAGAACTTCGCCAGCCTGACCGTCAGCTTGCAGACTGCGTTCATCTCGGGAGTATTGGCACTGATCGTCGGAACGTGGGCCGCCTTGGCATCTCGTGAGGCACCGATGTGGCTGCGCCGCGTCACCGACGCCGTGTTTCACCTGCCGATTGCAGTTCCATCAGTTGCCATCGGCTTGGGTCTGCTGATCACTTTCAACGAGCGCCCAGTGCTGCTCGGCGGTACCAAGTGGATCGTGATTCTCGCTCACACCGTTCTGGTGCTCGCCTTTGCATTCAGCGCGGTTTCTGCGGCACTGGAACGACTTGATCCCGCGTACCGCCAGGCTGCGGAATCGCTCGGGGCAGGCCCCGTACGGGTACTGACGCGAGTGACACTTCCGCTGCTACTCCCAGCTCTGGGCACGGCCGCGGGACTTTCCATCGCGCTCTCGATGGGTGAACTGGGCGCGACCGTCATGGTCTATCCGGCGACATGGAAGACCCTGCCGGTCAGCATCTTCGGACTCACCGACCGCGGCCAGGTATTTCTTGCCGCAGCAAATACGACACTGCTGCTTGCAGTCACCCTGGTCGCCCTCATGGTGGTCGGCAGAATCCGTCGGCGCTGACCTTGCTGTGCGCCTTTGTTAACCGCCCGCGGTTAATAAAGGCGCACAGCAGGGGGTTAGCCCTTACGCAAGATGTACCGCTGAACCTTGCCGCTCGGGGTCTTCGGCAGGTTCGGAACAAAGTGCACCGTGCGCGGGTACGCGTGCGCTGCAAACTTCTTCTTCACCAGTGTTTGCAGTTCCTTCTCGAGTTCGTCGTCGCCGTCGACACCTTCGCGAAGAACGACAAACGCTTCGAGAACCTCACCGCGCAACTCATCGGGCATGCCTACGACGGCGGCCTCGATGACGTGCTCGTGCATGACCAGCACGCTCTCGACGTCGAAGGGTCCGATGCGGTAGCCGGCCATGATGATGACGTCGTCGTCTCGCGAGGAGAAGAAGAAGAATCCGTCCTCGTCCGTCATTCCTGCATCACCGGTGATGTACCAGCGGCCGTCTTCGCTGAATCGCTGCTTCGTCTTCTCCGGAGCATCGACGTATCCGGTGAACCACATCAACGGGCTGTTGTGGGTATCGATCGCGACGCGGCCCTGAGAGCGGGCGGGTGCGATGTCATCCGAATTGTCTTCCAGCACAGCGGCAGACCAACCCGGCAACGGACGGCCCATGGATCCGGGGCGCACGTCCTCACGCAGCCCGTCGGCCCACGCATTGACGATGAACATGCCGTGCTCGGTCTGGCCGTAGTGATCACGGACCTCGACACCCAACGAGTTCTTCGACCACGCAACCACATCCGGGGTCAAAGGCTCACCGGCCGACGACGCGCGGCGCAGCGAAATGCCTTCCGGAACAGGCGCTTTGTCGGCACGCAGACTGCGGTACACGGTCGGAGCGGCCGCAAAATTGGTGACACCGAACTTCTCGATGATCTGCCACGTCAGGGGCGCAGAGAATCCGGCGTGCAGCAGAAGGCTTCGCGTGCCGGCGGCAAGCGGACCGAGTAACGCGTAGTACAACCCGTATGCCCAGCCCGGGTCCGCGGCGTTCCAGAACACGTCGTCCTCACGGACGTCGAGGCCGAACTCCTGGTAGGCGTGGAACGAAGCGAGCGCGCGCACCGGAACCGGCACGCCCTTGGGTGTTCCCGTGGTGCCGCTGGTGAACAACTGCACCATCGGTGCATTTCCGCCGACGGCCTGAGCAGCGCCCTTCGGGTCTTCTGCATCCTGAGCTGCGAGGAGGGCGTCGAAGTCCAATTCGTCACCGGCCGCGCCGCCGGCGACGATGACCTGCCACGCCGCGTCGGCGGGGATGTCCTCACCGGGCGCAAGCTTGTCGAGCTGATTGGCGTCGGAAATGACGACCTTCGCACCGCTGGCAGTCAAGCGGAAAGCGATGGCGGGCGAAGCGAACGCCGTGAACAACGGCACGTGGACCGCGCCGCGGCGCCAGATTCCGAGGAGCGCGACCACGAGATCTGCAGACTTGCCCATGAGGGTCGCTACGTTGTCTCCCGGCTCGACTCCGAGGTCCGCCAGAGCTGCTGCGAAACGCGCCGACTGCTCACGTAGATGACCGTAAGTGAGGTCCACCGAGCTAAGGTCTGCCTCGACGACGGTGAATGCAACGCCATCCGCGGGATGCCGATCGCAGAGCAATTCTGCGGCGCTGGCATGCGGGGTGTCGTACTGGTCCAGCAGCTCGCGCACCCGTGCGGTGGGATCGGTGCTCATCAACTTGCTCCTTATCGATCGTCGTATGGTTGGCCCGACCGGTTACGTTGGCGGCTCGTCATACGTACTGTTCACCCCCTATGATCTAGCTCACAAGAGAACTTCACTACCCCCAGAAAGGGGTACCTGCGTGAATCGACATGCTTCGTCACTTCTGCGTCCCCGCGACGGGGACGCAATGCGAGGTGAACTCCGAACCATTGCAGCTCAGGGTGTTGTTCCTGTGCTGTTCGGAGGCGAGGTCCAGGACGGAACCCTGCACCTGAGCGAATTCGTCGGCACCCGCACCAACAACCTCAAGGGCCTGGCAATCCCTCCACGATCCGGCATGGGCGGGCGCGTCGTTGCGCAGGGTTCACCGATCACCGTCAACGATTACGGAAATTCGCAGTCCATCACTCATCACTTCGACCGACCTGTTCTCAGCGAGGGCCTGCATTCGATCATCGCCGTTCCCGTCATGGTTTCCGGCAAATCGCGCGCCGTTCTGTACGCCGCTATCCGTGATTCGGCTCCGTTGGGTGACCGCACGGCAGACGTCATGGTCAGCGCATCCCGGCGCCTCGGCATGGAGTTCGCCATCCGCGACGAGGTCGACCGTCGCCTGCAACTACTTCAGGCCGCCGCAGCAACCACCGCCGACGGTATGTCTTCGGAAGAAATCCGCGGAGTTCACGCCGAACTACGCAGTGTCGCCCAGACTGTCACCGATACCGACTTACAGACGAAACTCCGCGGGCTCTCCCAGCGTCTGGCCAACCTGCTGCGGCCCACTGCAGACACCGAAACCGACGTCATGCTCACCCCACGCGAAGTGGACGTCCTCTCTCAAGTCGCACTCGGCTGCACCAACATCGAAGCCGGCCAACGACTTTCCCTTCGCCCGGAAACGGTGAAAAGCTACTTGCGGAGCGCGATGGGAAAGCTCGACGCAAGCTCACGCCACGAAGCTGTGGTCACCGCCCGCAGGTTGGGACTGCTCCCCTGACGGGTCAGTAACCTTCCGGCAGGGCGGTGAGCATGTCACGGGTCACGGCGACGGCGTTGTCCGAACTTCCGCCCCGCACAACCAGAGTGGCAAAGGCCAGGTTGCCGCGGTAGCCGACGAACCATGCGTGCGATCCCCCGTCGACCTCAGCTTCACCGGTCTTGCCGTACACCTCACCCTGATCTTCGACGCGTTCGGCGGTACCACTGGTGACGACGAGTCGCATCATTCCGCGCAGACCGTCGACCATGGCCGGTGTGATCGCCGGGCGCTCACCGTCGATGGTGGTCTCGCGTCCCGAAATCAGTTGCGGCACCGGTGTCGAACCGTTCGCAACCGTCGCCGCCGCCATCGCCATTCCAAACGGACTGACCACGACCTTGCCCTGACCGAATCCGTCCTCGGTCCGCTGCACCAGATCCGACGCCGGCGGCACCGAACCCGAATCGATCGGCAACCCCACCACGTTGTAGTCCTGGCCGATGCCGAACTGCGCTGCGGCAGTGGTCAACGTGTCAGCTTGCATCTCGCTGGCCAGCTTGGCGAAGGACGTGTTGCACGAACGGGCGAAGGCCGTTGCCATCGGCACCGTGCCGAGTGAGAACTCGTTGTAGTTGGGGACGCTGCGCTCGCCGATCTCGATTCGGCCAGGGCATGGCACCATCGTGTCGGGAGTCGCCTGACCCGTCGAAATTGCCGCGCCTGCCGTGATGATCTTGAACGTCGAACCGGGCGGGTACTGACCCATCGTCGCGACCGGTCCGTCGCGGTCTGCTGCCTTGTTCTGCGCAACGGCCAAAATGGCACCGCTCGACGGTTCGATGACCACCATCATCGCCTGATCCTTGTTCACGTTCACCGCGCGTTGCGCAGCGATCTGGATGTTGCGGTCCAGACTGATACTGAACGACGGAACCGGTTGCGGCGCAGTCTCGGTCAACACGTCGGTGTCGACGCCGTTCTGGTTGACCGTGACGACACTCCAGCCGGCCTTGCCGTCGACCTCGTCGATGATCGTCTTCTTGATCTGCCCGAGCAGGTCAGGTGCGAACTCCGGGTCGGTCGAGACCAGATCCGATTCGTCCGACACCGAAACCCCGGATATGGCTCCCAATTGCGCGGAAACCTGGTCGTAGTCGTCACTGCGCAACCTGGTCACCAGATAGTCGCCCTTGACGGCCGTCGACGATTCCGCGATCGACTGACCCGTCAGCGACGAATCGAATCGCCCGAGAACGCTTGCGAGACTGTTCGCGGAGCCGATGATGTCGTTGCTCTTCGAGCGATCGAACTTCACGCGGTAGACGATTCCCGGCACGAGGACGTCCGTGCCCGAATGCTCGTTGACCCTCGCCCTCGGCGCAGCGGTTGCCCGCAACGACATCGTCTGTTTGTCACCGAGACGGGGATGAACGTCCGTCGAACTCCACCGGACAGACCAGTCACCGTCCTTGCGCCCCATCTGCAGTTCGCCGTCGTAGGTCCAGACGCGGTCCTTCGGGAGATGCCACTCGTAGGTGTAGCCGACCGTGGCGGTGTCTCCGTTCATCTTCACCGACGTGGTCTCTGCGGTCATCGACTCGGCCTGAAGCGCATCCCAGGTATCGCTCAACACGGGTTCGGCAGAATCAGGCCGGTCCGTAAATTTTGCTGCCTCGTCGATGTCTCTGTCACCGAACGCACTCAGGAACTGCTGCGCGACGGGCTCGGGGCCGGCGGGTTTCGGAGTACACGAACTGATCCCCACCGCCAAGAAAATCACGGTGCAGGAGGCCAACAGTTGGGCCGAGCGACTACGAGAGAAATGCCGAGTGTTCATCGAACCCCATACTAGGGCGGCAACCGACGCGGTCAGGGTAGGCGCGACCATTGCACCCACCGTGTGCGGTCAGTCGAGCAGTACCGTCGAGAAAGTTGCGACCTGTCGGAACCCGACCCTCGAATAGGTCGACCGCGCAATCGTATTGAAGCTGTTGACGTACAGGCTCGCAATGCGACCGGTCGCCATGATCGACTCCGCCACAGCCGCCGTTCCGGTCACGCCGAAGCCCTGTCCGCGAAACTCGGGATTGACCCAGACGCCCTGAATCTGGCCACAGCGCGCGGACATCGAACCGACCTCCGCCTTGAAAACGACCTGGCCGTCCTCGATGTGCGCCCACGCTCGCCCGGCGGCGATCAGGCTTGCGACACGATGCCGATAGCCGCGCCCACCGTCGTTGGCACGTGGATCGACGCCCACCTCTTCGATGAACATCGCGATCGCGGCAGGCAGGTAGATGTCGAGTTCGTCGGAGCGGACCTGCCGGACCAGAGGATCCGACGGGCATGCCAGCGGCTCGGATACCGCGAGCAACGGTTGTTCGGGGCGAACCTCCCGCGCAGTTCCCCAATCGAGTTCGAGCATTTCCCAGAGCGGCAACGCCAATTCGGCGCGGCCGACCACCGACGAGCACATGCGTGGAATCCGACAGGCACGGTCGGCGAATGCTCGAATGTCATCCGGATCGCCCCGAAGCGGAACCAGATTTGCCCCGGCAAAGCACAGGGAGGACAACGGCCCGCCTCGACTCCACAGCTCGCCGTGAATCATTCGTGGGTCGACGCCGCATTCTTCGACGCGCGCGGCAATCATGCAGGCCGCGACCGGATCGGCGTCGAGTACCGCTCGGACGTCATCGAGATCTCGACTTCCGACCTGCTTGGCTCCGAGGAGTTTGAGCATCCGTCAACCCCCTCGACTCGACTGCGCGTCCACGAATATCACTACCCGATCATGATGCACTCAGATTGCCACGAACCTGACACCGACGGGGAAGATTCATCCGGCAATCACTCAACTCACGGTGACGACCGGCGCACCCTCCGAAGCGTCGCCCTCCATGCTTTCGGCAATTTTCATCGCCTCTTCGATCAACGTCTCGACGATCTGCGCCTCGGGCACCGTCTTGATGACCTTGCCCTTGACGAAGATCTGGCCCTTGCCGTTGCCGGACGCCACACCGAGGTCAGCTTCACGCGCTTCACCCGGTCCGTTCACGACGCAGCCCATGACTGCCACGCGTAGCGGAATCTCCATGCCCTCGAGACCCGCGGAGACCTCGTCGGCGAGTGTGTAGACGTCAACCTGTGCGCGGCCACACGAGGGGCATGAGACGATCTCGAGCTTGCGCGGACGCAGGTTCAGCGACTGCAGAATCTGGTTACCGACCTTGATTTCCTCGGCCGGCGGGGCTGAGAGCGACACACGGATGGTGTCGCCGATGCCCTCCGCGAGCAGCGCACCGAAGGCGACCGCGGACTTGATCGTGCCCTGAAACGCCGGACCCGCCTCGGTGACACCGAGGTGCAGTGGGTAGTCGCACTTGGCGGCGAGTTGGCGGTAAGCCTCGACCATGATCACCGGATCGTTGTGCTTGACGGAGATCTTGATGTCACCGAAGCCGTGCTCTTCGAACAACCCGGCTTCCCACAGCGCAGACTCGACCAACGCTTCGGGCGTCGCCTTGCCGTACTTCTCCATCAAGCGAGGATCGAGCGAACCGGCGTTGACGCCGATGCGGATCGGAATGCCGGCATCGCCCGCGGCCTTCGCCACCTCTTTGACGCGGCCGTCGAATTCCTTGATGTTGCCCGGATTGACGCGCACCGCAGCGCATCCCGCCTCGATTGCCGCGAAGATGTAGCGCGGCTGGAAGTGGATGTCGGCGATAACCGGAATCTGGCTCTTCTTCGCGATGGTCGCCAACGCGTCCGCATCTTCCTGGCGCGGGCAAGCGACACGGACGATGTCACATCCGGAAGCAGTCAATTCGGCGATCTGCTGGAGCGTTGCGTTGACGTCGTGCGTCTTCGTGGTGCACATGGACTGCACCGAGATGGGGAAATCGCTGCCCACACCTACCGTGCCGACCTGCAGCTGCCGAGTCTTGCGTCGAGGAGCAAGAATCGCTGCGGGTGCCGAGGGCATTCCCAGTCCGATAGGGATGGTCACGTCTGTGCCTTCTTTCATAGCTTCACTGCAAGTTTAGCCGGGCGATCACCGCACTACCGCGCGGCAACCGTCGCCCTGCTCACACGGTCAGAAGATCTTGATCGGATTGACGATGTCAGCTGTGAGTGTCAGCAACATGAACGCGCCACCGATCACGATGAATACGTAAGTAATCGGGAGGAGTCTCGTGTAGTCGACCGGACCGCCCGGGATCAGGCCTCGGCGGGCGCGGAACCAATCGCGGATCTTCTCGTAGAAGACCACCGCGATGTGCCCGCCGTCGAGCGGCAGCAGCGGCAGGATGTTGAAAACGCCGAGGAAGAAGTTGATCGACGCGAGCAGGCCGACGAACATCGGCCACTCGGCTCGATCAGCAGCCTCGCCGCCGATCACGCTGGCGCCGACCACGCTGATCGGTGTGTCCTGCGCCCGCTCGCCGCCCGTGACCGACTCCCACAGAGCCCCCACCTTCGACGGAATGTCAGCCAACGCCTTCACCGAGTCGACCATGATCTGGCCGGTGTAGTCGAAGGCTGCCGGAACAGCCGTGAGCGCGTTGTACTCGATGAGATTGCTGACGCCCTCGATGCCGACGGCGCCTACCTTTGCCAGCTCCGGCGTTGTGCTGCCCTCTTTGGCTACGTAGCGCTCGACCGGGGATACATCGACCGGAACTTGAATAGTCTCGTCGCCGCGCTCGACTGTGAGTGTGACTGTCCCGGACTTGTCGCGGATAGCCGCGGAAACCTTGGCGAAAGTGTCCGTTGGTTGACCGTCCACCGCGACGATCCGATCGCCGGCAGCTATTCCAGCTGCCTCCGCCGGGCCGGTACCGGTGCATTCCGCAAGTTTCCACCCCTGATCCTGACCCAACTGCGTCGGAGCAACACAGGTCACGCCCTTGACAACAGGCGGTGCCGGCTCCGAACTCGTTCGGCCCCAGCCGAGGAGCAATGCGTAGATCAGGAGGAACCCGAGAATGAAGTTCATCGCGATACCGCCGGACATGACGACGACGCGCTTCCACGCCGCCTTCTTGTACATCGCGTGCGGCTCTTCTTCAGGCGTCATCTCGTCGAGAGCCGTCATGCCTGCGATGTCGCAGAATCCGCCCAGCGGCAGTGCCTTGAGTCCGTACTCGGTCTCACCTCGACGGAACGAGAAGATCTTCGGTCCGAAGCCGATGTAGTAGCGGCGAACCTTCATTCCCAAAGCCTTGGCCGTCCACATGTGGCCGGCTTCGTGCAGGGCGATGGACACGCCGATGCCGAGGGCAAACAGCACTACGCCCAGTGCAAAAACCATGAAAGTTCTAGCCCTCCTGCTTCACGAGCTGACGCGCTCGTGTGCGTGCCCAGCCGTCTGCGGCCAGAACGTCGTCCACGGTAACCGGTTCCGCGGACCATTGACCTGCATCGTCGAGAACAGCAGCCACCGTACGGACGATCGCCGGGAACGAAATGACGCCGTCGAGGAAAGCCTGAGCCGCCACTTCGTTGGCCGCGTTGTAGATCGCAGTGAAGCAGCCGCCGGATTTGCCCGCGCTCCTCGCCAGATCGACGGCGGGGAACACCGACGAATCGAGCGGCTCGAATTCCCAGGTGGAGGCTGTCGTGAAGTCGCATGCCGACGCCGCGCCTTCGATACGGTCCGGCCAGCCGAGTGCGAGGGCGATCGGAAGCTTCATGTCCGGTGGGCTTGCCTGCGCCAGCGTCGAACCGTCGAAGAACGTCACCATGGAGTGCACGATCGACTGCGGATGCACGGTGACGTCGATGCGGTCGTAGTCGATCCCGAACAGCAGATTCGTCTCGATCAACTCGAGCCCCTTGTTGACCAAGGTTGCCGAGTTGAGGGTGTTCATGGGTCCCATCGACCAGGTGGGGTGCGCTTTTGCCTGAGCCGGATTCACATTTTCGAGATCCTCGGCGCTCCAGCCGCGGAACGGCCCACCCGAAGCGGTGAGGACCAGCCGAGCCACCTCGTCGCCCGTTCCACCACGTAGACATTGGGCCAACGCCGAATGCTCCGAGTCGACCGGCACGATCTGGCCGGGTGCGGCGGCTTTGGTCACCAGCGCTCCGCCTGCGACAAGGGATTCCTTGTTCGCGAGTGCCAGACGTGCACCCGAGTTCAAAGCCGCCAGGGTCGGTTCGAGTCCCAACGAACCGACGAGCGCATTGAGGACGACATCGGCACCGCTGTCGCGAACCAGTTCCGTCACTGCGCTCGGTCCCGAACGAGCCGTCACCGATTCCAGAGCAGCGGCGGCCGCAGGATCGGCGACGGCGACGTCGGTGACGCCGGTCGCGCGGATCTGCTCGGCCAACAATTCGACATTGTTGCCGCCCGCTGCCAGTCCGACTACTTCGAAACGATCGGGGTTGGCAGCGATGACCTCCAGCGCTTGGGTACCGATCGAACCGGTGCTGCCGAGGAGGAGGACGCGGGTACGTGTGGTTTCCTGCACTCGCCCATTGTTCCTGATAACACCTGAGAACAACCTTATCGACGCCCAACTACGTACGACAGGCAGTCGTATGTCACCATATTGGGCAGTAGTGCAACCGAATGAGCAGGAGGATCGACCGTGGCCGATACCCAGTTGGACGTCAAGTCCAGCGCCCCCGTCGTGGTCTCGCACGTCGATGAGGCCGAGGTTCCCTCTGCCGCATGGGGGTGGAGTGGTGAAGGACTCAAGTTTTTCCGTTTCCTCGGATGGTTCTTCGCAATATTCCTGCTTCTGATGATGATCGGTAACCATCACGGCAAGGTCGAGGATCTGTGGCTCATCGGCACCGCCGGATTGATGATCTTCATTCTGGTCCGCGACATCGTCATCCGTCGCCGCCCGCGCTAGAGACCTGACAAAGAGAAGGC
>NZ_JBSGVT010000014.1:0-180553 GCF_053608585.1 Rhodococcus sp. NPDC055024
GGGAAGCATTGCTTCCCCGCCCCTCGGACGTTTTGCTGCGCTACATGTCAGGCGTTTGGACGCTTGCCATGGTTAGCGGCGTTGCCCTTACGGCTGCGCTTCTTACGACCACGCTTACCCATGATTGGTCTCCCTTCTGTTTCTTTCGCGTCATTGTTTCACGCCGATGCCGGTGTGGTTCCATTGGCAGGTCGATCGAGTAATCCGTCGACGTATTTTCGTGGTCAGAGTGCAGTTCCGACAGAAGTGAGGTTCACGATGGCAGAAGACGTGCGCGCCGAGATGGTTTCGACGGTCTACCAGGTCGTCGTGAGCGAGGGAGACGTCGTCGCGGACGGCGACACCCTGGTCATCCTCGAATCGATGAAGATGGAAATTCCCGTCCTGGCCGAGGTTCCGGGAACGGTGACGACGGTGGGCGTCAAGGTCGGCGACGTGATTCAGCAAGGCGATCTGATCGCCGTGATCTCCTAAGTAAGCCGATGTCCACTCTCAGTGACCTCCTCGCCGAACACACCGATCTGCCGGGTGCGGCGGTCGACCATCTCCAGCGCGTCGTGGGGGAGTGGCAACTGCTCGCCGACCTCTCTTTTGCAGACGTTCTCCTGTGGGTGGGCACCGAATCGGAGAAGAACCGATCCGAAGGGACGGTCATCTGCGTAGCGCACTGCCGGCCGACCACGGCATCGACGGCTTTCCCGGAGGACGCGGTCGGAACGGTCGTTTCCGAGTCCGAGCATCCGCAGGTCCTTCGCGCTCTTGTCGAGGGGCGCGTCGTGCGTGGGGAAGACGAGACGTGGCGTGAAGGAATGCCGCCGCGAAAGGAAGCGGTTCCGGTGCGTCTGGACGGGCGAGTCATCGCGGTTCTGAGCCGCGACACCAACCTGTCGCACCAGCGAGCGCAGAGTCCGCTCGAGCTCGCGTATCTCGATTGCGCCGAAGACCTGTGTCAGATGATCAGCGACGGAACCTTCCCGATCCGAGAATCGCGCTCCGACACGAACTCGAGCCCACGTGCCGGCGACGGTTTCATCCGCCTCGACACCGAAGGCACCGTCGTCTACGCGAGCCCGAACGCTCTCTCGGCGTATCA
Organism: Rhodococcus sp. NPDC055024; assembly: GCF_053608585.1. NCBI lineage: Bacteria > Bacillati > Actinomycetota > Actinomycetes > Mycobacteriales > Nocardiaceae > Rhodococcus > Rhodococcus sp. NPDC055024. The sequence goes on from NZ_JBSGVT010000014.1 coordinate 1,094, forward strand.
CCGGATGGGTCTGAGTTCGGATCTGGTGGGACAAGATCTCGCGGCGTTGACCCGATCGTTGGTCACCGATCCGTTCGAGTCTCAGGAAGCTGCGGGTTACATCCGAGATACGTTGGCGGACAAGCCTGGCCGTCGGATGGAGATCGAGGCGCGTGGGGCGACCGTTCTGCTGCGCGCTCTGGTACTCAAGCCGGGTGGTCGGCATGTCGGTGCTGCGGTCGTGGTTCGCGACGTCACCGAGGTCAAGCGTCGTGATCGCGCGCTCCTGAGCAAGGACGCGACCATCCGCGAGATTCATCATCGAGTGAAGAACAACCTGCAAACCGTCGCGGCGCTCCTGCGTCTACAGGCCAGGCGAACCGGCAACGACGAAGCGCGACAAGCATTGACGGAATCGGTGCGACGCGTGACGTCCATCGCCCTCGTTCACGACACCCTGTCGATGTCGGTGGACGAAGAGGTGGATCTCGACGAGGTGATCGACCGGTTGGTTCCCATGCTCTCCGATGTCGCGGGAGTGGGTGTGCCGGTGACGATTCGGCGCGAGGGAAGTTTCGGAGTGTTCTCCGCCGAGCGCGCCACCCCGCTGGTCATGGTGCTGACCGAGTTGGTGCAGAACGCGATCGAGCACGCTTTCGATCCGGGACTCACCGGCACGGTCACACTCAGCGCCGAGCGTTCTGCGCGCTGGTTGGACGTGATCATCCACGACAACGGGCGCGGCCTGCCGGAGAACTTCGACCTCGAGAAGTCCGATCGCCTCGGACTCCAGATCGTGCGGACTCTGCTGGGTGCCGAACTCGGCGGCTCGCTCGGACTGCACCCGGGAAGTGGCGGCGGCACCGACGCGGTTCTGCGTGTGCCGCTCGGTAGACGTACTGCGCGTTACTGATTCGAGCAGCGCCAGTAATTCGAGCAGCGCTGTTAATTCGAGCAGACAAAAAGCCCGGCACCATGTGGTGCCGGGCTGTCGTCTTCGACTGTGTGGAGGGGCTGTACTCCGCCGCGAGTCGAACGTCTCGGTTCTACCTAGACGGAAGTGCGTGCACGGGTACGTGCGTTACGACGCTTGAGTGCGCGACGCTCGTCTTCGCTCATTCCGCCCCAGACGCCTGCATCCTGTCCGGACTCGAGGGCCCATGACAGGCACTCGGCGGTGACGGGGCAGCGGTTGCAGACAACCTTGGCATCAGCGATCTGAGCGAGGGCCGGTCCGCTGTTTCCCACGGGGAAGAACAGTTCGGGATCCTCGTCGCGACAGATTGCGTTGTGGCGCCAGTCCATCTTTTTTCGCTCCTTAATTGGGTGTGTATTCACACCATTTGGTACCAATGAGTTTGTGTGTGCGTCATCAACGTTTCCGCACTGTTACTTGTGAATGCTTTCACGAACTCGCGGTATGTCAATAGGTTTGAACGGGTTCGTGGGCCAACTCACTAATTTGTGACACACCTGACGGCCACCTGGTCGTCACCGGCATTTTACCCGATTTTGGCTATTCGGCACCAGAGTTTTTGCAGGTCAAACGTGTTGCCTGACTCACGTCGTAATCGGCGCGAACACTTCCAGTGCATCCGGGACCGAGGTGAATTCGACCTTTTCGCGAAGTCCGATGTAGTCGCCGTCCATCTGGAGTCCGATCGGTCGCGACGATTCGATGGTGATTGTCGGGACGTCGTCGGTGCGTAGGAGGACCTTCGATTTCGGCTCTGCGCCGCGTGCGAGGAGCTGCCGCACAACCCGTAGGGACGGTAGGACTTTGGTGCTCGTCATGGCGAAGATTCCGAGTCCGCTGTCGAAGGTGGTTCCCGGATTGGTGTGTACGGGACGCTCTTCCAGATATGTCCACGGGCTCGAGTTCGACACGAACGCGTAGTGGACTCCGGAGACGGGATCCTGATCGGGAAGGTGGACTGTCAGGGCTGGTTCGGCCCGCTTCGCGCGGAAGAACGCGGCGATCGCAGTTCGGACATATCGGGCGGGAGTGGCAGCGTCACCATTCTTGCGGCTGGCGTCGACGGCTTCGCACACGTCGGCGTCGAGGCCCATTCCGGCATTGAACGTGAACCAACGGTTGTCGCAATGTGCGAGCCCGATTCGGCGTCTCGTCCGCTCCGAGAGTAGGTCGACGAGTTGGTTTGTGGCGTCGATCGGGTCGGCGGCAATACCGAGTGAACGCGCGAAAACGTTTGCCGAGCCCCCTGGAACGACCGCGATCGTCGGGATCGGACCGACCGGAACCGATTTCATCGACGCGGGATGCGGTGCCCCGAGCAGTCCGTTGACCACTTCGTTGACCGTTCCGTCGCCGCCGTGGACGATGACCGAGCCGAAGCCGTCTTCGTGGGCTTCGCGCGCCAGTTCGGCAGCGTGTCCACGATGTGTGGTGTGCGCCACAGTAAGTCGCACCCGGCTCTCGAGGGCGTGTGCCAACAGGTCACGACCGGCAGCGGTGGTGGAGGTGGCATTGGGATTGACGATCAGCAGTGCGCGCACGGGGCATGAGCCTATCCGGTGTCGTGTTCTAGGCTGGCCTCGTGCCGAATACCGCCAGTCCGAACGCCCTGCCCAAGACAGTCAGATGGGCAGGTGCCCTCGTGACGCTGCAAGGGCTGGTTGCCGCCGGGTTCGCGATCGTCGCGGTGATTCGCGGCGCGACCGGGCACGATCAGAGCATCACCAACGGGTACGGCTTCGCTGCCTGGGTCGCGATTCTCGGCGGCGCGGTGTTGGCTGCCGGTATCGCTCTGCTGAACGGTCGCCGATGGGGCCGGGCAATCGCCGTCGTCGCCCAGTTGCTGCTCCTGCCTGTCGCCTGGTCGCTGTTGACCGATTCGCATCAGGTGCTGCTCGGCGTCGTTCTGGGTGTCGTCGTTCTCGGCGCTCTCGGTTGCCTGTTCTCGGCGCCGACGTCTCGGTGGATGGCAGCGGAGTACGGCGCGTACGCAGACGAGGTATCGCCGGAAGAGGGAAATCCCGGCGCTGACGAGCCCGAAGAGCCGCAGGACAAAAAAGGCTGACCGCCAACTCTGCTTCAGACCTACTCAGCTTCGGCGGCGAGAGCTCCGAGGTGGGTGCCGGTCAGGCGATACGTGGTCCACTCGGTTTTCGCGTCAGCGCCGAGTGACTCGTAGAACTTGATCGAGGGGGTGTTCCAGTTGAGCACCGACCAGGACAGCCGCGTGTAGTCGTTGTCGGCGCACTCCTTGGCAAGTGCGGCCAGAAGGGCCTTCCCGTGCCCTGATCCGCGCTGGCTGGGCTTGACGTACAGATCTTCGAGGTAGATGCCGTGCGCGCCGTCCCAGGTCGAGAAATTGCGAAACCACAGCGCCATGCCGACGACGTCGTCGGCTGAATTCACAGCTACGTGTGCGAAGGCCGTCGCGGCCGGCCCGAACAGAGCCTCGCCGATCTGTTCCGCCTTCACGGTGCACTCGTCGAGGGCCTTCTGGTAGTCCGCCAACTCGTAGATCATGTCGGTGATCGGCTGGACGTCTGCGGGCGTGGCGCGTCGAATCATGGAGAGAATCTTAAGCCTCGACCAGCGGCGGCACATTGTGATGAACGAGGTGGGTGGCGCCGTGCTCGTAGCCGAGAACCGTGTATGCACCCGGGAACAACGCGAAACGCTTTCCTTCCGTCACCGGGAGCTCGAGCCAGCGGGCGATGAGTGCGCGCGAGAAGTGTCCGTGCCCGATCAAGATCACGTCCCGCTCGGGTAGTTGTGACCGCACCATCGACAGCACCATGTCGGTGCGGGCATGGATCTGATCCGACTGCTCGCCGCCGGGGCACGGGTGTGTCCAGACGGTCCAGTCGGGCACTGTTGCGCGGATCTCGGGCGTCGTGAGGCCCTCGTAGTCGCCGTAGTCCCATTCGGAGAGCGCATCCCAGGTTCGCTCCTCGGGAAGGCCGGCGAGATCACCGGTCAACTGAGCGCGCAAGCGAGGACTCGTGAGAATCATGGGATTGCGGAGGTCGAGTGTCCGCAGGCGGTTTCCGGTCGCGGTGGCCTGCATCTCGCCGAGCGGAGTCAGCGGAACCTCGGTCCGTCCCGTGTGTTTCCCGGTGCGCGCCCACTCGGTTTCACCGTGGCGCATGAGTACGACGCGAGCGTTGAGGGGGATAGCCGAGGGGGCGGACTGGGAAGCCATGTGGACCATCATTGCAGGCTGCCTCGCGTGTGTAGCTCGCCTCCTGGCGCGAAGTGCGCAAGGATCTACGTGTGACGACGGTTCTCGCAGTGGCGAATCAAAAGGGCGGCGTGGCTAAAACCACCACGGTCGCCTCCCTCGGTGCGGCTTTGTCCGCGCTCGGACAGCGAGTCCTGGTGGTGGATCTCGACCCGCAGGGCTGCCTGACGTTCTCGCTCGGACACAATCCGGATCGCCTCGAGCGTTCGGTCAACGAGGTCCTGGCGGGTGATCTCGACGCGGTTGACGCCGTGCTGCAGACGGAAGACGGCATGGACCTCCTGCCGGCGACCATCGATCTCGCGGGCGCCGAAGCGCTGCTCCTGATGCGACCCGGTCGCGAGTTCGCGCTCAAGCGGGCGCTGTCTCCGCTCCTGGGTAGTTACGACGTCATCATCATCGACTGCCCGCCGTCGCTGGGAGTGCTCACACTCAACGGATTGACTGCAGCGCAGTCGGTTCTGGTCCCGCTGCAATGCGAAACCCTCGCGCACCGCGGCGTCGGACAGCTGCTGCGCACGGTTCGTGAAGTCCAGGCCATCACCAACCCGGATCTTGTTCTGCTCGGCGCACTTCCGACTCTGTACGACGCTCGGACCACTCACAGTCGCGACGTGCTCGCCGACGTCAGCGACCGCTACTCCCTGGCCGTTCTGGCGCCACCTATCCCACGCACCGTCAAGTTTGCGGAGGCCTCTGCTTCGGGTGCGACGGTCCTCGCGGGACGAAAGAACAAGGGGGCGGACGCCTATCGTGAACTCGCCGACAATCTTTTGAAGCATTGGGCTGGAAACGAAGTCGTGACTTTCGCGCCCGAACTGACGCTCTGAACGCAGCGAGAAAATCTAGCGCAGCGCGAACACGGTGTCGCCGCGCTGTTCCAGAATCGTCTCGCCCGCACTGGCGAGCACGATCGGTGTCGTCGTCTCACCTCGGTCGACGGCGATCATGCGCTGAACCGTTCCGTCCGAAGGGCTGACGGCCGCAATGCCGCCCGGAACGGGGATGAGCATCTGACCGGCGACCATGCTTCCGGGCCCGGACGTTCCGTTGACGATCCACGTCGGAGCGAGATCGTTCAGGCGCAGGTTGACGGTCTGCGAGCCGGTCCACCACGTGATCGAAGCCTTGTCGGCGTGGGTGCGGGCGCCTTCGGTCACCGTTCCCTCGATCGGATAGTCGACGATCGGATTGCCGGATCCGTCGAAAATGCTGATGCGAGAAACGGTTCCGTTGGCTGCGGGGAGATAGACCGCCGTCTTCTCGCCGGCCACGGCAAGCAGGCGGGCGCCCTCCGAGTCGAGGAGAATCGCGGATCCGTACTCTTCGGGTTCCTGGGCGTCCTTGGGTGCGGGATTCATCACCGTCAACCTGTTGGAGGCTTCACCGGGGCAGCGCTCGAGTACCGAGACTCGGTTGGCGCTCGACGCAGCATCGAGCAGCGTGCATCCGCTGCGGGGTTGCTTGTTGGGGTTGACCTTCGCGTCGACCCGGCCGTACTCGAGGGTTCGGACGAGGTCCGAGCGCCACAGTTCCATTCGCTCACTGCCGCGCGAAATCAGGTAGGTGCCGTCCGCTGAAAGGCTGACCGCGGAATCGGCGTCGCTGTTGCGTTGGTCCTTGCGGGCACCAGTGTCTGCGACCAGTGACGTGACCTGCGAGCAACCACGATTGTCTTGGTAGACACCGACGACGCGATCCCACGAACCGATCGCGCCGCACAGAGGGATGTTGCGCGCGTACCGCCACACTTCTTCGCCCGTAGCCGGATCGCGGCCGATCACTTCGGAACCGTCGGCGGTGACGACGGCATTTCCGACGGTGATGGGCGCCGTCGAGGCGGCGCTGGGGGATTCCCACGTCTGCTTCAGGATGTCGGGCAACAACACCGACGTCGACAGAGGTGGGAGTGACGTGTCAGCGGTGACCGAGGTGGTTCCGTGCGCATCACTGCGCAACCACACCACGGTCACCGCTACGACTACGGCCAGCGCGAGAGCCAGCGCACCGATCAGATCTGAGCGAGTACGCCTTTCAGGAGCCAGCACATCGGCAGCTTACTCTGCGGCGCCTGCCGTCGCGGTAGCCGCGGGGCGACGACGCCGACGTCGACGCGGCTTGGCTGCTCCGTCGTCGTCCGTGTTCTCGGCACCGGTTGCGGCGGGTGCCGAAGGGGGAGCGGTGGTCGCGGTAGCGGTGGTGCCGGTCGCGGCGTCGGCCGAAGCGCCGGCGCGGGTGCGGCGACGGGTCCGGTTGCGGCGGGGAGCGGCCTTCTCATCGGTGCCGTCCGAGTCGGTCGTCTTCGGTGCGTCGGCCTTGTCCGTTGCGGCCTTCTCGGGCGCAGGCTTCGCCTTGCGGACAGTGCCCTTGGCATCGGCCGGAATCGACAGCTCTTCGTAGAGGTGCGGCGAGCTCGAGTACGTCTCGACCGGGTCGGGGATTCCGAGGCTCAGGGCCTTGTCGATGAGCTGCCAGCGAGGGATGTCGTCCCAGTCGACCAGTGTGACCGCGATGCCGGTGCGGCCTGCACGGCCGGTACGACCGATGCGGTGGACGTAGGTCTTCTCGTCCTCGGGGCACTGGTAGTTGATGACGTGGGTGACGTCGTCGATGTCGATACCGCGGGCAGCGACGTCGGTGGCGACCAGAACGTCGACCTTTCCGTTGCGGAAGCCCTTCAGCGCCTTTTCACGGGCGATCTGTCCGAGGTCACCGTGGACGGCACCGACGGAGAAGCCGCGCTCGGCAAGATCGTCGGCAACCTTCTGGGCGGTGCGCTTGGTGCGGGTGAAGATCATCGTCGCGCCGCGGCCTTCGGCCTGCAGGACGCGCGCGACCATCTCGGCCTTGTCGAGCGCGTGTGCACGGTAGATGTGCTGGCTCGTGCGGTCGTGCACGGCGGAGGATTCGGCCTCTTCGGCGCGGATGTGCGTCGGCTGCGTCAGGAAGGTGCGCGCCAGGGTGATGATCGGGCCGGGCATCGTCGCGGAGAAGAGCATCGTCTGACGCTTGTCAGGGACCATGCCCATGAGGCGTTCGATGTCGGGCAGGAAGCCGAGGTCGAGCATTTCGTCGGCCTCGTCGAGGACGAGGACGCCGACCTTGCCCAGGATCAGATGCGACTGGTTGGCGAGGTCGAGCAGGCGGCCCGGGGTACCGACGACGACGTCGACGCCCTTCTGGAGTGCCGAGATCTGTGCCTCGTACGGCCGGCCGCCGTAGATCGGCAGAACCTGAAGACCACGATCGCCGACGCGGAGGTACTTGCTGGCGTTCTCGAGGTCGCGGGCGACCTGGATGCACAGTTCGCGGGTGGGAACGATGATCAGGGCGCGGGGCGTGCCGTCGAGGACTGCCGTGCCGTTCTCGGCGGTGACGATGCGATGCAGAAGCGGGACGCCGAAACCGAAGGTCTTGCCCATTCCGGTTCGTGCCTGACCGATGAGGTCGTCACCGGCGAGAGCCAAGGGAAGGGTGAGTTCCTGGATGGCGAAGGTGCGCTCGATGCCGATCTCGTTCAGTGCGCGGACGATTTCGTCGCGGACACCGAGCTCGGCAAAGGTCGGGGGTACGTGGGTGTCGTCGAGCTGGACGGAAACGGTGTTCTCGGTTGCTTCGTCTTCGTGGTCGACAGTGATCTTGCTCAGGGGACTAGCCTTTCCTCGTGGCGGTACGCACGCACAAGGTAAGGGGCCAGGCCGTAAGTCGGCCGATGTCGATGCCCTCTTTTTCTTCGGTCATGCCTACGCCTCAGCACTGAATTCCACTCGGACGAATTCGAACCGTCCGGAGATCTCGGCGAAGCGGGCAACAACCGTCGATGCAGGTGCGCGCACATTATCGGTGGGGTCCGCGTGATCACAGTCGTGTCGGCTGGTCTAAAGCAGCCGTCCCGGCTAACCATAAGAGCCGGGGGAACTGGCGAACTCCCAAGACCATTGTAGCTGCACGTTGTCCGCCCCTCGCGATGACATGTCGAAGATCACCGAATCGGACATGCGGTCCTTGGCGGTCGCGTCGGCCGTCGAAGCACTACAGTTCGTAGTCATGGGCGCACACGATCTTGATGCTTCGACGGACGCTGGAACCGGAGGCCGAGTCGCTTCCGATCACCCTGGCGTGATCGATTTGTTTGCCGTTCTCGCGTATGGCGAGATTTCGGCGTTCTACCGTTTGGCGGAAGACGCACAAATGGCACCGGACCTGCGCGGCAAGGTGGCGTTCGCCAGCATGGCCGCCGCGGAGATGGACCACTTCGAGACTCTCGAAACAGCGTTGACGGAACGTGGGCACGAGATCTTTGCCGTCATGGACCCGTTCGTTCGCGCTCTCGACAATTATCACGCCTCGACCACGCCGTCGACGTGGCTGGAATCGCTCGTGAAGGCGTATGTCGGAGACGGAATCGCTGCCGATTTCTACCGCGAGATCGGACATTCACTCCCGGCGGATGTGGCCGAGATCGTGGAGGACGTGCTCTCTCAAACGGGCCACTCGGAGTTCGTGGTGCTCGAGGTGAAGGCTGCAGTAGAGGCCAGTACCCGCGCCAAGGACCGGTTGATGTTGTGGGGACGCCGACTCCTCGGTGAGGCGATCACACAGGCGCAGTTCGTGTTGGCGCAGCGTGAGGACCTCACGGATCTGGTTATCTCGGCCTCCGGCGATCTCAACGGAGTTGTTGCGTTGTTCGACGGTATGCAGGCCAAGCATGCCGAGCGGATGGCGATCCTCGGACTCGTCTAGGTGCCTGTTCGCTCTGGGCACAGCGTGCAGAGGAGCGTGGGCGGTCGCTGCTGCATTAGCCTTGCGTCGACAACGGATGTAATTCACGAACAGTTCGGAGGTTGACCGTGGAGGTCAAGATCGGTGTAATCGACAGCCCGCGTGAGCTCATCGTCAACAGCGAACAGACCCCTGACGAGGTCGAGACACAGGTCGCGGCTGTCCTCGGTGGCCGTGAGCCGGTTCTGGCACTCGTCGACGACAAGGGCCGCAAGTTCCTGGTGCAGGCTGCTCGTGTGGCGTACGTGGAGATCGGCCCGTCCGATATCCGCAAGGTCGGGTTCGCGCCGACCGTCTGACGCGTAGCTGTAACAGCAGAATGGGCGGGCAGTCGTTACGACTGCCCGCCCATTCTCGTTCTGGGGTTCGGTTACTTGGTTTCGGCCTGCAGCGGCACGTGGGAGAGACCGCCCCATGCCAGTGCCACCGTGATTTCGACGGCTTCTTCCTTGGGAATGGGCCGGGCAGCTTCGAGCCAGTACCGCGCGGTGAACTGGCTGGCACCGACAAGCCCGACGGCAAGGATGCGTGCGCGATACGGATCGAGGCCGGAATCCTGGCTGACCAGGTCGAACACGGCGTCGACGCAGGCTTCGGTGGCTTGTTCGACGCGCGTCTGCACCTGGGGCTCGCCCATGATGTCGGACTCGAACACCAGGCGGAAACCCTGCGAGTCGTTGTCGACGAAGTCGAAGAACGCCTGGACTGCGGCGCGGACACGCTGTTTGTTGTCCGTCGTCGATCGCAGAGCTTGGCGCACTCCCGAGATGAGACTGTCGACGTAGCTCTGGAGAACCGCTACGTACAGCTCGAGCTTGCCTGGGAAATGTTGGTACAAGACTGGTTTGCTGACACCGGCGCATTCGGCGATCTCGTCCATACCGGCCGAGTGGTACCCGTTCGCGACGAAGACCTCGCTTGCAGCTGCGAGGAGCTGGAGGCGGCGCGCATCGCGGGGGAGTCGGGTGCTGCGACGTGTTCCGGCAGGCTTGCCGGCCGTTGTACCGCGATCGGAGTCTGTCCGATCCGCGAGTTCTGTCATGTCGCTTCCAATCTGAGCAAAAGTAAAAGTCGGTCGGCGCGCGGATCCGCGAGTCGCGTGTGCGTACCCGCCAGTATCCTCCGTCACACCGGTCGTAGCCGAATGAACGATACCGTGTGTCGCCCGGGCGAGTCGCGTGTGCCTCGGTGAGCGAGACCGGCGGTCTTTCTCGTTACACGAGGGGTCGTCATGACACGCCAGGACCAGCAGGTTTCGGTCAGCCTGGGCGAGCGACTTGCCGTGTGTGAGATTCTGGACGACGTGACTGACCCAGGGGGACCGCGCATGCGTGGACGAACTACGCAGAACCCTGATCGTGAGGAACTTCGAATGCGCAGCGGAACTGGAGCACCCCGCGACGAACGTCGGCCGGAGGTGCCGGACGATCGTGCCTACGGCGAACGCGACTATCGAGGGATTTCTTCCCATCAGCCTTTGCGTGCCCAATGGGATCCGACCAAACGAGAAGTGGGCCGAACCCCGCGCAATCCGCGGCCGGACCGGGCAGCGCGAAAGCAGAGCAAACTCGGCCGCTTCGTCTCGACGTACGGCTGGCGGGCCTACGCGATTCCGGTTCTCGTGGTGCTCACCATTCTTGTGATCGTCGATGCGGTACGTCCGGACACCACCGAGTCCGCGAGTAAGACCTCCGCCACCGCCGACCTCGCGCACAGCACCGACGGAACCGACGTCATCGGCGCGCCACCGGCCGGAGACGGAACTTTTGCGTCGTCGATTCCGTCCGGTGCACTTCCCGACGGTGGTCCGTTCACCGTCGCAGGCGGCGGTACGTGGCATGTCGTACCGGGTACGACGGGCAAGGTCGGACAAGGAACCGAACGCGAGTTCACGTACACGGTCGAGATCGAGGACGGCGTCGACACCACCGGCTTCGGGGGTGACGAATCGTACGGACGCATGGTCGATCAGACACTCGCCAATCCGAAGAGTTGGACCAACGATCCCAAGGTCGCGTTCCGGCGCGTCGACGCGGGCGAGCCGGACTTCCGTATTTCTCTGACCTCACAGATGACTATCCGCGAAGGCTGCGGCTACGAGATCGAACTCGAAGGATCCTGCTACAACCCGAGCATGGACCGAGTCCTGCTCAACGAACCGCGGTGGGTCCGAGGCGCCATTTCGTTCCAGGGTGACATCGGTTCGTATCGCCAGTATCAGATCAATCACGAGGTCGGCCATGCCATCGGTTACGCCGCCCATCAGCCGTGCGAGACCGAGGGCGGACTCGCGCCGATCATGATGCAGCAGACCTTCGGAACCGCGAACAACGACATCGCTAGGCTTGATCCCGAGGGCGTCGTTCCGATGAACGGCCTCACGTGCCGCTTCAATCCGTGGCCGTACCCCCGAGCGTGACCGGATCAAGAACCCCCTGATCTCGTCTTGAACTAGGAGTGTTTCGCGGTGTCTGCAACACCCGTCGTACTGCCACCACTGGTGGAACCGGCAGCCGAGTTGAGCCGTGAGGAAGTTGCCCGATACAGCAGGCACCTGATCATTCCGAACGTCGGCATGACCGGTCAGAAGCGGCTCAAGAATGCACGAGTCCTCTTCATCGGCGCCGGTGGATTGGGTTCGCCTGCACTGCTCTATCTCGCGGCTGCAGGAGTGGGCACGATCGGAATCGTCGAGTTCGACGAGGTCGACATGTCGAACCTGCAGCGTCAGGTGATTCACGGACGTTCCGATGTCGGACGCCCGAAGGCGGTCAGCGCGAAAGAGTCGATTCTCGAGATCAACGAACACGTCGACGTCCGGTTGCACGAGTTTCGCCTGGACAACTCCAACGCGGTCGAGTTGTTCTCCGAGTACGACCTGATCCTCGACGGCACGGACAACTTCGCGACGCGGTACCTCGTCAACGATGCCGCCGTGATCGCCGGAAAGCCGTACGTATGGGGCTCGATCTACCGTTTCGAAGGGCAGGTCTCGGTCTTCTGGGAAAACGCCCCGGACGGCGCGGGACTGAACTATCGCGACCTCTACCCCGAGGCGCCGCCGCCGGGCATGGTCCCCTCGTGTGCCGAGGGCGGTGTTCTCGGAGTCCTGCCGGCGACCATCGGTTCGATCATGGCGACCGAGGCGGTCAAGCTCATCACCGGTATCGGTGAACCTCTTCTCGGACGCCTGATGATCTACGACGCACTTGCGATGACGTTCCGGACGATCCGCCTTCAGCGTGATCCGACCAGAGTTCCGGTCACCGCCTTGATCGACTACGACGCGTTCTGTGGTGTCGTGTCCGAAGAGGCGAGCGTTGCCGCTGCCGGCTCGACGATCACGGCGCCGGAACTGGAGGCCATGATCGGCGAGGGTCGATCGATCGAATTGGTCGACGTACGAGAACCGGTCGAATGGGACATCATGCATCTGCCGGGGGCGGTGCTGATCCCGAAGGACCGCATCCTGTCCGGTGAAGCCCTGGCGACCTTGCCGCAGAACAAGCAGATAGTCCTGTACTGCAAGACCGGAATTCGTTCGGCCGAGGCGCTGGCCTTTCTCAAGAACGCGGGCTTCGCCGACGCAGTTCACGTTCACGGCGGCGCGATCGCCTGGGCGAACCAAGTGGATGCGAGTCTGCCGGTCTACTAGGCGCGCCTCGCGGGAGGCAGCGGTGCGCACCGGTAGCGTTGTGGTGTGAGCACAGGCCAACCTCCCCAGCACGTGTGCTCCACCTTTGGCCTACGTGAAGTCGACCCCATCCCACTCGGTGCGGATTGGGACGGCGGTTGGCTGTGTGGAGACGTCGTCCTTTCAGCAGTCGCGGATCATGCCCGCGCAGCGTGGTCGGCGAAGGTGCGAGAGAACCTCGAAGTCGACGGTGTTCGACTGGCTCGGCCGGTGCGTTCGACCGACGGTCGGTACGTCGTCTCGGGCTGGCGCGCCGACACATTCATCGTCGGATCGCCGGAACCGCGTCACGACGAAGTGGTCTCGATGTCCTGCCGACTGCATGCGGCGACGGCCTCGCTCGAGCGCCCGCGCTTCCTTGCACAACCGCCGGTGCCGCCGTGGGCCGAGGTCGACGTATTCGTCGCGGCTGATCGCGCGGCGTGGGAGACGGTCCCGCTGAGGATCGCGAAGGGCGTCGAGCAGCTCGAGACGCCTACGCCGGACGGCCGCAAGAGTTTGGAACTGATTGCCGGGCTCGCGACTTTGCGTAAGCCGGTGCAGAGTCCCGACCAGCTCGTGCACGGCGATTTGTTCGGGACCGTGCTGTTCTCGGGCAGTATGGCGCCCGGAATCACCGACATCACGCCGTATTGGCGTCCGGCAGCGTGGGCGGCCGCCGTCGCGGTGGTCGACGCGATCTCGTGGGGCGGTGCCGACGAGGCGCTGGTCGGCCGTTGGGAAGACCTACCCGAGTGGCCGCAGATGCTTCTACGTGCGGTGATGTTCCGCTTGGCCGTTCATGTTCTGCATCCTCGCTCGACGGCGGACGCGTTTCCGGGACTGGCCCGCACGTCCGACATCGTGCGCTTGCTGCTCTAGAGCGCCGCACCTGCACCGAAGTCCGAGACCAGGCCCTCGAACAATTCGCGTGCGGCGTTCGAGGCAGCCACCGTGTCCCCGTCGACGACAGCCTCGACGAGCTTCGCGTGCTGCGAGTGAAATCCCTCACCGGTCGCATCGATGTGCTGTTGAATCGTGGTTTCGATGACCGGGAGCAGGGAGTCGTAGAACTCCAGGTAGACCTCGTTGTGGCTGGCCGCGACTATCGCCCGGTGCAGGGCGACGTCCGCAGTGGTGGCGGCGTCGATGTCCTGACCCTCCCAAGACGCCGTGCGGAGCGCGAGTAACCGCGTCAGTTCGGCGATGTCGTCTTCGGTTCGGCGTGCGGCGGCGAGAGTGGCCGCGGTGATGTCGAGCGCGCGCCTCAGTTCGAGCACATCCCGCTGGTGGGCGCCGGCAAAGTAGTTGCCGAGAGTGCCGCCGAGGTCGGAGAGGGCAACGACATAGGTGCCCGATCCTTGACGACGTTCCAGCATTCCGGCGTGAACGAGCGCTTGGACCGCCTCGCGAACCGTGTTGCGTCCGGTGCCGGTCAGCTCCGACAGTTCCGGTTCGGTGGGGATTCTGGAGCCGATCGGCCAGGTTCCGCTCCGGATTTCGTTGCGGAGTTGTTCGGTGACCTGCGAGATGAGGCTTGCGCGTCGAACGGGTTGCACGTGGTGTTTCCTCGGGTCCGGGTTGTGACTCTGGGTCGTGGTGTGAATGTGACATTAGATTACCGCGCTTGTGCGAGTTCGTCCGGTCATCCTATGATTTGCCGGTGACTGCTCAACTGGAGAGAACCAAAACCCGTTCGTTGATACAAGGCCGTGTGCTCGTCTTCGCCGCTATTGCGATGTCTGCGCTCGTACTTCGACTTGCGGTGACCTCCTTCTCGCCGTTGGCGGCAGAGATTCGCGACGAGATCGGCTTCTCCGCCTCGATCGTCGGCGTCTTCGGCATGGTTCCGACCGCTATGTTCGCGATCTTCGGTCTCATCACCCCGGCGATTGCGAAACGGATCGGGCTCGAACGCACCGCCCTCGTCGCGATGCTCATGGCCGGCGTCGGAATGCTGTTGCGCGCCATGATGTCTCAGACGTGGTCGTTGCTGGCTCTGTCGGCTCTGGCACTGGCAGGCATGGGAATCGGTAATGTCGTGATCCCGCCGTTGGTCAAGCGGTACTTCTCCGATCGCCTCGCCACCATGAGTTCGGTCTACATCGTGGCCGTGCAGATCGGCACTATCGTTCCGGCGTTCGTCGCCGTTCCGGTTGCCGACGCCTTCGGGTGGAGGTTCTCGATCGGCTGGTGGTCGGCCTTCGGCTTCGCCGCCGCAGTGCCGTGGTTGATTACCCTCGCTCGCTCACGCAAGGCTCGTGCGAACGAAGCCGGGTCCGTCGAGAGTGCATCGGATTCTGTTGCGGCAGTGACGGAACAGCCGCGCGGTCAGGTCTGGCGTTCGCCCGTGGCCTGGGGGATGGCCGGCATGTTCGGCATGACTTCGCTGATCACCTATTCGATGTTCACGTGGATTCCCTCGATCCTTCGTGATGCCGGCGCCAGCGACGCATTTGGCGGAACCATGGTCGGTATGTTCTCGGTGATCGGGCTCGTCGCAGCGTTCGGTGCACCGACGCTGTGCGCCCGCATGGCCAATCCCTTCCCTGTCGTGATCGCGTGCGCCGTCTGCTACCTGGTCGGCATGGGCGGGCTGTACTTTGCCCCGATGGCGGCGCCGATCGTATGGGTTGTCGTACTGGGCCTCGGTCCGAGCACGTTCCCGATGTCGCTCACGCTGATCAACCTGCGTACTCGTTCGCACATCGGCTCCTCGGCACTGTCCGGTTTCACCCAGGGCATCGGCTACTCCGTTGCCTGCCTCGGTCCGCTCCTGTTCGGCGTTTTCCACGACGTGTCCGGTGGATACGCTGCGCCGTTCGGCTTGCTCGTCGTCGCGGTGGTCGTGGTGCTCCTGGGCGCTTACCAGGCATGTAAGCCTCGGATGCTCGAGGATTCCTGGCACGCACCTGCGAAAAACTAGCTCACACCCGGTCTTGTTGCCGGGTGAGGATCAATTGACTTCGCGGTCATCGCACGCAGCACCGGCGCAATAACCGTTTTCTACCTTTGGGTCTCCAACATATTCAGGAGGCCCTGGTGAGTCATTACATCGAGCATTGGGATGCAGAGGACGTCGACGCCTGGGAATCCGGCGGCAAGGACATCGCGAAGCGGAACCTGATCTGGTCAGTGGTAGCCGAACACGTCGGCTTCTCGATCTGGTCGATCTGGTCCGTGATGGTGTTGTTCATGCCGACGGATATCTACGGCATCGACGCGGCCGGAAAGTTCTTCCTCGTCGCAGTGCCCACACTCGTCGGGTCCGTCCTCCGCATTCCGTACACGGTTGCCACCGCACGGTTCGGCGGTCGTAACTGGACCGTCATGAGTGCGCTGTTCCTCTTCGTACCAACACTTCTCACGCTCTACCTGATGATGAACCCGGGTGCGTCGTACACCACGTTCATGTTGGTAGCGGCCACAGCCGGTATCGGCGGCGGCAACTTCGCGTCGTCGATGACCAACATCAATGCCTTCTACCCGCAACGCCTCAAGGGGTGGGCGCTCGGTCTCAACGCGGGCGGCGGCAACATCGGTGTGCCGATGATCCAGCTGATCGGCCTGCTGGTGATCGCCACCGTGGGTAACAGAGCTCCGTGGATCGTCTGCGCTGTCTATCTCGTGTTCATCGCGGCCGCTGCCGTCGGCGCTGCACTGTTCATGGACAACCTGGGCAACCAGAAGTCGGACCTGCGATCGATGGCCAAGGCGCTGAAGTTCTCCGAGTCCTGGGTGATCAGCTTCTTGTACATCGGTACGTTCGGTTCCTTCATCGGATTCAGTTTCGCCTTCGGTCAGGTTCTGCAGATCAACTTCCTCGCCGGCGGTGCCACTCCCGCAGCGGCGGCACTGCATGCGGCACAGATCGCCTTCATCGGACCGCTCCTCGGTTCGATCGCTCGCCCCCTCGGCGGAAAGCTGGCCGACCGCATCGGTGGCGGCAAGATCACGATGTGGACGTTTGTCGCCATGGCGTTCGCGGCATCGATCCTCGTGACGGCCGGAACGATGGACGACAACACCGCGGGCGTCGCGAGCGCCGGGATCATGGTGACGTTCGTTCTCGGGTTCATCGCTCTGTTCCTGCTCTCCGGCATCGGAAACGGATCCGTCTACAAGATGATCCCGGCAATCTTCGAAGCGAAGGCTCAGAGCTTCGACCACATGGATCGCAACGAGAAGGCAACGTGGTCGCGCAGCATTTCCGGCGCGCTCATCGGATTCGCCGGTGCGGTAGGCGGTTTGGGCGGTGTCGGCATCAACCTGGTCCTGCGCGCGTCGTACAGCAGCCCCGCGAAGTCGGCGACCATGGCCTTCTGGGTCTTCCTCGCCTTCTACATCGCCTGCATCGCGGTCACCTGGTTCGTCTTCCTGCGCAAGCCGTCGACGCTGACCACGGACGTCGACGACACGAAGGTCGCCGTCACGGCATGACGACCGCTCCGCAGAATCTCAGAACTCTCTCGTACCTCAGGAAGTAGGCGTCATGAGCAAGTCGGTTGTTGTCATCGGACACGGAATGGTCGGACACCGATTCGTCGAGGCACTGCGTTCGCGCGACGAAGTGAACAACTGGTCGGTGACCGTACTCTGCGACGAGCAGTACGCAGCGTACGACCGAGTCGGGTTGTCCTCGTACGTCGGAGCGTGGGACCCCAAGGAATTGGCACTGGCCGGAAACGACTACGTCGGCGACAGCCTGGTCGATCTCCGAGTCGGGGAGGGCGCGCTCTCGATCGACAAGGACGCCCGCACGGTCACGACAACCACCGGCAACACGATCTCCTACGACGCTCTGGTGATGGCGACCGGCTCGTACCCGTTCGTACCTCCCGTACCGGGACACGACGGCGAGGGGTGTTTCGTCTACCGCACCCTCGACGACCTCGACGGTATCCGGGCTGCCGCCGACAAGGCGGGCCCTGGCGCTGTCGGCGTCGTGGTGGGTGGCGGTCTTCTCGGACTCGAGGCGGCAAATGCGCTCTCGCTCATGGGAATGACGGCACACGTTGTCGAACACAATGCGCGACTGATGCCGATGCAGGTCGACGAGGGTGGCGGCGCGCTGCTCGCTCGGCTCGTCACCGAGCTGGGGCTCACCGTCCACACCGGTGTCGGCACAGCAGGAATCTCTCAGGCCGACAACGGAATCGTGGTCGAGCTGTCCGACGGTTCCACTATCGACGCGTCGTTGCTCGTCTTCTCGGCCGGAGTCCGGCCGCGTGACCAGCTGGCCCGCGACGCCGGCATCGCGGTGGGGGAGCGCGGTGGCATTCTGACCGACCTCGGCTGCGTGACTTCGGACGAGAACATCTATGCCGTCGGCGAATGTGCTGCGGTGGAGGGTCGTTGCTACGGACTGGTTGCTCCCGGTTACACGACGGCCGAGATCGTTGCCGACCGCCTGCTCGGCGGTGCTGCAGATTTCCCGGGCGCGGACATGTCCACGAAACTCAAGCTCATGGGTGTCGACGTCGCCAGCTTCGGTGACGCGATGGCGACCTCGCCGGGCGCTCTCGAAGTTGTCCTCAGTGACGCATCCAAGGGGACGTACGCGAAGCTCGTCGTCTCCGACGACGCGAAGATCCTGCTCGGCGGCATTCTTGTCGGTGATGCGTCAGCCTATGCGTCGCTTCGCCCGCTGGTCGGTCGCGAATTGCCCGGCGACCCGGCGTCATTGATCTCGCCAGCGGGGGAGAAGCCGGGTGCAGGATCGCTGCCCGACGACGCCGAAGTGTGCTCGTGCAACGCGGTGACCAAGGGCGCCATTTGCGACGCCATCGCCGCCGGCGCGTGCGACATCGCTTCGGTGAAAGCGTGCACCAGCGCCGGAACCACGTGTGGCGGTTGCCTTCCCACTGTCAAGCAGCTGCTGGCCGATTCCGGCGTCGTGATGTCGAAGGCGTTGTGTGAGCACTTCGCGCAGTCACGCGCTGAGCTGTTCCAGATAGTGCAGTCGACGCAGACCAGAACCTTCTCGGCTCTGATCGCCAAGTACGGCAAGGGCGCCGGCTGCGATATCTGCAAGCCGGTTGTCGCCTCGATTCTGGCGTCGACGGATTCCGATCACATTCTGCACCGCCAGCAGGCGTCGCTGCAGGACACCAACGATCACTTCCTCGCGAACATCCAGAAGAACGGTACGTACTCGGTGGTCCCGCGGATGCCCGGCGGAGAGGTCACGGGCGAGCAGCTCATCGTCATCGGCGAGGTGGCGCGCGACTTCGGCCTGTACACGAAGGTGACCGGCGGTCAGCGCATCGACTTGTTCGGTGCCCGCGTCGAACAGTTGCCCGCGATCTGGAAGCGCCTCGTCGACGCCGGGATGGAATCGGGTCAGGCGTACGGCAAGTCCCTCCGGACGGTCAAGAGCTGCGTCGGTTCGAGTTGGTGCCGCTACGGCGTCCAGGACTCGGTGGGCATGGCCGTCGACCTCGAGAATCGCTACCGCGGTCTGCGTTCGCCGCACAAGATCAAGTTCGGCGTCTCGGGTTGCGCCCGTGAATGTGCCGAAGCGCGCGGCAAGGACGTCGGCGTCATCGCGACGGAGAACGGTTGGAATCTGTATGTGGGCGGTAACGGCGGACAGTCGCCCAAACACGCTCAGTTGCTTGCCGGCGGCCTCGACGACGCGACCTTGGTCAAGTACATCGACCGCTACCTCATGTTCTACATCCGCACTGCCGATCGCCTGCAGCGCACGGCGCCGTGGGTCGAATCACTCGAAGGCGGACTCGATCACCTCAAGGCCGTGATTTGTGAAGACAGCCTGGGTATCGGCGAGGAACTCGAGGCACTGATGGCCAAGCACGTCGAGGGTTACCAGGACGAATGGGCCGGTGTGCTGGGTGATCCGGAGAAATTGTCGAGGTTCGTCTCGTTCGTCAACGCACCGGAAGAAGCCGACCCGACGGTTGTCTTCGACGAGACCGGAGTGCGCAAGGTTCCGGTCCTGATGGGCATGCCGAGCATCCCCACGCGCCGGTAATAGTCGCGTAACCCGTGGGAAACACGGGATCCGTAGAAACGTAGACAAGAACCCGCGCGACGTTGTCGCCGGATCGACAGGAGGACTTCGATGAGTGTCATCGATGCGCAGATCGCCAAGCTGGATTCGGATCGACTCGAATGGACGTCGGCCTGCCCGCTGAGCCATCTCATCCCTGGACGTGGGGTCGCCGTACTTCTTCGCGGCGGCGAGCAGGTGGCGCTGTTTCTGCTCGAGGACGGCACACTCCGGGCTGTCAGCAACTTCGATCCGTACGGCCGCGCCGCAGTGATGTCGCGCGGACTCGTCGGCGACCGGGACGGTGAACCGATCGTGGTCTCGCCACTGCTCAAGCAGGCGTTCTCGCTGGTCGACGGCCGGGCGCTGGACGACTCGTCAGTCGCGCTGCCGGTATACGGGGTCCGCGTCTGGGCCGGTGTGGTTCAGGTACACAGCCTACAAATGCAGGGCGTTCGCTCGACTGTCCCCGATGCAGTCTCGTGAGTGACGACATGCCGTTGGCTGGATTCACGGTAGGTATCACCGCTTCGCGCCGCGCCGAGGAGTTCGCGACGTTGCTGACTCGTCGGGGAGCCGATGTCGTTCACGCTCCGGCGATTCGAATCATTCCGTTGGCCGACGACCGTGAGCTCGAAAGGGTGACACAACAGATCATCTCGGATCCTCCCGAGGTGGTCGTCGCCACCACTGGCATCGGGTTCCGTGGCTGGCTGGAAGCCGCCGACGGATGGGGCGAAGCCGAAAATCTCGGATCCGCTTTGGGCTCGGCTCGTCTGCTTGCTCGCGGCCCCAAAGCCAAAGGCGCAATCCGTGCAGCCGACCTGCGTGAAGAATGGTCGCCGGCGTCCGAGTCGTCCGCCGAAGTGCTCGAACATCTTCTTGCAGAAGGTGTCTCGGGCAAGAGAATCGCCGTACAGCTGCACGGTGCAACCACCGAATGGGAGCCGATTCCGGATTTCTGTCAGGTGTTGCGCGAGGCGGGTGCGGAGGTCATAGCGGTGCCGGTCTACCGATGGGAACCGCCGGAGGATCCGACGCTGCTCGACCGGATGATCGACGCCATCGCTTCAGCCGGAATCGACGCCGTCAGTTTCACCAGTGCACCGGCCGTAGCCTCGATGTTGATGCGAGCCGACAAGACCGGCGACCTCGGCGACATCCTCGACGCGATGCGAGGTCCGGTGGCGGCAATGTGCGTCGGCCCGGTGACGTCAGCGCCGCTCGAGGCATTGAACGTGCCGACCACGGCTCCGGCGCGAGCGCGTCTCGGGGCGCTCGCGCGTCATATCGTCGACGAACTCCCGCAGCGAGCCAACAAGATTCAAGCCGGTGAACATGAAATCAGTATCCGTGGAGGATGCGTCGTCGTAGACGGTGAAGTGAAGCAGTTGCCGCCGGCGGCAATGTCATTGATCCGCACGCTCGGGGCCAGTCCCGGCCGAGTCGTCTCCCGCGACGAGCTCCTCGCTTCACTTCCCGGTGGCGGCGGCGACACCCACGCCGTCGAGACCGCCGTCGCCCGATTGCGCGCGTGCCTCGGCGCACCGAAAGCCGTTCAGACCGTGGTCAAACGAGGCTACCGACTTGCCCTCGACCCCGGCGACTACGTACAGAATTCAGGTGACTATGCAACGCGATGACGACGCACTCGTACTGGTAGCTCACGGCACGCGTAGTGCACGCGGCGTGGAAATGGTTGCCGCACTTGCCGAAGCCGTCGGCAAGCGCGTCGGGCGTACTCGCGTTGCCTTCGTCGATGTGCTCGGTCCGTCTCCTTCGGAAGTTCTCCGGGACACTCCGGGCCGAGCGATTCTCGTTCCCGCTTTCCTGGCGTCGGGCTATCACGTCCACACCGACGTTCGACGCGAAGTTGCGATCAGTGAGCACGCGGCCGTGACTGTGACGCCTGCTCTCGGACCCGATCCGGCCCTGGCGCGGGTACTGCTTGGACGATTGGCCGAAGCGGGGTGGAATCCGGGTGACGCGATAGTGCTTGCTGCTGCCGGGTCCTCCGATGCCCGCGCGTTGCGAGACGTCGGACGCGCTGCACTGATGCTCGCCGAAGTGGCGGGAAATCGCGTGGATATCGGGTACATCGCGACCGGAGAGCCGAAGGTAGCCGATGTTGTTGCAGCAGCACGCGTTCGCGGCGCGAAGCGAGTTTTTGTCGCCTCGTACCTCCTCGCGCACGGACTTTTTCACGAAAGGTTGCACGCTGCGGGAGCCGACGGTGTCACCGAACCACTCGGTGTCGACCAAGGAGTGGTGGACCTTGTCGTGAATCGGTATGAGAGTGCGCGAGGGGAACTAGTATCGCTGCATGACGTCTCACTCCGTAACACCGACGTATGCCGACCTGGTCGCAGCGGTTCGTGAATCCGACGTCAAGGCACAAGCTCTCATCGGTGAACTGACCGAAAAACAGGCGCGTGAGCCGTCCGGGCTACCCGGCTGGAGTCGGGGGCACGTCGTCACACACCTCTCGCGCAACGGCGACGCGCTGGGCAGATTCGTAGCCGGAGTGCACAGTGGCGAGTCGGGCGAGATGTACCCCGGGGGACCGGACGCGCGCAACGCCGCAATCGACGAAGGTGCCGATCGCCCGGCCGAGTTGTTGGCGCTCGACTATCGCTTCTCGGGGACGAGACTGGTCGACGCATTGGCTGACCTCCCGACAGATCGACTGGACACGCCGGTTCCGTGGCGCAAACCTGTCACTGCTTTCGATCTTCCGATCCTGCGCTGGAACGAGATCGAGATTCACTTGCTCGACCTCGACATCGGTTACACCTGCCACGATTGGCCGGCCGCGTTCGTGGAATTCACGCTCGCCAGTCAGTTGGGCGCACTCGAGTCGGCTGTTCCGGGTGTACGAGTGCCGTCACTGTCCGACGCGGAGACCTTGGCGTGGTTGGTCGGGAGGCCGACGAGAGTGGGGCTGCCTACCCTGCCTGCCTGGCCGTTCTGAGACACAGCCGTTCTGAGATACAGCCGTTCTGAGAGTTAGAAGAGGGTGGGGGCGCTGACGTCGTTGCGCGCTTGGGCCAGTCGCGCACTCCACCGCTTCACCAACCACATCTCGACGATCTCGGGTTGGGTGCCGGCGGCATAGGCCCAACTGTCGAGCAGTTCGCAGTACCGGCGGTAGCGGCGCGTCGTGAATCCGGTGACGGAAGGATCCTCGAGCCAGCCCTCGTGGATGAGCGTCGAGACGCCGTACTGGTCGATCATCTGAGCGCGTCGGCCTTCGTCTTGTACGCCCACCGCCCACATGAATGCGGCTATGAGCGATACCCCGACGCCGGGGGTGAGTGGCCAACCCGACCAGGTGTCACGCCGAACGACGGGCATGGACTTGTGTTTCGAACAGTGATCGAGAATGGCTGTGATCTGGGTCAGCGGATCCTCGTCCTCGCGGTGATGCGGGTTGAAGACGTTGGGGAACCGCCGCGTGAACCGTCTGCTCTCGTGCGAGCCCTGCCAGGCTGCGCAGAGGAACAGCAGTCCGAGTCCGTCGTGCTGGGCGACGACGAGATCGCTCGACGGGCGAAGGTCGTTGCGTTGAACGATGGCTCGGCCTTCGGTGATCACCTTGCCGTCCAGATCGCGCCCGCGCAGGCTGATCGTGTGGCCGGCATCCTCGAGGTGCGCGTTCCACCAGTCCAGGTCGACGGTCGCTTCGTCGTCGAGGACGTGCAGTGGAAAGGTGCGGGAGCGGCACCACTCGACCAATGCGTCCGGCGGTTCGAATCCTTCGTCGACACGATTCATGGCGCGATGATCCCACGAGTCGCCGACAGAAACCCCGTCGACCTGATCGAACCGGACACTCGCGGTACGCTCCGCTCATGAAATTGGCGTCCTCGCGGGTGCGGCCGGTGCTGTGGATTGCGGCCCTCGCCCTGACGGCCTCGAGTCTGAGCGGATGCATCGGTGCCGTCGACCGGATGGATTTCGAAGATCGGATGCGTGAACGTGGCGGTGGAATGACGTCGGATCTGGTGCGGAACGGGTTCGACAGCCTCGCAGAGCGATACGGCGTCGACGCGGTGTCCGTGACCAGCGTCGACATCAGTCCGATCGAGACGCTCGGCGTCACCGTTCGAGACCCGGGGAAGCCGTCGCAGCTCGACCGGTTCTCTTTCGACGGCGTCATTCTCGGCGAGCCGAGCCCTGTGCAAGTGAGCGTCACCGAAAATCTTGATGCACGATCGTTCACGTTGGATCAAGTGCCGGCATTGGCGAACGTCGAGAAGTTGGTCGACGACGCGCTGGCGAGCAGCGGCATCGACGAGGGTGAAGTCACCGGGATCTCGGTCGGTCGCACCGAGGCGATACACGCCTCCGTGATGGTGGAATCCCCACGCTCTCAGGTGCTGGTGGTCTTCGACCCGGACGGAACTCCCTTTCTGGTGCAGCCGCTGTGAGCCGCCGTATCGTTCCGCTGGTCATCTCGGTGGTGGTGATCGTGGTCGTGGGAATCTTTGCCGCACTGTTGTCTTCGGTGATCTGGCCCGGGCAGGTGGCTCACTTGGCGCCGATCTTCTGTGAAGATCCGACATCGAGCGCGATGGTCGTCTCGGATACCTTTACCGACGGCGACGGTACGTCCACCAATTTCACCCTGTATTGCGTCGGGCCGCGCGGTCAGACCGTCGATGCCGGTTGGCTGCTTCCGTTCGTGGTGCTGTGGGGCGTGTATTCGCTGGTACTCGCGGTGGGTGTCGCCGTGATCGTGCTGGCGGGCGTCGGCCGGCGTAGGCGCCGGAACAGTCTCGGGGTCAGCGATGCCCCGGCGGCGTCGTCCTACCAGGAGTTCTGACTGCGGGGTGTTGCCCCGATCAGTCTGGGAGGACGATCAATTCGGCAACGGCGCCGTTCTGTGCGTGTGCCGGCACGAGGGCAAACGCCGAGCGTCCGATCAACCCTGCAAGGTGCGCGGTACGCACGGACGGATCGGCTCGCCAGCCACCGTCGGGGGATTGTGTGACCGGAAGTAGGCGTACCGCATCGGAACTCACCGCAGCAGCGTTCTCGATGATGCCGAGCAGCGGCGGCGGCGTCTCGCGCCCGGTCAGGGCGGCCACGACGGTAGGCAGCATCGTCAACAGGGTGGTCACCGCGGCGTAGGGGTTGCCGGGGAGGCCGAGAACCACCCGACCGCTGGGCAGGACCGCCGATATCTGAGATCCGCCCGGGCGCGAGGCAACCCGGCCGACGATCGTGCGAGCGCCGAGTCGATCGAGTGCACTGCGCATTTCGTCGGCCGCGCCGCCACCCGTCGCACCGATGACAACAATCAGGTCCTGTTCGGTCGCATCCGCGAGCACACGCTCGAAACTGTCCGCCGTGTCGCGCAGGTGCGAATTCGACTCGCACCGTACGCCGTTGCGTTCGAGCAGATAGGGAAGAATTCCACCGACGGAGTCGCGGGTCTGACCTTCACGCAGTGGGCCTGTCTGCCGGATCTCGTCGCCGGTGACTATCAGGCGTGCCCGGACCGGACCACGGACGAGGGCGGCGAAGACTTCGCCGCTGGCAGCCGCCGAGATCACCGACGGGGTCACCGCGGTGCCAGTCGGGGCAATCGTGAATCCGGTGGTCCAGTCTTCCCCTTGCGGGCGAGCGTCGTTGCGGTACGGCGCATCCGGCAGTCGTCGCAGTATCCGAGTTGGCTCGTCGAGGGACAGATACTCGTCCCGGACCACCGAGGTGGCACCGGCGGGCAGGTGCGCTCCCGTGGCAATGCGGATCGCTTCGCCTTCGCCGAGCTCGAGTTGCCCGTCGGCGCCCGCGATGCGGATCTCGGTACGCACCCGCCACGGACCCTCGCCGGAGACGGCGTACCCGTCCATCGCCGAGACATCGGATCGAGGAAGATCACCCAGGGCGACGAGAGGCTGCGCGAGGGTCGCTCCCAGACTGTCGGCGAGGTCGGCCCGGTGCGGGGACAGCGGTGTCAAGGCGTTCGTGACGGCGATGCGGGCTTGATCGATCGTCAGGCGCGGATGCCTTCGCGCGCGATCGATGTCCGCCGGTGTGTCGCAGTCGGTGGTACCAGCCACACGCAGGGTCGAGAACGGTTCGGTGACAATTGCTTTCATCGGTTGGTTCTCGAGCCCTGAGCTTTCACGCAAAGTGGCGAGGCGCTTTCGGAGTTCACGAACAGTCCAGGCGGAGAACAGGAATTGGGCTCGGTTGGTCTCGTCCACCGCGCACGTCACCGGATTGTCCGTCGACGTCGCAGCGATCAACGCGTCGACCGATTCGGCCTCGATGTGCGGCAGATCGGACGCCAGGACCACCACCACGGCGTCGTCGGGTAATCGGGTCGCAGACAATCCGGCCCAGATCGCCGCAACGGGTCCGGCGCCGATCGGAGATTCCTGGGTCTGGGTGATGCGCGCATCCAGTTCGGGTCGATGCGGACCGACAACGACGACGGCGTCCAGATGCGCCGTCGCTGAAAGCGCGATGTCGAGGAGCCTGCGGCCGTGAACGAGCAGGCCAGGTTTGTCGACACCACCCATTCGGGTCCCGCGACCACCCGCCAGAATGACGGCGGCGGTCGGCGGCGTGACGGTCATACCTCCATGCTGCCCCATCGCCCGGGTCACGACGACCGGTGACACGTGAATCAGAAGTGATACCGAGCTTTCTTCAGGTCGATCCGACCGTCCTTGATCGGCACGCCTTCGAGTTCGAGCTTGGCGATCTGACGATGGGCCAGGTGCGCCGACGGTTTGCCGGAGGCACCGAGAACCCGATGCCACGGCAGATCGGCAGAGTCGGTCCGCATGATCCAGCCGACCGTGCGAGCACTGGAAAGTCCTGCAGCGTCGGCGATGTCGCCGTACGTCGCCACGAAGCCGGCGGGAATCGAGGCGATGAGTCGCCTTACCTCTTCGATCTGCTCTTCCGTGGTGGCTGCCATCGGGCCCTCGTCAGAGCACTGTCCGGACGAGGGTCGCCACCTCGTCGGCCCGCACGTGCGGGACCATGTGGTCACAATCGAATTCGACACTGGTCAGATTTTCGCCGAGGCGTTCGGTGAGCGCTGAGCGGAACTCGTCGGTGACATAGGGAGGCTGAACTTTCATTGCCTGAACCAGCACGGTCGGCATCGATGACGGTGGCAGCACGATCGGGCGAGCGAGTTCACCCCACCCCGTCACGATCGCAGGGGTGGACAGGCGCCAATTGACGCGCCCGTTGCCCAGTTGGATCAGGTGCTCGGCCATCTCGATGTCGAGATCCGGGGTGGGAACCTCACCCCACGAGCCGTGAATCTTCTCGGAGTAAGCCTCTGCCGCATCGGTGTAATCCGGTGAGCCGATTGTGAGCTCGGCCACTTCCTGCATGAAAGTCGGATCCAAACCGATCGCCGGGTCGAGCAGGACGAGCCCACGAACGCGTTCCGGTGCGGTGGCCGCGAGGTGCAGCGCCAGCATTCCGCCGAACGAATGCGCGAGGATCACCACCGGTCCGGTGGCATGTTCGTCGAGCGTCTCCAGCAGGCTGGCCACGTGGGATTCGATGTTCCACGGGGGAGCCCAGGTGGAGCGCCCGTGACCGCGCAGATCGGGCGAGATCCAGCGCGCTTCGGGCAGTTGGTTCTCGGCCATCGACTGCCAACGCCGGCCGTGACCGGTCAGGCCGTGCAGCGAAAGGATCTCCGGCGCCCCGACGGGTCCGTAGAGATACGTATGGAGTGCAGACACACGAGCAATCATGCCGGATGTGGGCGATGCATGAGTTGTCGGTGCGCTCTGGTGGAATGCCTGGGTGAGTGAGACGGCAACACGCAGCAAGGTCACCATTCCGCGGGCGCGGTTGGTGCACCGAACTGCGCCGTCTCCGATACCCCGAACGTGGGACGAAGGGACGGCGCGGCTGTTCGCTCCGCCGTCAGAAGATCCGTTTCAGCTCGCATTCGGCCCGGCGTCATTCGGCTCCGCGTCATTCGGCTCGGCGGCCGCCTGGAATCCCTGGCAGGTGCTCGGCAGCCCAGGAACCGGCAAGACGTCCCTTCTCGTGGATCTGGCAGTGCAGAAGATCTCCGGTGGCGAAGATCCTGAATCGGTCCTCGTGCTCACCCAGTCACGCCGGGCAGCGACGCAGGTCCGTGAGCAGATCACAGCCGGATTGCTCGGGTACGAACAAGAACGCGGACCGCAGGCAACTCGTGAGCCGTTGGTCCGCACCGTTCACTCCTACGCCTTCGCCGTTCTTCGGCTTCAAGCCGCAGCACACGGCAACGCGCCGCCGCGCCTGATCACCGGCGCCGAGCAGGATTCGGTGCTGCGCGAGATGTTGCGCGGCGACATCGAAGACGGTGCACTCCGGTGGCCGGAGCGCCTGCGACCCGCGCTGGGCTTGAACGGCTTTGCCGTCGAACTCAGAGACCTGATGCTGCGTGCCAACGAACGCGGACTCGGTCCCGAAGATCTGGTCAAGCTCGGTAAGAAGCGCGGCCGACCAGAGTGGGTGGCGGCCGGCCGGTTCGCCGAGGCTTACGAGCAGGGTGTGCTGCTGCGCGGAAGCGTCGGCGTCGAGGCTCCGGAGGCCACAGCGCCGGCACTGGACGCGGCCGAGTTGATCGGCGCCGCGCTGACCGCGTTTGCCACCGACCCCGAGCTGCTCCGCTCCGAGCGCGCCCGTATCCGGCACCTCCTGGTCGACGACGCGCAGCACCTGGATCCCCAGGCGGCGCAACTGGTTCGACTGATCGGAACCGGAACCGCAGGCACTGTCATCGCCGGCGATCCGGATCAGTCGGTCTTCGGGTTCCGCGGTGCGGATTCGGCGTTCCTGCTCGGACTCGCCGAGCGCGGAGACGAGCGCCAGATCGTCCTGCCCACCACGTTTCGAAACAATGCCGACGTCGCGTCGATCTCGGCCGAGATCGCTGCGCGGCTGCCCGGCAACCTCGCTCACCGCATCGCGGTTCCGTCCGATCTCACCGATGAGGACCCCGGACGGGCGTCGGTGCGTGTTCTCGGCACGACGGCCAAAGAAGCGGCAGTTGTCGCAGATACCTTGCGCCGTGCGCATCTGCTGGACGGGATTGCGTGGTCCGACATGGCAGTCGTCGTGCGGTCGGTCCCGCGCACCCTTGCCCCTCTCCGGCGGGCCCTGCTCGCAGCGGGGGTGCCCGTCACCACTGCTGCCACCGAATTGCCGCTCGCCAGACAACACGGCGTGTCCGGTCTGTTGCTGGTCCTTCGGGCGCTCGGCGGCGATCAGTTCACCGGGGACGACGCTCTGGCCCTGATGGCCGGCCCCATCGGCGGCGCCGAACCGGTCACCCTGCGCCGGTTGCGTCGTGGTCTGCGCCGCGTCGAGTTGGCGTCGGGAAGTGATCGGGACTCCTCGGAGTTGTTGCGGCTGATCCTGATCGACGAGGATCGCGCGCAGTCCAAGCGGCTCATGGGCAAACTGACGGACGTCGAGGCCGCCGCCCTGAATCGAGTGCTGTCGGTCCTTCGCAAGGCCCGGGTACCTCTCGAACGTGGTCTCGGGGTCGAGGAAGTTCTCTGGGCGGCCTGGCAGGCGACGGGACTGGAACGGCGCTGGGCGGCTGCGTCGGCGCGCGGGGGTCCTATCGGCTCACAAGCCGATCGCGACCTGGACGCCGTCGTCGCACTCTTCGACGCGGCCGCCAACTACGTCGACCGGCTGCCGCGTTCGCAACTCGCCGGTTTTGTCGACTACTTGACCAGCCAGGAGATACCGACCGACTCGCGGAGCCGATCGGTCATCGCTCCGGACGCCGTCACCGTGGTCAGCGCTCACGCCGCGGCGGGTCGCGAATGGGCGGTCGTGGCGGTGGCGGGTGTGCAGGAGGGGCTCTGGCCGAGTTTGCGGGCACGCGGATCGCTACTGCGTACCGAAGCACTGATCGACCTGGTCAACGGAGTCTCCGACGGCAGTGACTCGGCTGCTGAACGACTCTCGCGAACCGCGCCCCTGCTGGCCGAAGAACGCAGGTTGTTCCTGGTCGCCTGTAGCCGAGCTCGTCGCCGTCTGCTGATCACCGCAGTCGAATCGGCTTCGGGGGACACCGATCTGGTGCCTTCGCGGTTCGTGGACGAATTGATCCGTGGTGACGCGTACTCGGACGACCCGACTTCCGATCTCGACGTCGTTGCACCGGAGACCGGAGATACCCGGGTTCTGTCGCTGCCGGCGCTGGTCGCACAGCTTCGCAGCGTGGTGTGTGATCCCGACATCGCGCATTTCGACCCCGAGAAGCATTCCCGTGCCGCACACCAGTTGGCGCGTCTGGCTGCTGCCGGAGTACGAGGCGCTCATCCGGATCAGTGGTACGGCACAGCCGAGCCGAGCACCGCTGCTCCCATGTGGCAACCCGAGGACGGACCGGTATCACTCTCGCCGTCCACCATCGAGCTTCTCGAAACATGTCCTCTCCGATGGGTGTTCGAGCGTCATGGTGGCAGTGACGGAGACAACACTCACGCGATCGCCGGCACCCTGGTCCATACCTTGGTGCAGGCGCTGGCCGGCCGGATTCCACCGGACCAGGTCGAGAAGGCACTCGAAAATGCCTGGGAGTCGATCGATCTGGGTTCGCAGTGGTACTCGCGCCGCGAACTCAATCGAACGCGCGAGATGCTGGCGACGTTCACCGCCTGGATGAACGCGACTCGCGGTGAACTGACCGAAGTCGGCGTCGAGGTCGCGGTCGAGGGGGTCCTCGAACCGCGCGAAGAAGGAGCGCCTGCAGTCAAGCTTCGCGGCCGGATCGACCGGCTCGAGCGTGACACCGAAGGCCGCCCGGTGGTCGTCGACGTCAAGACTGCGCGAAATCCCGTCAGCAACGAGGCCGCCCAATCTCACGCGCAGTTGGCGGCGTACCAGGTCGCAGCGGCCGAAGGTGCGATAGCAGGCGAACCGGCGACACAACCCGGCGGCGCACGCCTGGTATTCGTGGCCAAGTCCAACAAGAAAGACGGTGCGGCGCAGCGAGTTCAGCCGCCGTTGACTGCCGAAGCAGTCGAGATGTGGCGGGACGTCATTCACAACGCCGCGGCAGCGACCCAAGGACCCGAGTACCTGGCCAGGGTCAACGACGGATGTAGACATTGCCCGGTGCGTTCGAGTTGCCCGGCACACGACGAGGGACGACAGGTGAGTAACTAAGTGGCTGCCGCGACGCAGAAGGCACGCCGACCGAAGATCGACCCTGTCGACCTCGCGGTCGCGCTCGGTCAGCACCCGCCGACGCCGGAACAGGCGGCAGTGATCGCCGCACCGCTCGGTCCGACATTGGTGGTCGCCGGTGCCGGTGCCGGCAAGACCGAGACGATGGCTGCTCGCGTCGTGTGGCTGGTGGCCAACGGCTTCGTCGATCCCGAGGCCGTTCTCGGGTTGACCTTCACGCGCAAAGCGGCGCAACAGCTCACGTCGCGAATCCGCAAGCGCTTGGCGCGACTGGCGGGTTCGGACGTGCTGCGGGCACTCGATCCGACCGGCGGAGTGCGTTCCCGGATTCTGGCCGGGGAACCCGAAGTCAGTACCTACCACGCTTACGCGGGACGGTTGCTGTCCGAACACGGACTGCTGTTGCCCATCGAACCCTCGGCGACGCTGCTGTCCGAGACCGAACTGTGGCAGGTTGCGCACCGCGTCGTGAGCGGCTGGGACAGCGATCTGGACACCGACAAAAATCCGGGGTCGATTACCGAAACCGTTCTGGCTCTTGCCGGTCAGTTGGCGGAGCATCTGGTCGATCCCGAGCAGCTGCTCGAGGCCCACACCGAGTTGGACAAGCTGATTCACACTCTGCCTGCCGGTCCGAAACAGCGAGGTGGGCCGAGTAAGGAGTTGCTGAACTACCTTGATGTGCAGCACAAACGCATCGAGCTTCTGCCCCTCGTCGCCCGGCTTGGCGAGACGTTGCGGCGCGAAGGAGCGCTGGACTTCGGAAGTCAGATGTCGCTGTCGGCGCGGGTCGCTTCCGAGCATCCCGAGGTCGGGCAGACCGAGCGTGAGCGCTTTCGGGTGGTTCTTCTCGACGAGTACCAGGACACCGGCCACGCTCAGCGAGTGTTGTTGTCGTCGTTGTTCGGCGGGGGAGCAGACGGCCGGTTGGCGTTGACGGCCGTCGGCGATCCGATGCAGTCGATCTACGGTTGGCGCGGCGCGTCGGCGGCCAACCTGCCACGGTTCGCAACCGATTTCCCGCTCGTCAACGGAAAGCCGGCTCCGACACTCGAACTGCTGACCAGTTGGCGCAACCCGCCGGAGGCTCTCGAGCTGGCCAACCTGTCTTCGGCGCCGTTGCGTCGACGCGGCGTGGCCGTCAGCACTCTTCGTGCGCGGCCAGGAGCCGTCGCCGGAGATGTTCGACTGGCGTTGCTCGGTGACGTCGAACAGGAACGTCAGTGGGTGGCGGAGAAGATCGCCGAAGAATACGAGGCGGCACGTGCCGAAGACCGCCCGACGCCCACGGCAGCAGTGTTGATCCGCCGAAACGCGGACGCTGCCCCGCTGGCCGAAGCTCTGCGGTCCAAAGGTCTGCCGGTCGAAGTGGTCGGCCTCGGTGGGCTTCTGCACACACCTGAGGTGGCGGACGTGATCGCCATGCTCCGAGTGGTCGCCGATCCACTGGCGGGCAGCGCAGCGGTTCGGCTACTCACGGGAGCGAGATGGCAAATCGGGGCGAAGGACCTCGCCGCACTCTCGCAACGCTCCCGCGAGCTCGCCATCTCCGCGGGATACGGAACGGCAGGTGCGGTCACCGACGCCGAGGCGCTCACCTCGGCGGTCCACGATGCATTGCCGGGGGAGAACGCCGAGCAAGCAGGTTTGGTCGACTCGATCTCCGATCCGGGTCCGGCGGAACGCTATTCAGCCCTCGGGTACACACGCATCAACGCGATAGCAGCAGAGTTGGCGTCGTTGCGCGAACGCATCGGCCAACCGCTCACCGAATTGGTGGCGGAGGTCGAGCGGGTGCTCGGTATCGGAATCGAGGCGGGAGCGCGGACCCGAGTCGGTGTCGTCGGCACCGCAGGCCGTGAGCATCTCGACGCGTTTGCCGACGTCGTCGCCAATTACGCGACGCGTCCGACGGCCAATCTGACCGGGATGCTCGCATTCTTCGCGGCCGCCGAACAGATCGAGAAGGGCCTCACCCCCGGCGAGGTGGAGGTGGCGCCGGATCGCGTGCAGATCTTGACCGTGCACTCGGCGAAGGGGCTGGAATGGGAAGTGGTCGCGATCCCGCATGTCAGCGACGGGGTGTTCCCCTCGTCCACCGCGTCCGGGTCCTGGCTCGGTGCGCTCGCCGAACTGCCACCGTCGTTGCGCGGTGACCGGGCGGTCGACGCGGATTCGGCGGACGGCGTGCCAGTGCTCGACCTCGAGGAGTTGTACAACCGCAAGGACCTCGAGAACGCGATAACGGCTCACAAGAAGGCACTGTCCAACCGTCGACTGGACGAGGACCGTCGATTGTTCTACGTCGCGTTGACCAGAACCGAACGGGCACTGTTCATCTCGGCTCATCATTGGGCGGAATCCGGTTCGGAACCGAAGGGGCCTTCGGAGTTCCTGGACGAGCTGCATCAGATGGTCACTGCCGAAAACGACGGCGGTGAAGACGGTTCACTCGGTGCGATCGGCGTTGTGGAGGAATGGGCGCCGGCACCGGAACCCGACACCGAGAACCCGTTGGCCTCCACGCCCCGGACGGCGCAGTGGCCACCCGATCCGCTGGGTGCGCGCCGCGGTGCCGTCGAGGCGGGAGCCGCGAGCGTCCTGTCCGCTCTCGCTTCGCTGCCGAAAGACAGCGAAGAGACGGAAGAACCGGAGGACGATCCGGAAAACTGGGCATCGGATGTCGACGTTCTCTTGGCCGAGCGCGAAGCCCGGGCAAAAGCGCGTGCCGAAGTGATTCTCCCCGCCCAGCTTTCGGTGACTCAGCTCGTCGACCTCAAAGCCGACCCGGACGAACTCGCGGCACGTCTGCGTAGACCACTGCCGTACCCACCGAATCCGCTCGCTCGGCGAGGCACGGCTTTTCACGCCTGGATCGAGCGAAGGTTCGGTGCGACCCGGCTGTTGGATCTCGACGAACTACCCGGCGCCGCGGATACCGGCGCGGGCCCCGAGACCGATCTGGTGAAACTTCAAGATGCATTCCTGCGGTCCCCGTGGGCCAATCGCAGCCCGATCGAAGTGGAGGTTCCCTTCGAGACTTCTATCGCGGGAACGGTTCTGCGGGGCCGGATCGATGCCGTGTTCGCCGACCCGGACGGCGGTTGGACGGTGATCGACTGGAAGACCGGTGCCGAACCTTCGGCCGCCAACGAGGACGCGGTTGTAATGCAGTTGGCCGCGTATCGAGTGGCCTGGGCCGAATTGATGTCTGCCAGAGCTCGTTCGGCGGGGCGCAACGAACAGTTCCCGGCAGACAAGGTGCGCGCGGCGTTTCACTACGTGCGATCGGGTCGCACCATCGCCCCCGAGAACCTGCCGGACGGTGAGGCTCTCGCGCACCTCATCCGAACGGCAGGCGCGCAGGACTAGCCGGCGTTTCGACGAGCCTTGAGCGCTTCGGTCACCAGCGGAACCTGCAGGGGGAGACGTGCGATCGAACCGATCTTCTGCGGTGTGGACGTCTTCGGGCTTCGGCACCAGTCGATCGCCATCTGAATGTTGGCGGGGAAGACGGCAACAAAGAGCGCGGCGGCAAGGCCCGCACCGAGCTTGCGAGTCTTCGGCACGGCCAAGGCCGCGCCGATCGCCAATTCCGCGACGCCCGACACCTGCGTGTAGGTGCGCGCCTGACCGGGAAGCTGGCGGGGAACGGTGCTGTCGAAGAAGGAGGGCGCAACAAAATGCATGGTCCCGGCGCCGAGAAGGATGGCCGACAAACGAAGAGCGGCTGCTTGGCTGGGAGTGGACGTCGAACTGGTGAAAGGCATTTGCCCAGCCTGCCTCACGGTGGACCTTCTTGCCAGTAACGGCACCACTACCGGTCCGCTATTCGGCGCCCGAGTTCCGAAGTCGATCTTCGAGGGTTACGCTGCCTGCCGATGTCCGTGTAGGTATTTCGTAAGTTCGAGTGAGAGAGTCGATGTATGGCCGGTAAGCTCCGGGCGCGTTTGACCAGGTCGGAAGCATTGACCGATCAACCTGACTTCGCCCTTGTCGGGGTGCTGCGAATTCCCCAGCTGCAGACCAGTCCAGCTCGGGCGATCTACAAGCGAGTTCTCATCGCATTGGGTGCTCTCGGCGCCGCCGTGTTGATCGTGTACATCGATCGTGCGGGCTACCGTGACGCTCAGGACAACGAACTTTCCCTGCTCGACTGCATCTACTATGCGACGGTTTCGCTCTCGACCACCGGCTACGGCGACATCACCCCGTTCACGCCGTCCGCGCGCCTGGTCAACGTCCTGTTGATCACGCCACTTCGAATCTTCTTCTTGATCGTGTTGGTCGGCACCACACTTTCAGCTCTGACCGAGAGTTCGCGTCAGGCGTTCAAAATTCAGCGTTGGAGGCAGCACGTGCGTAATCACACCGTCGTCGTCGGATACGGAACCAAGGGACGCACGGCAATCGAAGCCATGCTCGGGGACGGTGTGCCGGCCTCGGAGATCGTGGTCGTCGACACCGATCAGGCCGTGCTGGATTCCGCTGCCAGCAAGGGGTTGGTGACGGTATTCGGTTCGGCTACGAAATCGGATGTACTCCGGTTGGCGGGCGCGCAGAATGCGTCGTCGATCATCGTGGCAACCAACCGCGACGACACCGCAGTGCTCGTGACGCTGACAGCTCGGGAAATTGCGCCGAAGGCCAAGATCGCCGCAGCCATCCGTGAAGCCGACAATGCGCATCTCCTGCGTCAGTCCGGCGCAGACTCGGTGGTCGTCTCGTCGGAGACGGCCGGCCGACTCCTCGGCATCGCGACCACGACGCCGACCGTCGTGGAGATGATCGAAGACCTGCTGACTCCGGAAGCCGGATTCGCGATCGCCGAGCGTGCTGTCGAGCGTGACGAGGTCGGTGGCTCTCCGCGTCATCTCTCCGACATCGTGCTCGGAGTCGTTCGCGACGGTCGTCTGGTTCGCGTCGGTTCGCCCGAGGTGGACGCCGTCGAGGAGAACGATCGCCTGCTGTACATCCGCCGCGTCACGAACTGAGTGCTACCGAGCTTCGTGCGCGCAGTAATGTCGTGAGCGTGAACGACTTCCAGCTGACCGAAACACCTCTGCTCTCACGTTCGAGCGTCGGCCGCGCCGAGGAATTGCGGTCGGACGCCGCTGCACTGACCACGGGCTGGGCGGATGCGCTGCTTCTACGGGTGAATTCACGGGGGCAGGTCAAGGTGTCGCCGGAAGGTCAATTGGTCTTCGCCGAGGCAACCGAGTTGGGACCCGAACCGGTGCGCGGTGCGGTGTTCCTGGGAATTCGCGAGAATCGCCACGTGTGGGCAGTGCGGGTGTCGCTGCTGGCGGGCACGTTGTCCGAATTGCGGATGCTCGGCGGAACACTCGACGACGCGGACGCCGGCCTGTTGACCGGTGCCGTCGCGATTCTCAACTGGCACGACAGTGCCGGATTCAGCGCTATCGACGGCGCACCGAGTGAGCCCACCATGTCCGGCTGGTCTCGCATTTCCACGTCAACGGGCCACGAGGAGTTTCCCCGAACCGATCCGGCGGTCATCTGCCTGGTGCACGACGGCGGCGATCGAGTTCTGCTCGCGCGTCAGCCGACCTGGCCGCAGCGGCGTTTCTCGATTCTCGCGGGATTCGTCGAGGCCGGGGAGTCGCTCGAAACGTGTGTTGTCCGCGAGATCAAGGAAGAAGTCGGTATCGACGTGCACAGCGTCCGATACCTCGGCAGCCAGCCCTGGCCGTTCCCGCGCTCGGTGATGTTGGGTTTTGCCGCAATCGGCGATCCCGCCGCTCCGCTGCTGTTCGCAGACGGCGAGATCGCCGAGGGCACCTGGTTCACCAAGGACGAGGTGCGCGCCGCTCTCGAACTCGGCGACTGGGGTTCGGAAGCGGACGCGCCACTGCTGCTGCCCGGATCGATCTCCATCGCTCGCGGAATGCTCGAGAGCTGGGTCAAATAAGGGCTGGGTCAAGTAGCAGCCGGAGAAGACCTACAGACCCAGGGCCTGCTTGACCTGGTTGAGCGACGGGTTGGTCGCGACGCTGCCGTCGCCGTACTTCACGGTCGGAACGACATGATTGCCACCGTTGACGCTGCCGACAAAGTCAGCTGCTGCCGGATCGTTCTCGATGTCGATCTCGGTGTACTCGATCCCCGACGCGTTGAGCTGCGTCTTGAGGCGGCGGCAGTAGCCGCACCACGTGGTCGAGTAGATGGTCAGGGCAGGCGCGTTTTCGGTAGAAGTCACGGCCGATATAACACCACGACCGAGAGCGTTGTTCCGTATCGGCCCGTGTTCTCTTGCCCACATACCGTCGGGCGCGGCG
This sequence comes from Rhodococcus sp. NPDC055024, assembly GCF_053608585.1. Classification (NCBI taxonomy): domain Bacteria; kingdom Bacillati; phylum Actinomycetota; class Actinomycetes; order Mycobacteriales; family Nocardiaceae; genus Rhodococcus; species Rhodococcus sp. NPDC055024. The sequence goes on from NZ_JBSGVT010000014.1 coordinate 38,240, forward strand.
ATTGGAGTGTCGGAACGTCCTGCCATGATGGTGCCCATGCCTGCGGACACCGGACTGGATCCAGAACAATCGGCCGCCGTGCTCGCGCCACGCGGCCCGGTGTGCGTCCTCGCGGGCGCTGGAACAGGCAAAACCCGCACCATTACACGTCGGATCGCTCATCTGGTTGCCGACGGCCATGTGTCGGCCGGTCAGGTACTTGCGGTGACATTCACAGCTCGTGCGGCCGGGGAAATGCGTGGGCGTCTCCGTGAGCTGGGCGTCGGCGGGAGTGGGCCGCAGGTCCAGGCTCGAACCTTTCACGCCGCTGCTCTCCGGCAACTGAAGTACTTCTGGCCGCAGGTTGTCGGTGACACGCCCTGGCGTCTGCTCGACCGAAAGTTCGCAGTTGTCAGTAGCGCCGCAGCTCGGGTGGGATTGTCCACCAGCACGGAAAGCGTCCGGGACCTCGCCAGCGAAATCGAATGGTCGAAGGCTTCGCTGATCGCGCCGGAGGACTACCCACGAGCGATCGCCAAGATTCGCCGTGAGGCACCGGTCGACGCCACCAAGGTGGCCCAGGTTTATGCGGCATACGAAGAGCTGAAGGCGCGCGGCCAGGACGGCATGCTCCTGGACTTCGACGATCTCCTACTTCACACAGCGGCAGCTCTCGAAGAGCATTCGACGGTCGCCGACGAGTTCCGCGAGCGGTATCGCTGCTTCGTCGTGGACGAGTATCAGGACGTCACGCCGCTCCAGCAGCGTGTGCTCGACGCCTGGCTGGGGGACCGCGACGACCTGACCGTGGTGGGCGATGCGAATCAGACCATCTACTCCTTCACCGGCGCCACCCCGAACTATCTGTTGGACTTCTCCCGCAAGTTCCCCGAGGCGACTGTCGTCCGGCTCGAACGTGACTACCGCTCCACACCTGAGGTCGTGTCGTTGGCGAACCGCGTGATCGGTGCGGCGCGCGGGCGGATCGCCGGGACGCGTCTGCAGCTGATCGGGCAGCGCGCACCGGGACCCGAGCCGGAGTTCATGGAGTTCGACGACGAGCCGGCCGAGGCGCTCGGCGTTGCGCGGGCGATCAAACGGCTGATCGCGGCAGGCACCCCCGCCGCCGAGATCGCTGTTCTGTACCGGATCAATGCCCAGTCCGAGGCGCACGAGCAGGCGCTCACCAAGCTCGGCATCCCGTTCCAGGTGCGCGGTGGAGAGGGCTTCTTCACCCGTACCGAGGTCCGTCAGGCAGTGGCGGCGCTGCGCCAGGCTGCCGGACGCGACGACCTCCCCGAAGGTGCAGACAACGGCGAAGCGCTGGTCTCACTCGTTCGCGCCGTACTCGCTCCGCTCGGCCTGACCAACGAGGAGCCTTCGGGTACGCAGGCACGCGAACGCTGGGCGTCGCTCTCGGCTCTCGTGGCGCTGACCGAAGAACAACTCGTCCACGAACCCGAACTCACGCTCACCGGGCTCCTGCAAGAGCTCACGGCCCGAGCCGAGGCGCGGCACCCACCGACAGTGCAGGGCGTGACGCTGGCTTCGCTCCACGCGGCCAAGGGACTCGAATGGGATGCGGTGTTCCTGGTCGGCCTCAACGACGGCACCCTGCCGATCCAACACGTTCTCGGCGACGCCAATTCGGGCGCCGACGACGTCGCGGTGGAGGAGGAGCGTCGACTTCTCTACGTGGGGGTGACCCGCGCTCGTGAGCATCTGCAGCTGTCGTGGGCGCTGGCCCGCAACGAGGGTGGACGCAAGTCCCGTCGCCGGTCGAGGTTCCTCAACGGACTCATCCCGGAGGACTCGCCTGCCTCGCGCGTCGCCGCGCCGTCGTCGGGAAACAAGAAGCGTCCGCGCTGCCGCGTGTGCGGTAAACCGCTGATCGGGACGTCGGCGACAATGCTCGGACGCTGCGAGAAGTGCCCGTCCAATGTCGACCTGGAATTGCTCGAACATCTCAAGGCCTGGCGTCTGGACAAATCCCGTGAACTCAAAGTTCCGGCCTATGTCGTCTTCAGTGACAACACACTGATGGCTATTGCCGAACAACGACCACAAGACAATCGTGGACTGGTCTCGATTCCCGGAATCGGGCCGAAGAAACTCGACAATTTCGGCGAAGACGTACTTGCTGTCATTCGCGGTGAACTGCGAGCGGCAACACTCGATATCTGACAACACATCTGAATCGACAACCGTGAGTTACATAACCGCAGGTCAAAAATAGGTTGTGCAGATTCGAGAGATTCTCTACTCTGGTTTTCAGTGGTACGGGGCAACCTGTGCGCAGAAACTATCCGGACCGACACGAAATGGAGGTGGCAAATAAATGACGAACTTGATCTCTTACGAAGCGTGCGCAAGCGCAAAGTTCGCTGTTGCCGCCCCCATGCTGCCGCGTGCAGCGGGATGGGCGCAGCATGCGTTCCGCCTGCGCCCTCAAGCAGCAGCAAAGAAAGCAGCTGTCGAGTCCGTGTTCTTAAGCCATCGAGGTATTTCTCGGTAGGACACATCCGTTCACTTACGGCCACGGACCCGCAGCCCCTGCGGACCGTGGCCTTTGTGTTGGATACCCCTCTTGATCTGGTTTCCGACTCGGCTCAGGTTCGCACCCATCGAACCCATATCGTGCGACACAGTTTCGCATCCGAGCACTAGGAGACCGAGTTGTCTGCCCAGACAATCCGCGTGGAATCCGAAAACTCCACCACTGCAGCAACATCCACCGACGTCACTTCGGCTGCAGTGACATTCATCGAGGTCGCCTCCACCCGCCGCGACCTGCCGTGCCGGGCATCCAACCCCGATCTCTGGTTCGCCGAAGCTCCTGCCGAACTCGAGCAGGCCAAGGCACTGTGCGCGCAGTGCCCCATCCGTTCCCGTTGTCTCAGTGCGGCTCTCGACCGCGCCGAGCCCTGGGGGGTGTGGGGAGGCGAGATCCTCGATCAGGGGGCCGTCATAGCGCGCAAGAGGCCGAGGGGGCGCCCACGCAAGCAACTCGTGTGCGCGTGAGAGCTCTATTCGGCGGAGCTGGTTTCATCCAGAACCGGCTCCGCGAACCCTGGCAACCAACGAGTCAGGATTTCCATGTACGGGGCATATGCGTCCAACTGGGCGCATATGCCGACCGAACCGAGAAGAACACGGAAGATCATCAAATACTCGGCCGGAAGGTTGAGTGCACGGGCCGTTCGAAATTGCGCACTGTTGAAGTCAGTGGCGGTTCCGGCGGCCTTTTGCAGCCAGGACCGAGTGAAGTGAAATGACTCGGTCTGGATCGGGTCGGTGAACGGGCGCAGGTAATCTGCGATCTCCTTGTCGGTCACCGTGCGCCCGGGAATCACGAAACCGTTGGCGCGCAACAACTCCGTCAACTCGTCGAATTGTTCCTCGACCGCCAAGCGCACCATCGACCCGAGAACCCGTGGCAGTCCGTTCGGGAACGGCGCTGCAGCACCGAAGTCGATGACGCCGAGTCGGCCGTCCTCGAGAAGCATGAAGTTGCCGGGGTGCGGATCACAGTGGAGCAAGCCGACGCGTGCCGGAGACGCGAAGTGGAACTCGGCGAGTAGCGCACCGGCAGCATTGCGCTGATCCGGCGTTCCACTCTCGATGATTCTGGTCAACGGGGTTGCCGTCATCCATTCGGTCACGACTACTTTCGGCGCGCTCGCAACGACGTGCGGGATCACGAACTGCGGATCCCCGTCGAATTCTTTCGCGAACGCTCGCTGATTGTTCGCCTCGATCCGATAGTCGAGTTCTTCCTCCGTGCGGGCGGTGAACTCCTCGATCACAGGTCGCACGTCGACACCGGGCATGACCGAACCGAACAGGCCGGCAAATCTGCCCAAGGTCTTGAGATCGGCGCGAAGAGCTTCGTCGGCGCCGGGGTACTGAACTTTCACGGCTACGTCACGGCCGTCCGCCCAGACGGCTCGGTGAACCTGCCCGATGCTTGCCGACGCGGTCGGTTCGTCGTCGAACGACTGGAATCGATCGCGCCACTTGGTTCCGAGTTGCTGGTCGAGCATCTTGTGTACTTGCTTGGTCGGCAGCGGCGGGGCAGCGGCCTGGAGCTTGTTCAGCGACTCGCGGTACGGTTCCGCGAATTCCTCCGGAATAGCCGCCTCCATGACGCTGAGCGCTTGCCCCAGCTTCATCGCGCCGCCCTTGAGTTCGCCCAGCACCGCGAACAATTGCTCGGCAGCCTTCGCGCTCAACTGTGCGTCGATCTCTCCTTTGTCGCCGCCGGCGAGCTTGCGTCCGAAGCCCATGGCGGCGCGACCGGCCATCCCCAGGGGGATGCTCGCGAGTTTGGCAGTACGGGCAGAACTCTTACGTGGGATCTCGGACACCACACCATCATGTCTGACTGGGGCGTCCTTTGCCCGAAACAGGTGCCAGGTATTGGCAACTGCAGGATATTTGCCGAGGCCAGCGCCTCGTTGTGATTCGATACGGACGGAGCGCGATCTCGAGCGTCGACGACAGACTGGCTGCGGATGAAGCACCGCGCCGGTCCACCACACCGAGAGCCGCGTCGATCTCGGCCAGTGCCAGCGCGACACTTGCGTGGATCATCGCCGATTCCGCGTGGCCCGCGCTGCCGAGTAGCTGTGCGGACAGATGAAGCCAATGAGGGTCGAGTTCGGATCGGATGATGTCGGCGCACCGCAGGCAACTCGACTGACCCGGCAGGACTAGAGGGCCGACCACACCGTTGCCGTCCCGGATGCGGACGGAAAGGTGGGGGAGTCCGCATCGAACGAGATCGCTGACCAAGCGAGGATCTGTGACGACGTCGTCGGCCAAGACCACCAGTTGTTCGTTCCACGTGCGCACGACGTCGGTATTGCGATACCCGCGCGAACGTCGCGTGGTGATCCCGCCGGTGACGAGGGCGCGGTCGACGGCGTCCGAGAGCGGGCCGGCGCCGTGGATCCGGACGGACGCGGCGCTTGTGCCGGCAGTGCGGACGAATCCGGAATCGGCGAGTTGCTCGAGCAACGCCTCCGTCACCGACGTCGAAATCCCGCGCTTCGACGCTTCCCAGAGGATGGTGGCGCGGGATCTCGAGCCGTCCATCGTGCGAAGGATCGACTTCACCGCCCGCGCATCGACCCCGACAGGCAGCGTCAGCAGGACGGCGCGTCCGGGTGTCCATCCCAGCTGCAGCCGACCGTCCGGGCGTGACAGAACAGCGATCCGCGGATCCCATCGGGGTCCCACGGATCGCTGTGTGTTCTGGGTCGTGCTGTCGTGTATCGCGCTGTTCTGCGTGTCACCGGTCATCGCTCGATGCTGGCATGACGCGCGGCCGGCGAGTCCCCTTCAGCGGCAGTTATCCACAGGCCGTCAGCTTGGCTGAACTGCGAAAATGTATCGAGAAGGAATTACTTCTCTTCGTCGTCCTCACGGGTCTTGTCCATCGCTGCCTCAGCCGCACGCTCTTTTGCCTCGACGGCTTCGAGCTGGGCGATCGGGTCGTCGAAATTGCCGGCTTCGCCGCCGCCGAGGACACGGGCGACAAATCCGTCCGGTGCGTCGAGATCGCTCGAATCGGGCATGAGGTCGGGATGTGACCAGACGCCGTCACGAGTATCCATACCGGCTTCCGCAGTGAGCTTCTGCCACAATCCGGCCGCTTCACGGACCTTACGAGGACGAAGTTCCAGTCCGACGAGCGTCGCAAAGGTCTGTTCGGCCGGTCCACCGGTGGCACGGCGACGCCGCAGCGTCTCGCTCATCGCGGCGACACCGGGCAGTCGCTCGCCGAGTGCGGCGGTGACAACCGTCTCCACCCAACCCTCGACCAGCGCAAGCAGTGTCTCGAGACGCTCGAGAGCGGCCTTCTGCTCCGGTGTGTTCTGCGGCTCGAACGTGCCCTGCTGCATCAGCGCTTCGAGCTTGCTCGGATCGGTGAGAGCAGACGGGTCGAGGTCCTTGGCGAATTCTTCCATCGCCGAGAAGTCCATCGTGATCCCGCGGGCGTACTCCTCGACTGTCGCGAGGACGCGCTGGCGCAGCCACGGAACGTGACTGTAGAGGCGCTGATGAGCTGCTTCCCGCGCGGCGAGGAACACGAGAACTTCCTGATGCGGCTGTTCGAGACCCTCACTGAAAGCCTGAACCGCAGCGGGGAGGAGGGCCGCGGTGCCTTCGGGTCCGAGGGGCAAGCCGATGTCCGTGGAGGAGAGCACCTCGGTGGACAGTTGGCCAAGTGCCTGGCCCAATTGCGAGCCGAACGCGAGTCCGCCCATCTGGCCGAGCATGCCCAGCATCGGGCCCGCCATCTGCTGCGCTTCGGCAGGAAGTCCCTGGACCCACATGCCAGCTACCTTCTCGGCTACCGGATCACAGAGTCGCTTCCACGTGTCGATCGTGTTGTCGAGCCAGTCGTTCGGAGTCCAGGCGAGGGTGCGGCTCGCTCCGGCGGGGAGCGTTGTCGCGGCGTCCAGCCACATCTCTGCCAGATGCGCTGCGTCGGCGATCGCCTTGACGTTGCCCTCGGTGATCGGTGTGACCGATCCGATCTGTTGGCGTGCCAGCTTCTTGGCGATGTCGTAGTTCACCGGGCCGGACGAACCGCCCTGGCCCATCGACGAGCCCATTCCGCTCAGCATCTGACCGAACTGGGTGAGCATCTGGCCGAGTTGAGCCGGATCGAATCCCTCACCGCCCGCGCCGAACCCGAACGGCATGTCACCACCCCCGAACGGATTGCCACCCGCCGCGTTCTTGTCGCGATCGGGATCGTCGTCGGAGTTGGAGAAGCCGAACGGCATATTGCTCATACCTCAACGGTACAAGGCTCGAGCGGTCGGAGTCGCCCTCCGAGTCACGCTGACGGCGAACACGCACGGCGCTCAGGCGGTGCGATCGGTGCTCCGGCGCCTTCGCGCTTTACTCTGGATCAGGTGAATCGACGGATAGTGACGCTCTTGGCCGCACTCGCACCCATCGTCGTGTTGGGAGTCGTCGGAACAATGGTCACTGTTCCTTATGTCGCGCTCGGTCCGGGCCCCACCTTCAACACGCTCGGCGACGTCGACGGTAAGCCCGTTGTCGACATCCAGGGGGCCGAGGTCGATCCCACCGACGGCAACCTCAACATGACAACGGTGTCTGTTCGCGACGGCCTCAACATCTTCGAGGCATTCGGACTGTGGGCGAGTGGCAGCAACGGACTCGTCCCGCGCTCGGAGATCTATCCGCCCGAGAAGTCGAAGGAAGAGATCCAGCAGGCCAACACCGCCGACTTCCAGCAGTCCGAGGACAGTGCCGAGTTGGCCGCACTCCACTTTCTCGGCAAGCCGGTGGCACTGACTGTTTCGAAGGTGACCCCCGATGGTCCCGCTGCGGGTGCGCTGCAAGAAGGTGATGTCCTGGTCAAGATCGGTGACACTCCGGTCACCACGATCAGCGGCGTTCAGGACACGGTCGGGGCGATTGCTCCCGGCACTCCGATCAACGTCACCGTCATTCGCGCGGGCGTGGAGACCGTTGTGCCGGTCACCGTCGGGGCGCGGCCCAACAAGCCCGAATCGGGTTACCTCGGCGTCACGCCCAACGAGGTCCCGGACGTCCCCTTCACTGTGCAGTTCAACCTCGCCGACATCGGTGGGCCTTCTGCCGGACTGATGTTCACGCTGGCCTTGGTGGACAAACTGACTCCGGGGGAGCTCAACGGCGGAAAGTTCGTGGCCGGAACGGGCACTATCGACTCCGCCGGTGAAGTGGGTCCGATCGGCGGTATCAGGTACAAGTTGATCGCCGCGTCCGAAGCAGGTGCGGAGACGTTCCTCGTGCCGGCCCAGAATTGTGACGAGGCGAAACAGAATGCGCCGGACGGGCTTCGACTCGTCAAGGTCGACAACCTGCCCGGCGCAGTGGACTCACTGGAGAGCCTCAACACCGGCGGCGACGCGCCCCGCTGCTGAAAGCAGTCTCTGTCAGTCTTCTTCGACCTCGTCGAGCGTCGCGTACAGCGCGTGCACGAGGTGAGGCGCGAGACCGTCGTAGGTGAGCAGTTCCAGGTCGCCGTACGGATCCGCATCCTCGTCGGGACGCATTTGCAACAGCGACAGCGACGGACCGTCACGCAGCACGCCGACGAACAGTCGAGCTTCGCGTCGATCGGGATGCGCGTTGGCAGTCAGTCGAGCGACCTCGTCCGCCGCGTGCTGATCGGTCAACACCGGCGCTGTGGCGTGGTCGAGATCCGATTCCGCCTCGGGCGGTAGGACGACGATTTCCTGCACCAGGATGCAACCCTGCACAGACTCGGGCCAATGCGTCGTTGCCAGGAACTCGTCGAGTGCCCGTGAACCGCCGATGATGTCCTCGGGGAGCGATTCCTGCTCGATCGGTGTGTATTCGGCACCCTCGGCGAGTTGGTCCAGCAGTCCGGGTTCGGCTGCGGCGAGCATTTCGGTGGGTACCAACGCGTACAGCTTCGGCGGTTGATCCCAGCCTTCGGCGTCGATGTGGTCGACTACTTCATGAACGCACCGGGCGAGGGCACTCGGTGATCTGCTCATATTCTCTTCACTCACACGTTCATCCTCGCACCTTCTGCCTGGCTTCCCGCTCTCCGTGTTGTCAACCCGTGACCGTTGTTACGTAGAGTGGTCGGAAACGGCCAAGTCCACTCGGGCGTGGCCGCAGTGATCGATGCAATCGGTTGCGACGCCACGGCGTCGCCAAATCTTGGAGCGTGGCACGTGGGCATGCGGCCCCCCGCAGGTTTACCCTCTCTGTCCAGACGCAGTCGAATCTTGTTGGTGGTGGCTGTCGTTGTGGCGGCCTTGCTGCTCGTGGGGCCGCGACTGATCGGCATGTACACGGACTGGTTGTGGTTCGGCGAAGTCGGCTTCCGTGGTGTGTTCACCAAGGTTCTGCTGACGCGATTCGTTCTCTTCCTCGTTGTCGGAATTGTCGTCGGAGCCATCGTGTGGCTCGCGATGCTTCTCGCGTACCGTGCACGTCCGGTGTTCGTCCCGGTCTCCGGACCCAATGATCCGATCGCGCGCTACCGCACCACCGTCATGTCGCGACTTCGTCTGTTCGGCGTGATCATTCCGGTAGCGATCGGCATCCTGTCCGGTCTCATCGCGCAGGCCAACTGGGTCACCATCCAATTGTTCCTCAACGGTCAGCAGTTCGGCATCACCGATCCCCAGTTCAATCTGGACGTCGGCTTCTACACCTTCGATCTGCCGTTCTACCGTTTCGTTCTGAACTGGTTGTTCGTCTCGATCCTGCTGGCATTCGTGGCAAATCTGATCACCCACTACGTTTTCGGTGGTATCAAATTGGCCGGGCGCGCTGGGACATTCACCACTGCCGCTCGTATTCAACTCGCTGTTATCGCCGGAACCTTCGTGCTCCTCAAGGCGGTTGCGTACTGGTTCGATCGTTACTCGTTGATGTCGAGCAGTCGTAAGGAACCGACGTTCACCGGTCCGGGCTTCACCGACATCAATGCGGTGCTGCCGGCGAAGCTCATTCTGTTGTCCATCGCCGTCATCTGCGCCTTGGCGTTCTTCGCGTCGATCTTCACGCGGGATCTTCGGATACCGGCCATGGCAGTCGCTCTCCTGGTTCTCTCGTCGGTGCTTGTCGGTGCGGTCTACCCGATGATCGTCGAGCAGTTCTCCGTCAAGCCCAATGCGGCGCAGAAGGAGAGCACGTACATCGAGCGGAACATCGAAGCGACTCGTCAGGCGTACGGGATCACCGAAGAGAACGTCGACTACGTCGACTATCCGGGCATCGGCACCAAGCAGCCCCAGGATGTTCCGGCCGACCGGACCACGATCGCGAACACGCGATTGTTGGATCCGACGATCCTGTCGCCGACGTTCACCGCTCAGCGTCAGCTCAAGAACTTCTACGGGTTCCCGCAGACGCTCAACGTCGACCGTTACGAACAAGACGGACAGTTGCGCGACTTCGTTGTCGCCGCGCGTGAGCTGTCGCCGAACAACCTTTCCGGGAACCAGACGGACTGGATCAACAAGCACACGGTCTACACGCATGGCAACGGCTTCGTCGCGGCCCAGGCAAACGAAGTCACGGCCGTGCAGGGCGACAGTCAGAACAACACCGGTGGTTACCCGATCTACTCGGTGAGCGACCTGACGACCACACCCGAGAACGAGAACCTCAAGGTGGACAATCCTCGTTCGTACTACGGCGAGGTGATCAGTCAGTCGGACGCCGATTACTCGATCGTCGGTTCCGTCGACGGTGAGGGACCGCGGGAGTACGACACCGACACCTCGAAGTACACCTACACAGGCTCGGGTGGCGTTTCGATCGGCAACTGGTTCAACCGTCTTGCATTCGCGGCGAAGTACACCGAGCGCAATATCCTGTTCTCGAGTGCAATCGGCTCGAACTCCAAGATCATCTTCAAGCGTGATCCGAAGGAAAGGGTCGAGGAGGTCGCGCCTTGGCTGACGACTGACGGCGCTGCTTACCCCGCAGTGGTCGACGGCAAGATGCAGTGGATTATCGACGGCTACACCACAGCCCAGGACTACCCGTACGCGCAGCGCAGTTCGCTCGACGGTTTGGTCGAGGACAGTATCGACCAGACGACCGGGCGCCTCATTCCGCGCCAGGAGTTCTCCTACATCCGCAACTCCGTGAAGGCCACGGTCGATGCCTACGACGGCACCGTCACGCTGTACCAGGTCGACGAGCAGGATCCGGTTCTGAAGGCGTGGATGGGGGTCTTCCCGGACACGGTCAAGCCGAAGAGCGAAATTTCGGACGACCTGCAGGCGCACTTCCGGTACCCGGAAGACATGTTCAAGGTCCAGCGCGAGATGCTGGCGAAGTACCACGTCGACGATCCGAGTGAGTTCTTCACCAACAACGCGTTCTGGTCGGTTCCGAGCGATCCGACGATCGACACGACCGCCAACCAGCCGCCGTACTACGTGCTGGTGGGCGACAAGGACACCGCGAAGGCGGATTTCCGTCTGACCAGTCCGATGGTCGGGTTCAGTCGTGAGTTGCTGTCGGCCTACATTTCGGTGGCGAACGACAAGGAGAACTACGGCAAGTTCACGGTGCTGCAGTTGCCAACCGATACGCAGACTCAGGGTCCACAGCAGGCTCAGTCTGCGATGACGTCGGATTCGCGTGTTGCTTCGGAAGTGTCACTGCTCAAGCAGTCGAACAAGATTCAGTACGGAAACCTGCTGACTCTGCCGATTGCCGAGGGCGGAATCCTCTACGTCGAGCCCTTGTATTCGCAGCGAAACTCGCAGAACGCGTTCCCTCAGTTGGCGCGTGTGCTGGTGAGCTTCAGCGACACCAACGGCATTCGGATCGGTTATGCACCGACCGTCTCCGAGGCGATCAGTCAGATTTGGCCGGGCGCGGGTTCGGCAGCGACGGTCACCCAGCCGGCACCCGATCCGGATACCGGAGCGCAACCGGAAACGCCGACAACTCCGACGGCACCGGCCCCGCCGGCTTCTTCGGACGACGTCACGAAGGCACTCGCCGAGGTCAATTCGGCAATGGCGGCATTGAAGTCGGCGCAACAGAGCGGTGACTTCACCAGCTACGGTGCTGCGCTCGACCGCCTGCAGAAGGCTGTTGACGCGTACCAGGCGCTGCCGAGGTAAGCAGCGTCAGTTCGTGAACAGCAGAAGGCCCACCATCCGTTCGGATGGTGGGCCTTCTTGTGTGCTCAGGTGAAACTGTGCGAGCTGAATCAGCGCAGTGCTGCAACGATCGGTGCGTTGGCATCGGAGAGCTGCTGGAACTGTGCTGCGAAGCCGTACTGGCCGGCTAGGTCACGAGCGGTGTCGTAGGCCTGCTGTGCGGCGGGCTTGAGCTCGGCCGGGATCTCGAGGGCGGGTGCAACTGCGGGTGCCTCGGCGACGGGAGCCGGTGCTGCTGCGGGAGCTTCTTCGACTGCGGGCTCGCTCGCGACGGTCAGACGCTGGCCGCAGACGGGCCATGCGCCGGGGCCCTGGCTCTGCAGGGTGTTCTCGGCGACGCGGATCTGCTCTTCCTTGGAAGCGTTGGCGGGCGAGCCGCTGCCGCCGTTGGCGGTCCAGGTGCTCTGCGAGAACTGCAGGCCGCCGTAGTAGCCGTTGCCGGTGTTGATGTTCCAGTCGCCACCGCTCTCGCACTGTGCGACGCCGTCCCAGTTGTGGGTGGCTGCGGAAGCGGTGCCGGTGCTGATGGTGAGGGGCACTGCGACAAGTGCGCCGGCTACTGCCAATGTGCCGAGTGCACGCTTGCTGATGCTGGTGTACGTCATGTCGGGGTAAATCCTCTCCGCGCTTGCTGACATCGGCGGGCCTGCGGGTCGGCGGTGGTGCTGGCTTTCCCGGGCGCTTGTCTCTCCGTGTCTCTGCCCCTCGAAGGTTTCGGGGGTTCCGATCCCGCGGGGCAGAGTCGAGCAGCGGCGGGTCGGCGTTCGCCCGGTTGATTCGGGCCGGGACCGACCGTACGGGAGCGCTGAACGAGGGTCGATTCGCAAATTTCCGGACCTTCTGGTCTGCTCTCGCCGGCGAACTTCGGTGTTTATGCTGGTAGAGCCTTTCCGATGCGGTTTCGAGGTACGTTCGTTACATGCCTGTTATGTGTCGATGCTCACGGGCATTTTGTGAAGCCAGTCACTCGGATTTGCGACTTTCAGGCGTGTATTTCACTCCAGCGCAGGCGATTTGCGTTCCGTTCATCCGCTCGTGTAACTTTGTCCATGCATCGCGGGGTGGAGCAGCTCGGTAGCTCGCTGGGCTCATAACCCAGAGGTCGCAGGTTCAAATCCTGTCCCCGCTACTAGAAAAGGACCGCCGTACTGAATTCCAGTGCGGCGGTCCTTTTTTGCGTGCGGCCGTCGTAGGGTTGCGACGTGCGATTCTCGAAGGTGCCCCTGTTATCGGTCGTCACCGCTTTTCTGGCGATTGCGGCGTCGGTGCTCTCTGCGAGCAATGCTGCAGCCGGTGGATGGGTCGAGACGGGGAAGCGCGTGGTCTTCATCGTTCCGGGCCAGCAGCTCTACAGCTCAGGTGAAGCCCATCAAGCGCCTTACCGCGCCCTCGACGAGGCACTGCAGGATGCGGGCTACGAGACGCATTTCGTCGATGCACCCGGCAAAACGATTGCCGAAGATGCCGAACTGATCGCCGAGTCGATTCGCACCTACGCTGCTGACGCCGCATACGTCGGCGTAGTCGCGCACAGTGCGGGCGGACTGAGCGCCCGGTATTACGCGAAATTCTTCGGTGGCTCGGACATCGTGGATTCATACGTCGCTATTGGCGCTCCGCAGTACGGCAGCCCCGGTGGCTGCGTGCAGGGCCCCGCCGACGGCTACGACACCTGCATGTTCTCCGAAGTTCTCACCAAGCTCAATGCCGGAGAGGACACTCCTGATCCTGCCTACTATTCGGTGGTGCAGAGCTCGGGCGAGTGGGCGGACGGTCGGCTGGACGGGGGCCAGTGCCGGGTGTACGTCGATGGCGTTCCCGGTTCCGGAACCGGAGCAGACCACCTGACCGAGCTCGAGCACCCCGAGGTGATCTCGGGAGCGATCAGCGCGTTGGAGCGCGACTGTGTCGGCACTTTCGTGGACGAGAACGACGGCGACATCACGTGGCCGGACACGTTGTTCCCGTCCTTCCGGTAGCGCTTCGGGGTCCGTGATTCAGGTCCGCGTTTCAGGGTCTCGGCATCAGACTCGGGTCGTTCGGACGAGTAGCCCGGCTACGTGCGCGCTCGCGGCTGTTCTCGCTCCCAAGGCGTCACCCGATTCGATGGCCGCGACTATACGAGCGTGCTCGGTGACAGCAATCCGGCGATTGAGCTCGAGGCTCCACATGTCCGAACGGTAGAGATGTGACTGCCCATCCAGACGGTGTAGGGCTTCACTGAGTGGGTGATTGCATGCCGTCTCACGAATCAACGTGTGGAACTCGAGGTCCAGCTTCGAATCCCGACGCTGATCCGGCGGGCTCTCGAGAAGTTCGCGTTGCACCTGCACCATCTTGCTGAGCTGCGCCACGGTTTCGTGAGTGGCATTCGCCGTCGCGTTGAACGCTGCGAGACCGTCGAGTACCTCACGCACCTCGAAAACAGCGCGCAGCGACTCCGCGTCCAGCGAATCGACTTTTGCACCCGCATTTCGGGTGTGGACGGCGATGCCCTCGTAGATCAACTGCTGCACGGCCTCGCGGACCGGCGTGCGACTGACATTGAGTTTGCTTGCCAGCGCGGGAACACTCAGTGGTGTCCCCGGCGCCAGCTCTCCCGAAAAGATCAGTTCGCGAAGTGTCTCGTGCACGGACTCGGTGAGCAAAGCTCGTTCGGTGGTGGTCATCTTGTCCTCACTTCGATCCTGCACGATATCGACGGTACCCGGGAGCGCTACCCGGCACCGTCACCCGGCGGCGCGCACCCGGTCAGCGCTGCGACGGTCGACCTCGGGCGCCGTCGTGCCTTTCAGTCCGGCCACCTTGGCCGCGATGTTCTCAGCGATCGTGATCGGCGGGTATCCCACTTCGCCCGGTGCGAGAGTTCCTGGCAGTGCTTCGATGACCGCGTCGTAGTTTCCGTCGAAAAAGAATGCGGCAGAGCGACGTCGGATGATCTGGCCGTCGACGATCGGCGGGTCGACTCGGTGCACTGTCGAGCGCCATCGGTCGTTCGTCCAGCGCGCCATCGCGTCACCGAGGTTGATCAAGAGTGCGCCGTCGGCAGGTTGGACGTCGTGCCACACGCCGTCGGTACTCAGAACTTGTAGGCCCGGAACCTGATCTGCCCACAGGATGGTCAAGATTCCGAAGTCGGTGTGAGCGCCCATTCCCGTCATGTCGCCGGAGATCCGGATCTCGCCCTCGGGAAGTGCGTAGTTGTTCATCTTCATCGCGTCGATCGAGTGGTCGAGCATCGAATCGAAGTACCCGGGCTGCAATCCGAGGGCGTCGGTGAAGGCGCACATCAGGATTCGTGCCAAACTCTGTGCCTGGCGGAAATACTCTTCGATTGCCGGTCGGAAGCCGGGCGCAGCGTCGGGCCAGGTGTTGTCGGCGTAGCTGGCCTCGGGTAGGTCGACGCCCGGATAGTCGCTCACCTCTGTACCGACGACTATCGCTTCGTAGAAGTCGTTCATCTGGTTCGCAGACGCGACGCCCAGGCTCATACTGAGTGATTCCGACTTCGGTGGTGAGTAACCACGGTTCTCGGACGAGGAGCGGCGATAGTCGTTTTTCACCGCAAGTGGGAGAGCAAAGAACTCGTCGAGAGCGTCGGCCAACCCCTCGGTCGCTGATCGTGGAATATTGTGCCCGACAATCTGTATGAAGCCGACGTCCCGGCACGCGCGATCGAGTTGAGCTGCGACCTCAGCACAGGCAGTGCTGTTGGTGGCGTTCGCAAGAGTTGGCTCGCCGCGACGATACGGGCTGATGTCGATGGTGGGGATTTCGAAGGCGGGAAGTTCGAAGGTCATTTAAAGTCCTTGCGGCCGGACGTGTGCCACTTGCCGACGAGCACACGTGAGAGGAATCCAAAGGCAGAGAAGACGAGGACGCCGAACACCGACGCGATCACGATCGCGGCGATCAGGTCCTCGGACTGAAGGCGGCTTCGGTAGACGTCGAGCAGAGTTCCGATCCCGGGTTGTCCTTTGGCGAAGAACATGTCGCCGATGATGGCGCCGACGACAACAAGGCCGGATGCGGTACGGATACCGGTGAGAATGGCCGGCATTGCCGCTCGCAGTTCGAGTTTCACCAGTCGATCCCAACGCGACGCTCGTCCGAGGGTGAAGAGTTCGTGCAATCCGCGATCGACCGACTGCAATCCGAAGTGTGTGTTGGTGATGATCGGGAAGGCTGCGATGAGAACACACACCAGAGTACGAGCGGTCATGCCGTAGCCGAACCAGAGGCCGATGAGGGGCACGATGGCGAGGATGGGAATGACTTGCAGCACAACGGCGTACGGATAGACGATCCGCTCGATCCACTTGGCTTGGCTCATCAACACGCCGGTTCCGACGCCGACTGCCACAGCGACGACGAAGCCGACCAGCGCAACCTGCGCCGTCACGGCGAGGGCTTCGAGCATGGGAGAGAGGTGTTTCCAGTCGAGCAGTGACTTGGTCAGCACCTGACTCGGTGGCGGGAGGAGAAACCGACGTTCAGGGGAGAGGACGAGGTAGCTTACGATCGACCAGGCAGCGACCGCGCCGGCAAGGGAGAGCAGCGGATAGAGGACGAGGGCACCGAGCGCTCTCATTCGCGAGTTCCGTCCGGTCTGTGCCTCTGCTTGTATGGTGGGCGCAGAATCAGAGCGAACCGCGGTCGTGCGTGTGGTGTTGCCTCGCCCAACTGCAAGAACTTCGGTCATCGTAGGCTCCCGTGCAAACTGGCCGAGATATCGGCGACGTATTCGGTGTAGCGGGCGTCGTAGCGCAGTTCCGGGCTACGTGGGTAAGGGAAATCGATGTCGACGATTGAATGTATTCGTCCGGGCCTGGCGGTCATCACAACCACCTTGCTTGCGAGGTACACGGCCTCGGATACCGAGTGCGTGATGAACATCGAGGTGAATCCTTTGTCGGTATACAACCTTTGAAGCTCTACCTGCATCTCCAGGCGGGTCATCTCGTCGAGTGCGCCGAAAGGTTCGTCGAGGAGCATCACAGCAGGTGCGAGCGTGAGGGCGCGAGCCAACGACACACGCATCTTCATTCCGCCGGACAACGCATTGGGCAGTTGCTGTGCAAAGTCCGCAAGGCCTACCGCGCGGATTGCCTCGTCGGCGCGCAACTTTCGCGCTGCTTTGTCGCCGCCACCGAGTTCGGCTGACAATTCGACGTTGGCCTGCACATTCCGCCAGGGGAGGAGAGTCGGCTCCTGGAAGATGAAGCCTACTGATTCGGTGTCGAGGGCAACGGCACCGCTCGTCGGTCGTTCGAGGCCGGCCGCCATGCGCAACAAAGTCGACTTGCCACAGCCGGAGGGTCCGACCACGACGACAAACTCTCCCCGCTCCACGTCCAGATCGATGCCGTCCAGCGCAACTGTGCCGGTGTCGAACTTCTTGACGACGTCGGAAAAGACCATCTGCATCGGCGCGGTGAGTTTGCGAGCGTCGACATCCTGCATCGTGTTCGCGAGTTCCATCTGAGCCTCCGGTTCAATAATGCATGCAAAAGTTCTTCAAGATCTACGACATATCTTGGATTGCATGTATGTCATCGAGATTGCTGAATGTAAATGTGAGGTGACATTGCAGGTAAGGAGAGAATCGTGGCCTGCGTTACCTGATGGAAACAACCAGGCGATTGCATGTAATCCAAGTGCTGCAGAGTGTGCTCATCGGATCACCCTTCTTGGTTCGCCCCCATCCCATTTGTTTTCACGAAGGAGACGCTGTGTATTCGAATCGCAAGGTGTATTCCAATCGCAAGAGTGTGGGAGTGGCCGGCGTGGCACTGGCCATGTGTGCGGCCATCGGATTGACTGCTTGCAGCTCCAGTGAAGCCGAAACGGCCACAGCCGAATCGCTCGAACCCGCCGCCGAGGCTCAGAACCTGGCGGGGCTCTGTCCGGAAAACGTTGTGGTTCAACTTCAATGGCAGCCACAGTCGGACATGGGAGCACTGTTCGAGATGCTGGGTCCCGGGTACTCGGTCGACACCGATGACAAGTCGGTCAGTGGAACTCTCGTTGCGGGAGGGAAGGACACCGGAGTCGACCTGACCTTGCGAGCCGGGGGACCGGCAATCGGGTTCCAGTCCGTGAGCTCCCAGATGTACGTCGACGATTCGATCACCCTCGGACTTGTGCACGGCGATCAGGTGATTGCGGCAGCAGCAAGTCAGCCCGTCGTGGCCGTTACTCCACTGCTCAAATACAGTCCGGCAATCCTCATGTGGGACAAAGAGTCTCATCCGGACTGGACGAGTGTTGCCGATATCGGTAAGTCCGACGCGAGTGTCGTCGTTTCCAAGGAGCAGCTTTTCCCACAGTGGCTCGTGGCAAAGGGACTACTGAAGCAGTCCCAGCTCGACACGAGCTACGACGGAGCTCCCTCGCGATTTGTCGGTGACCCGACGATTGCTCAGCAAGGATTCGCGAATTCGGAACCGTACACGTACGAGAAGGAGACGCCGGCATGGGACAAGCCGGTTTCCTATGACCTGCTGAAAGATTCGGGTTTCGACATCTATGCCTCCAATGTTTCCGTCCGAGCCGACAAGGTCGAGACACTCTCGCCGTGCTTGAGCAAGCTGGTTCCGATTATTCAGCAGGCCACGGCCGACTACATCACCGCGCCGGATGCTGCGAATGCCGCCATTGTCGACGTCGTCTCGCAGGACGTGTCGTTCTCGCCGTACACCGAGGGTGAGGCGGCGTTCAGTGCCCAGCTCCTGAAAGAGAAAGGCCTGATCGCGAATGAGTCGGACGGCTCCGTCGGGACGTTCGACATGACCCGAGTCGCCCATACCGTCGAAGAACTCAAGCCCATCCTGATCGCCGGAGGTGCGGCGATACCGCAGTCACTGACCGCGGAAGAGATCTACACCGACAAGTTCACCGATCCGTCCATCGGAATCCGCTGAAGGAGCTGACAGTAAATGACTTACGACATGACAGAACTCAACCGCGAGACCCGCATGGGTGGACTGGGTACCGAAACGACCGACCGCGAGGTCCGAAGAATCGATCTCGCGGACTTCGAGAACCGGCGCAGCGAGATCGCCGAGGAGTTGTGGTCGGCAGCGACCGACATCGGGTTCTTCCAAATCGTCAATCACGGAATCGATCTGGACCAGGTTCGCGAGGCTTTCGCGGCGGCCGAGGGATTCTTTGCGCTCCCCGCCGAGGTCAAAGCGCAGTATCCGCTCAAGAAGGGTTTCAACTCCGGCTGGGAGAGTATGACGCAGGTGCGTCCGTCCATCGGAACACCTGATCAGAAAGAGTCCTACCAGGTGACCCGCCCGCATATGGAAGATCTGTGGCCCACAGCAGACGAATTAGCCGGGTTCCGCGAGACGATCCTGGACTTCGAAGCCAAGTGCTGGGGCATTGCGATGGCTCTGCTCTCGTGCTTCGCCGAGAAGCTGGGATTCGAACGAGACTTCTTCACCAAGGCGCACGATCCGTCGGTGGAGAGCTACCAGAGCACACTGCGGCTGCTGCATTACTTCCCCCTTGCCGCCGACGCGGATGTCGAAGGGATGTGGCGCGCCGGTGCGCACACCGATTTCGATTGCCTGACATTGCTTTTCCAGCGTGACGGTCAGGGTGGTTTGCAACTGTGCCCGGGCAAGGAGATGGACACCCAGGAATGGACGTCGGTGGTGCCGGCTGAGGAAGCGATCACCTGCAATATCGGCGACATGCTGATGAGATGGAGTGATGATGTCCTGCCGTCGAACTTTCATCGGGTGAAGAGTCCCGGCGTCACCGACTACCGGGGACCTCGCTACAGCCTCGCGTTCTTCGCTCAGGCGAACCGCGACGTGACCATCGAGGGCCCCGCGGGCAAGTACCCTCCGATCACCGCGGAGGACTACATCGACCAGCGAGTACGCGCGAACTTCGCACGTTGATCCGCACCCGTTCCGTCACACACTTTCAGGAGAATTGTCGATGACTACCGCACACCGGAACTCGGCCGACACGATCGTCACGGACGTCACGCTCTACAGCGGCGGCCAATGGCTGAGCGGCCGCGATGTCGTCGTCTCGAACGGCGTTGTCGAATCGATCGAGGTTTCCGCCGGGAGCGCCGGCGCAGGCAGTGTGGACGGATCGGGGGCGTATCTGATCCCGGGGTTCGTCAACACCCATACGCACCTTCAACAGTCACTGATGCGTGGGATCGCCGAAGGGACACCGCTTCTCGAATGGTTGCTCGCGGTCGCGGAAGAGTCCGTCCAGATCACTCCGGAGCGCGCCTACGCGGCCGCCGTCGCAGCATCGTTGGAAGCGTTGCGCAGCGGTACGACCACCCTGGTCGAACACATGTGGCCGCACCCGTCCAGTGAGGTGCACGACGCCGTGATCCGGGCGTTGCGCGACACCGGGATTCGAGCAGTGTTGGGGCGTGGGGCCGCAGACAGGGCGGACCCGACGAGGAAGTGGGGGTTCGATCCACGGCTGATGCAGCCACTCGGAGATGTTCTCGCACATACAGATCAGATGATGCACGACGTGACTGGTTCCCGCGTCGACGTGGCAGTGGCGGTACCGAATCCGCGATCGTTGACCCCGGAGGGGATGTCGGCAGTGCGTGAATTCGCGCAGTCTCGCGACATGACGGTCTCGATCCACCTGCTCGAGACGCAGACCGACAACACGATGTGTACCGAACATGCAGGCGTGAACGCTGTCGACTACCTCGATTCCCACGGATTTCTGTGGGATCGGGTGCTGGCGGTCCATTGCGTGGAACTCGACGACCGTGGCCAGAAAGTGTTGGCGGAGCGCGGCGTCGGAGTGTCGTACAACCCGGTCAGCAACATGCGCCTCGGCAGTGGAATCGCACCGGTCCCGAGCTTCCTCGACGCGGGAATCGCGGTGGGGTTGGGCGTGGACGGTGCGGCCAGCAACGACACCCAGGACATGCTGGAGACGCTGCGCACGGGCGCCTACGTGCAGCGAGCCGCGCGCGGCCGCGCCGACCTGTTCGGCTTCGAAGCCATGATCGACATCGCGTCCGGCGGCGTGAACGCAGCGCTCGGTCTACCCGCCAGGTCCGGCGGAATCTCCGTCGGTGATCTCGCTGACCTCACCATGATTCGATTCGAACGAGACTTCGGGTGCCTCCCGGTACGAGATCCGGGTGCGTCCATTCTCACGACGGGAAGTCGTCAGATCGTCGACACGGTGTTGGTTGCAGGCGAGGTCGTGATTCGTGACGGGCATTCCACTCGCGTCGACGAGGCGGAATTGATCCGGACGCTCAGCGCGTTGTGACTGCGCTCAGTCCTCACTGACCTCCATCTCGATGAGGACGCGGCGCAACAGCTTTCCCGTGGCGTTGCGGGGAAGTTCGTCGATGAAGACGATCTCGCGGGGAACCTTGTAGCGGGCCAGGTTGGACCGAACGTGGTCTTTCAATTCGTCGGAGTTCTGCTCGGCGCCGTGAGCGACGACGACGAAGGCTCGCAGGCGGTGGCCGAAGTCGGCGTCTTCGACTCCGATCACGGCGGCTTCCAGGACGTCCTCGCGGTCGGCGAGGAGGTTCTCGACCTCGAGCGGGTAGACGTTCTCGCCGCCGGAAACGATCATGTCGTCGTCGCGGCCGTCGACGAAGAGGAGGCCGTTGGCGTCGAAGTGTCCGACGTCGCCGGTGGAGAGAAGTCCGTCGATACGTTCCTTGTCCCGCCCGTCGGTGTAGCCCTCGAAGCTCAGTCCGCTCGCGACGAAGATTCGGCCGATCGTGTGGGGAGTGGTAATTCTCTTGTTGTTTTCGTCGAAGAGTTCGACGTGGCACGTCACTGGAGCTCGGCCCGCGGTTCCCGGAGCGATGGTCAGGTCCTCGGGAGTCGCGACCGTGGCCACGGCGACCTCGGTGGATCCGTACAGGTTGTAGAGGACGTATCCGAACGAGGCAGTGACTCGCTTACACAGGTCGGGGGAGAGCGACGAACCTGCCGAAAAGATGATCTTCAGGTTCGACGTGTCGTACTTGGACAGCACCTCGGGGCCGAGGTCGATGATACGAGTGAGCATCGTCGGGACCACTACCAGACTGTCGCACTTGTGTTGCGCGACAAGTTTGATCGTGTTCTCCGGGTCGAACTTTCGATGCATGATCACGGTCTGCCCGAGCGCCAACGCGAGAGCGAACTGCGAGACGCCGGTGCCGTGGAAGGCCGGGGCGGCCATCATCATGGTCTGTCCGCGGCGCAACGGAACGCGGTCGAGGAACTGCGCCGAAGCGAGCGGGGAGGTGTGTCCGCGCGGCGCGCCTTTGGGAGTTCCAGTCGTACCGCTGGTGAGGAGGACGAAGCCACCGTTCTTCTCGGGAGCTTGCACCGAGGACGTGGTGCGTCCGGCGATGGCCTCGTCGAGAGTCGTCGCTGAGGAGCTTTCGGCGGACGCGTCCGTCTCCGGCCACGAGCGATACCGGACGACGTCGCCTGGCAAGGCATCGGCGACGTTCGCGAACTCGTCGTCGTAGACGAAGGCGACAACCTTCTCGCGCGCGGCGACGTCCACGAGTTGGGGTCGAGCGAAGCCCGTGTTCATGAGGACGAGCTTGGTTCCGTTCTTTGCCGCAGCCAGCATGGTCAGCACCAAGCCACGATGGTTGCGGCACATCGCGCCCATGACGGAGTCGGACGTGATGCCGTCCGCCTGCCATGCTCGGACCAACGCGTTGCTCTGACGTTCGAGTTCGGCGTAGGTGATGGGTCCACGTTCGTCGATGATCGCCACCGCGTCGTAGCCGTTCTCGGCGTGCGCGTGAACCGGCCCGGCGAAGGGCCCGTACTTGTCTACCGCTGCAATGGATTTGAGTCCGCGATCGAGGCGGGGGAACGGAACGAGCCCGGCTCGGAACATGACCCCCGCCGCGCCGATGGTGTCAGTGACCTTGGTGACCAATCCGGGCATACGTGAACCTCTTCCGAGCGTCGTTGTAGGACTGATTACACACTAATGCGCAAACACGGCTCGGTGGTGGAATTTCCGGATGGCGACCGAGCACTCCGCCCCGCCATCTCGGAAGGTGGCGGGGCGGAGCATGTGCGATGTCGTATTTCTGGTGACCGACCTACGGAGCCGTCACTTCAGTTCGGCGGACGACTTTCCGAGCAGACGGCGAGCGACGATCAGCTGCTGGATCTGCTGAGTGCCCTCGAAGATGTCGAGAATCTTCGAGTCGCGGCCCCACTTTTCGAGCAACGGGCGCTGCGAGTAGCCGTAAGTGCCGGCCAACTCCACTGCCTTGAGCGTCACGTCGGTGCCGGTGCGGCCGGCCTTCGCCTTGGACATCGACGCTTCCAGCGAGTTCGGCTTCTTGTTGTCGGCCATCCACGCCGCGCGCAGAGACAGCAGGTATGCGGCCTCCCAGTCGGCTTCCAAACGGATGAACTCGGCTGCAGCTGCATGCTGGTTGTAGACCGGTGTGTCGTAGGAGATCTCGACTCCGGCTTCGGTCAGGATGGTGCGCAGTTCTTCGAGAGCTGCGCGTCCGACGCCGACGGCCATGGCCGCAACGAGCGGGCGGGTGTTGTCGAACGTCTGCATGACGCCGGCAAAGCCCTGCTCCACGTTGACCTCCGGGCTGCCGAGGATGTTGTCTGCCGGAATGCGGCAATCCTGGAGTAGGAGGACGGCGGTGTCGGAAGCCTTGATGCCCAGCTTGTGCTCGAGACGAGCGACGCTCAGGCCCGGGGCGTCACGAGGTACGACGAACGACTTGATGGCCGCGCGGCCCTTCGACTTGTCGACCGACGCCCACACGACGATGTGCGTCGAACGCTCACCGGCGGTGACGAAGATCTTCTCGCCGTTGAGGACCCACTCGTCGCCGTCGAGAACAGCGGTGGTGGTGACGGCAGCGGAGTCGGAACCGAAACTCGGTTCGGTGATGGCCATCGAGGCCCACACCTTGCCGAAACGTTCGAGCTGCTCGTCGGTGGACACTGCGGCGATCGCGGCGTTGCCGAGTCCCTGGTAGGGAATCGAGAGCATGAGTCCGACGTCGCCCCAAGATGTTTCGAGCGAGTTGAGAAGCGCGGACATGTTGCCGCCGTTGGCGTTGCCGCCCTTGGCGCTCGCGTCGGAACGTCCGCCGCTGGCACCGCCGATGTCTCCACCGGAATCGGAGAGGCCTTCGACCATGGCGGCCATGGTGTCGAGCTCGACGGGGTACTCGTGCTCGGCCAGATCGTACTTACGTGAAATGGGTCGGAAGATCTGCGCCGCGACCTGATGTGCCTGGTTCGCTGATGCTTTGAGCTTCTTGGGAAGTTCGAGGTTGATCATCGTGGTTCTCCTGGAAGTTCAGCGGCGTCAGATGAGGACGATGCCCTCGGCAACGCCGATGGCACGGAGGTCGCGGTACCAGCGCTCGACCGGGTGTTCCTTGGTGAACCCGTGTCCACCGAGGAGTTGCACACCGTCGAGGCCGATCTGCATGCCCTTCTCGGAAGCCAGCTTCCGGGCCAGAGCGGATTCGCGGGCGAAGGACAAGCCCTGCTCGGCGCGTGAAGCGCCGCGAAGCGTGACCAGACGCAGTCCGTCGAGTTCGATGCCGATGTTGGCGACCATGAAGGCAACCGCCTGGCGGTGGCTGATCGGCTCGCCGAACGCTTCGCGCTCGTTGACGTACGGAATCACGTAGTCGAGAACTGCCTGGCTGGTTCCGACGGCCATGGACGCCCAACCGAGGCGGGCCAGGCGAATCGCGTCGGCGTATTCGGCCTTGCGCTGATCGGCGTCACCGTCACCGAGCAGTGCGGCTTCCGGCACCGCGACGTCGGTGAGGATCAGCCGACCCAGACCGGCGGCGCGCAGACCCATGCTGGGATCTGCCTCGACGACAAGTCCCTTGGTGTCGGACTCGACGATGAAGAAGGACGGCTTGCCGTCGAGTTCTGCGGCGATGACGAAGAGCTCGGATGTGGCCGCTGCCGGCACCAGGCTCTTGACGCCGTTGAGCTTGTAGCCGCTGGGGGAGCGAACTGCCTTGGTCTGCAGGGCAAACGGGTCGAACAGAGCGCGAGGCTCGTTGACCACCACTGCTGCGCCGGGTACCTGCTCGCCGGTGAACGCCGGGAGGTAGGTCTTCTGCTGCGCGTCGGTGCCCCACTGCGTCAGTGCGACTGCAACACCACTGGGTGCGAGGATCGGCAGTGCCAGACCCATGTCTCCGTGCGCAAGTGCCTCGGCAACAAGAGAGTTGGTGACTGCGCCACGATCGGCGGCCGCTCCGTCGAGTTCTTCGGGAACGTTGATCAGCGTGATACCGAGCTCGGCCGCACGCTTGGAGAGATCGGCGGGTGCCTGAGCTGCACCGTCGGCGTCGTAGGCCGCGGGACGCAGAATTTCGGCCGCGAACTCGCGCACGGTCTCGACGATCATCTTCTGATCGTCGTCCGGGGTGAGGTCGAAGTAGTCGGCGTTCTTGCTCGGGTTGTCGGGGAGGCGCTTGGGTGCACCGTTGCCCGAGACCTTCTGGAATCCACGAGTAGCGGCGCCCAGGGTTTTGAAGCCCGTCTTGGTGCCCTCGTAGGTCACACGATCGATGGTCTGACGCAGGTTGAACTTCTCGGCCAGTTCCGAACCGGTGATCTTGGTAAGCACGCGCATGGCTGCGCCCATGGCGTCGCGTTTGATCGGGTTCAGGCCGACGGCGGACGTGTCGCGGGGCGCACCCTTGGCGCCGCCGCGCTGCGCGCCCGATTCGCTGCGCTGAGCGCTCTTGTCGGAGGCAACACTGTCTTGCTTGGTCATGATCACCAGCTGTTTCTCGGTGTTGGGGCGTTGGACGATTCTTATCTTACTCATCAGTAAGGTCTGTTGTCGAGAAACGGCAAAATGATGCGCGTCATAGGCTCGACGGGTGAACCGGACAGAGGTGCCAGATCGGATACAGCGGTACGTGCGCTACGCGCCGCTGGTGGTTGTTCCGTGCCTGTTGATCGCCAGCACGTATCCCGGGGAGTATCGAGTCCCGCTCACCTACTGGATCTTCTCGATGCTGTCGGCGCTCGTCTTCGTCGCCGGCCGTCGATGGCCGGTCCTCGCGTCCCTGGCCGTCTCGGCGCTGGCCATTCCGATGTTCGTCGCCGACGCCTGGGGGCTGTCCGAACTTGTCCCGTACCTCGGCGCGGTAGCCGTTGTGGACGTCACGATGCGGGCCGATCGCAGAGAGTGGGTCGCCGTTTCGGCAGCAGGCTGGTGCGGTTCGGTGCTCGCGGGGATCTGGTTCGAATCTCACGAAGCACTCTGGTCGGTCACCACTGCTGTGAAAGTGCTTGCGTACGTTGGATTGCCGCTGCTGCTCGGACTGTATCTGCGCTCGCAGCGTGAATTGGCCGCGAACAATCTTGCGCAGACCCGCGCTGCGGAGCGAAGCGCGCTCGCCCGCGAACTCCACGACCTCGTTGCGCACCACATGGCGTCGATCGTCCTGAGAATCGGTGTGGGTCAGCATGTCTTGGCGCCCGAGGACGAGGCCGTGCGTGAGGTCCTCGCGGATGTGCGTGCGACGGCGTCGGATGCGCTGACCGATATTCGTCGCCTTCTGGTAGCACTTCGTGATCCCTCGCTCGGCGAGGTCGCTCTGGTCGAGCCGGATGCCGTCGACGCCGAAATCGCGGCGGCGGTCGATCGTGTGCGTGCAGCGGGTTTCGAGGTGCAGGCGGACTTCGATGTTCAGGGGAATGTCGAGTCAGGCGCAGCTGATCTCGATGCGATCGGCAGGCTGACGTTGTTACGGGTGATTCAGGAATCACTGACCAACGTCATGAAGCACGGCGATCGGAAGGGGTCGGTCTCGGTCTCGGTTCGTCGTTTCGACGGTCGGGTGGACGTAAGGGTGATCAACAGCTGCGAGGGATCGGCAAGGAGTGCCGGACACGGACTGGTCGGAATGCGTGAGCGTGCAGAACTGGTCGGCGGCGAGATGACTGCCGGCATCAACAGCGACGGGAAATGGGAAGTCCACGTGAGTATTCCACTCGTTACCACAGGCGGTGCCTCGTGATCAGCGTGCTCATCGTCGACGACCAGCGATTGGTGCGTGCGGGTTTACGGATGTTGTGCACGGCAGCCGAGGACATGACCGTAGCGGGTGAGGCGTCGAACGGGGTCGAGGCGGTAGCGCTAGCTGCCGAACTGGATCCCGACGTGGTTCTGATGGACTTGCGGATGCCGGGGCTCGACGGGATCGGTGCCACACAGCAGATCGTCAAGGCCGGTCGGCGAGCACGCATCCTCGTGCTGACAACCTTCGACGACGACGATCACCTGTATCCCGCGCTCGCCGCCGGGGCTTCCGGGTTTCTGGTGAAAGACACCGAACCGACCGAGTTGCTCGGCGCGATTCGACGGATCGCCGAGGGAGAGATGGTGTTCTCCCCGGAACTGCTCCGCCGTGTCGTGGATCGTGCCGTGATCGGCGCAGACGCCGACACTGCTGTGACAGTGAAGGTTCCGCTGACCGAGCGCGAATCACAGGTCCTCGCATTGGTGGCAGAAGGGCAGAGCAATCAGGAGATCGCGGACGCGCTCCATCTGGGTGTGACCACGGTCAAGACGCACGTTGCGAACCTGATGTCGAAGACCGGCTGTGACAATCGGGTTCGCCTCGCGGTGTACCACCTGCAGAACCGTCAGTGACCGGAGTGCGCACCAGACGACGGCATCGGCATGTCCATCGGCATGTCCATCTGCATCGGCATTGCTTTCTGTCCCGGCCCTAGTACGAGGAATTGGCCCATCATCCCTTGGTCCTCGTGCATCAGCAGGTGGCAGTGGAACATGTACGGGAAGGTGGGATCGGTGTACTCGGACCACTGCAGCGCGACGCGAATCCTGCTGCCCGGTGGTGTGTACACAGTGTCCTTGAGTCCGCGTAAGTGAGGCGGAGGAGTGCGGCCGTCGACGTCGAGGACCTGGAATTGCACGTCGTGGACGTGGAAGTTGTGCGGCCAGTTGTCTTTGTTGGTGATCGTCCACACTTCGGTCGCGCCAACCTCGGCCTCGAAGTCGATGCGGTTCATGTCCATTCGTTGCCCGTTGATCATGTACCACTGCAGATCGAAGGTTCGGGAAACGCGTGCCTTCGACGGGTCGAGGCGCGCCAGGGTGGCCAACGGCGCCGGGAGACTCGACCGCGACGCGCGAGTGCCGACGCCCCGTAGTTCGACGATGTCGAAGCGGTCGTTCATGCCGAAGTTCTCTGCGTCCGACGAGTTCACACCACCGCCGTCCTCGATCGGGAACGACACCAATGTGGTCGTCGCGCCGGGGTCGACGCGAACCACGATCTCGGCTCTTTCCCCGGGGCTGAGCTGAATCCGCTTGATCGCAATCGGTGATTCGAGCAGTCCGCCGTCGGTGGCGATCAGATCGAAGGTCCGGTCGTCGGGGAACCCCAGGTTGTAAAGACGGCCGGAAGAGCCGTTCAGGATGCGCAGCCGGACGACCCCGGTGGTGACGTCGAGGTAGGCGTCGGAGATGCCGTTGGTGACGATGGTGTCGCCGAGCAGGCCGATGTCGGTCGGGTCGGACTCGTCGAAACTGCCGTCGCCAAGGAATCGACGATCCTGGATTATCAACGGAACATCGTCAACCCCATAAGTTTTGGGGACGTCCAGCCTGTCGGTATCGGCGTCGTCGATCAGGAACAGTCCGGCGAGTCCGCGCTGCACGTGCCGCTCGGTGGATCCGTGCGGGTGTGGGTGATACCAGAGCGTCGAAGCCGCTTGGTCGATCGTCCACGCTGGTTCCCAGCGTCCGCCGGCTTCGATGGTCTGGTGCGGGCCACCGTCGAACCTTGCCGGCAGATGCATGCCGTGCCAGTGGACGGTCGTCGGCTCGGCCAGTGTGTTGTCGATCGTGAATGCGACAGATTCTCCGCGTGCGGCTCGAATGGTCGGTCCAAGGATGGATCCGTTGAAACCCCAAGTCTCGGTGATCTTTCCCGCGACGATCTCGGTGGCTGCGGCACCGGCGCGGAGTGTGAAGTGGCGAACGCCGGCGTCGTCGACAGTCGATTCGGCCAGCGGCGGAACCGGTAGCGGGCGAGAGGTTCCGGGTACCGCCTGTGCGGCGCTTCGTGCTGCCGAGTCGGCCCCGCAGCCCACTGCGAGCCCGAGGGGCGCGGCGGCAAGACCGAACAGAATGGTGCGCCTGGAAATCCGGTTCATCGTTCTCCTGGAAGTAGTGCGTGATCAA
This sequence comes from Rhodococcus sp. NPDC055024, assembly GCF_053608585.1. NCBI lineage: Bacteria > Bacillati > Actinomycetota > Actinomycetes > Mycobacteriales > Nocardiaceae > Rhodococcus > Rhodococcus sp. NPDC055024. The sequence goes on from NZ_JBSGVT010000014.1 coordinate 67,141, forward strand.
CTACTTCCAGTCAACGGGGCGCGACGTGCTGCCGAATCCTGCCGACGGGCCTGTCGGGACTCCTCCCTCGGACCCTTGCGGCGGGTGGGATCTTCTGGTACCCGGTTGTTACCGCAGGCGGGCGAGAACGTCTTCGTGCAGCAGGCCGTTGGTGGCGACCGCACTGCCGCCGTGTGGGCCTGCGCCACCGTCCAGATCTGTGAATGCGCCGCCGGCCTCACGGACCAGAACATCGAGCGCTGCCAGATCCCACAGGGAAACCTCGGGTTCGGCAGCGATGTCGACGGCGCCCTCGGCCACGAGGCAGTAGGAGAAGAAGTCGCCGTAACCGCGCACGCGCCACACATGGTCGGTGAGTTCGACGAACTGGTCGCGAATTCCGCGGTCCTTCCAGCCGGACAGGCTCGAGAAGCTCAGGCTCGCCGATTCGCTGCGATCGACGGCGGATACCTGGATTGCCCGCGCATCGCCGTCTCCGAAAGACGTATGTGCGCCCAATCCTGTTGCAGCCCACCATCGCCGATTCAGTGCCGGTGCGCTCACGACGCCGATGACCGGGACGCCGTCCTCGAGCAAGCTGATCAGAGTGGCCCACACCGGTACGTTCCGAACGAAGTTCTTGGTCCCGTCGATGGGATCGACCACCCACTGCCTGCCCTCGAAGACTGCGTCGCCGCCGAATTCTTCGCCGAGCACGGAGTCTGCAGGCCGATGCTCACCGAGCGTCGCGCGCACTGCCCGCTCGACAGCGAGGTCGGCGTCGGAGACGGGGGTGAGGTCCGGCTTGTCGTCCACTCGAAGATCGAGTGCGCCGAAGCGGGCGCGAGTGATCGCGTCAGCCTCGTCGGCGATGCGGAGGGCGAGTGCGAGGTCGGATGCGCGATCGGTCACGGGTACACAACCTACCGGCTCAGACGGGGAGGACTTCCTTCAGCTTTCCGGTCGCGACGTCGAAGACGAATCCGCGGAGGGACGTCGTCGCGGTGATGAACGGACTGTTCTCGATACGCTTCAACGACTGACGGACGTCCTCGTCGATGTCGGGAAACGATTCGGCGGCCCAGTTGGGTTTGATGCCGATCTCGTCTTGGATCGAACGCTTGAAGTCGTCGTCGGTGAACGTCAGCATTCCGCAGTCGGTGTGATGGATGAGGATGATCTCGGTAGTTCCCAGCAGCCGCTGGCTGATGGCCAGGGATCGGATCTCGTCGTCGGTGACGACTCCACCCGCATTGCGGATGACGTGCGATTCACCTTCCTTGATTCCCAGAACCCGATAGACGTCGATGCGGGCATCCATGCAGGCGAGAACGGCAACGTGTCTGCTGGGTGGGAGGGGGAGCGGTCCGGTGAACTGCTCGGCGTAGACGGCGTTGTTCTGGAGGTATTCGTCGGTGACAGTCATCGTTCCAGTAGGTTCCCTCGGACCGACGTTGGCAAGGCTTCGAGTCCCGGTGATCTCAATACGTGACGCGCGGCGGACCTGAGAAGGTGACGCACGGCAGAGCCGAGGTCGGCACCCGGTAGCCTTGAGAACCGTGCATCCCGACGTAATTGCAGACCTGAACGCCCTCGACACCACCCTTCGTACCTGCGAATCGGTTGTGGACGTCGAGGAGCTGCGCCGACGCATCGACGAGCTCGAGCACCAGGCAGCCGACCCGGGTCTGTGGAACGACCAGGAACACGCCCAGCAGGTCACCAGCCAGCTCTCCCACGCGCAGGCCGAACTGCGGCGCATCGTGGCACTGCGCGAGCGGCTCGACGAGATGCCGATCCTCTACGAATTGGCCGAAGACGAAGGCCCCGACGCGCTGGCCGATGCCGACGCCGAGCGAGCCAGCCTGCGTGAAGACATCGCGGCGATGGAAGTCAAGACCATGCTCTCGGGCGAGTACGACGAGCGCGACGCACTGATCAACATCCGCTCCGGTGCCGGCGGAATCGACGCCGCGGACTGGGCCGAGATGCTCATGCGCATGTACATCCGCTGGGCTGAGAAGCACGACTACGGCGTCGAGGTCTACGACACGTCGTACGCCGAAGAAGCCGGACTCAAGAGCGCGACGTTCGCGATCAAGGGCCCGTACACCTACGGAACGCTGTCCGTCGAGATGGGCACTCACCGGCTCGTCCGGATCAGTCCCTTCGACAACCAGGGACGCCGCCAGACGTCGTTCGCCGAGGTCGAGGTCCTGCCGGTCGTCGAGACCACCGACCACATCGAGATCAACGAGAACGACATCCGAGTCGACGTCTATCGCTCGTCCGGTCCCGGTGGTCAGTCGGTGAACACCACGGACTCCGCAGTTCGACTCACACACATCCCGACCGGAATCGTCGTCACCTGTCAGAACGAGAAGTCGCAGCTCCAGAACAAGGTGTCGGCGATGCGCGTTCTGCAGGCCAAGCTGCTCGCGGTCAAGCGTCAGGAAGAGCGCGCCGAGATGGATGCGCTCAAGGGCGACAGCGGCAGCTCGTGGGGCAACCAGATGCGTTCTTACGTCCTTCATCCGTACCAGATGGTCAAGGACCTGCGTACCGAGTACGAGGTCAACAACCCGTCGGCAGTGCTCGACGGTGACATCGACGGGTTCCTCGAGGCCGGCATCCGTTGGCGCATGAGCGAGAACCAGTCCGCATAGCGTTCGGATATCGAAAGGCACGATGACTTTACTCAGACCTGGGCAGAACCTGCTCGATTGGCTTCAAACCACCGGTTTGTCCGTCCTCATGACCGTACTCGGCGCGATGATTCTCGCCCGGTTGGTCAGTTGGGGAGGCAACAAGGTCACCGACCAGATCGACTCCAACTATCAGTTGGGCGATGCGCTGGTGCGCTCGGAGGCGACCAAGCATCGTCACTCGGTCGCACAGGTCATCACCTGGGTCGTCATCACGTTCATCTACGTGATCGCGACGCTGAAGGTTCTCGACCAACTCAACCTGCCGATCGGTAGTCTCGTCGCGCCGGCGACTGTTCTCGGTGCGGCGCTCGGTTTCGGCGCGCAGCGCGTTGTGCAGGACATCCTTGCCGGTTTCTTCATCATCACCGAACGCCAGTACGGCTTCGGCGACACCGTGCGACTTGCAATCACCGGTTCCTCCGACGACGCCGAAGGTGTCATCGAGGACGTGACCCTGCGCGTGACGCGGATGCGTAACTCCGACGGCGAGGTCATCACCGTCCCCAACGGCCAGATCGTGAAAGCGACCAACCTGTCCAAGGACTGGGCCCGCGCCGTCATCGACGTTCCGGTACCGGCGACTGCCGACCTCACCCGGGTCAACGAGGTACTTCGTCAGGTCGGAGTCGACGCGATGGCCGACCGCGGACTCAAGAAACTGCTGCTCGACGAGCCCACCGTCATGGGCGTCGAAAGCCTCGAGGTCGATCAGGTCAACGTGCGGATGGTTGCGCGCACGCTTCCTGGCAAACAATTCCAGGTCGGACGCGCACTTCGGGTCCGCGTCGCGGCAGCGCTGCGACGTCAGGGGATCACGGTGTCACCGGATCTGCACACCGTACGGACCGAGGAGGCGAGCGAATGACCGATCAGGAACCGCGTCGCGGACTCGACCGACTGATTTACCTGGACTGGCTACCGTCGCGGATCTTCGGCGGCCGGATGCGAACTTCGACTTTCATCCTCATCGTGGCGTGGATACTGACGTATCTGCTGCACACGTACCTCAATCCGGAAGTTCCGGCAGCGACTCCGCCACCGAGCGCAGACACGTCGGTGACCGAGCCGTACGTTGCTCCGTCGGTCAAGCCGTCGACGACGACCCCCGTGCCGTCCTCGACCGAGCAGACGACTACGTCCGAGACCCAGTCTCCGGAATCGAGCACGGGCAGTTCCGGTTCTCCGACGCCGACTTCGGGTCCCGCGCCTGCGCCGGGCAACGCCGAACAGTCCGCGACCACCGTGCCGACCACTCCTGCGACGACGACCGTCCCGCAACCCGGCGCGGCGATGCAGGCACCGACGTCGGTGCCGCAGTCACCTGCGACCACCGGTACCGGATAAGGACGAGGGTGCTCGCGCGTGGCGCCAAGGTCACCGTTAGATAACGGCTAGACTGGCTAGTTGTGATCAGCATGAAGAATGTGTCGAAGTCCTACAAGGCCTCCACCAGGCCGGCGCTCGACAAAGTCAGCGTGGAGGTGGAGAAGGGGGAGTTCGTCTTCCTCATCGGCCCCTCCGGCTCTGGCAAGTCGACGTTCATGCGGTTGCTGCTCAAGATGGAGTCGCCCACGTCCGGCGATATCGAGGTCGCGGATTTCCACGTCAACAAGTTGGCGGCCCGCCGTGTGCCGAAGCTTCGCCAGAGCATGGGCTGTGTGTTCCAGGACTTCCGCTTGCTTCAGCAGAAGACGGTCTCCGAGAATGTCGCCTTCGCGTTGGAAGTCATCGGCAAGCCCCGCAACGTCATCGCGCGCACTGTTCCCGAGGTGCTCGACATGGTCGGTCTGGCCGGTAAAGCCGACCGACTGCCCACCGAGCTCTCCGGCGGTGAGCAGCAGCGCGTCGCCATCGCTCGTGCATTCGTGAACCGCCCACTCGTCCTGCTCGCCGACGAGCCCACCGGCAACCTGGACCCCGAAACGAGCCAGGACATCATGCTGCTGCTCGAGCGGATCAACCGCACGGGCACCACCGTCGTCATGGCGACCCACGATCACCACATCGTCGACTCCATGCGTCGACGCGTCATCGAACTCGATCTCGGCAAGGTGACCAGAGACGAAGCGCGGGGTGTGTACGGCGTCGGCAGGTAGCGCCGACTACGACCACACGTCCCGTACGCCCACCGGTTGTCGTGAAACAACCGGCCTCTCGAAAAGGAATCGGATTCCCCGATGCGCGCCAGCTTTATTTTCAGCGAAGTACTGACCGGCCTACGCCGCAACATCACGATGACCATCGCCATGATCTTGACGACGGCGATCTCCCTCGGTCTCTTCGGCGGTGGTCTGCTGGTCGTGCAGATGGCAGGCAAGACCCAGCAGATCTTCCTCGAACGCGTCGAGGTGCAGATCTTTCTGACCGACGACATCTCTTCGGCCGATCCAGGTTGCGAGCAGGAGATCTGCAGTTCGCTGCGCAAAGAACTCGAGCAGACTCCGTCCGTCGTCGCGGTTCAGTACCTCAACCGTGAAGACGCGGTGAAGGACGCCACCGAGCGCGTGTTCAAGGACCAGCCCGAACTGGCAGCGCTGGTGAGCCCGGACAGCTTCCCGGCGTCGTTCAAGGTCAAGCTCAGTGACCCCGAGCGGTTCGGCGTCATCAACGACACCTTCGGTTCGAGGCCCGGCGTCGAGAGTGTGCTCAATCAGCGCGAGTTGGTGGACCGACTCTTCAGCGTGCTGGGTGGAGTGCGCAACGCGGCATTCGCGATCGCGATCGTCCAGGCGATCGCAGCGATCCTGCTGATCGCCAACATGGTCCAGATCGCGGCGTTCACGCGTCGGACCGAGGTCAACATCATGAGATTGGTCGGCGCGACGCGTTGGTACACCCAGCTTCCGTTCCTCCTCGAAGCAGTCGTCGCGGCCTTGATCGGCGCGGTGCTCGCCATCGCCGGACTGTTCACGGCGAAGAACGTCTTCATCGACGGGGTCCTGGCCGACGTCTACGAAGCCAACATCGTGGCGCGGATTTCCAACAGCGACGTGCTGTTCGTTTCGCCGATCCTCGTGCTTGCCGGAGTCGGAATGGCCGCGGTGACGGCGTACGTGACGCTGCGTCTGTACGTCCGCGAATAATCGGTTTGCACGAGCTTCTATGCTGGAACTGTATTTGACGGTAAGACAGTATTCGACAGCAAGACAGCGGACTGAGAGGCCCGGACAGTGAAGGAAAAGGGCCGCAAGGTCATTGCGACCAATCGCAAAGCACGCCACAACTACACGATCATCGACACCTACGAGGCCGGCATCGCTCTCGTCGGGACCGAGGTCAAGAGTTTGCGTGAAGGCAAGGCATCGCTCGTCGACGCCTTCGCAACCGTGGACAACGGCGAAGTATGGCTGCGCTCGTTGCACATTCCGGAGTACACGCAAGGCACGTGGAACAACCATTCGCCGCGTCGTACCCGAAAGCTCCTGCTGCACAAGCGTGAGATCGAGCACCTCGTCGGCAAGACCCGCGAGGGAAACCAGACGCTGGTCCCGCTGTCGATGTACTTCAACGACGGCAAGGTCAAAGTCGAACTCGCGCTGGCAAAGGGTAAGCAGGACTACGACAAGCGCCAGGACATGGCCAAGCGCACCGCCGAGCGCGAGGTGACCCGCGAGCTCGGTCGTCGTATCAAGGGCATGCGCTGACCTCCATCCTGCTTGCCCTTGTGGCGGCAGTTGCCTACGGAGTCAGCGACTTCGTAGGCGGAGTTGCGTCACGACGGGTTGCCGCACTGCGAGTGGTGATCGTCTCGTATCCGCTTTCGCTCGTCATCGTGTTGATCGCAGCACCTTTCGTCTCCGGGACGCTGACGCTGAACGGGTTGATCTGGGGTGCGATCGCCGGCATCACGAGTGGTCTGGCGGTGTGGTGGTTCTATCTCGCGTTGGCGACCGGCCCCATGTCGGTGGTTTCGCCGCTCACCGCCGTTCTGGTGGCGGGTATTCCGGTGCTCGTCGGATTCGCTTTCGGTGAGCGGCCGGGACTGATCGCGTACCTGGGTATCGCCGTCGCGTTGGTCGCCGTCGTTCTGGTCAGTCGCGAGTCGCCCGACGACACCGCGGGTGAAGTTGCCGGCGGAATCACTCTCCGCTTCACCAGACAGGTGGCGCTGCTGACCGTCGGAAGCGGTGGCGCATTTGCACTCTCGTTCATCGCACTTCACCAGATCGGCGAGGGTAGTGGGCTGTGGGCGTTGGCCGTATCTCGCGGCGCCGCGACCGTCGTGGTGTGGTTGGTCGCTTTGGCGGCCGGTCACTTCGTTCTCCCGCGAGGTGAGCCACTCAAGCTCGCGGTGTACGTCAGCGTCCTCGACGTCGTCGCCAACGGGACGATGATCTACGCCTTCCAAGGCGGAATGCTCTCGCTCGTCAGCGTGATCGGTTCGCTGTACCCGGCTGCGACGGTTCTGCTCGCGATGGTGATGCTGGGCGAGCGAGTCAGCCGCGTGCAACAAGCGGGAATGCTGTTGGCCCTGGCGGCAGTCGGCATGATTGCCGTCGCGGGTGCCTAGATTCTCTTCAGCTCCAGCGTTATCAGCTCCAGCGTTTTCAGTCCCAGTTGTTTCAGCCGCGTCTGTCGGCCGGTGCAGCGCGTAGGTGAACCCGCTCGCCTTGTTTTCCGAAGAGGCTTATCGCCTCGGCCGGTCGACCGTCGGCAGCACTGATGCGGTGCGGGATGTGTGTATCGAACTCGGCTGCCTCGCCGGCACCCATGATGAAATCACGGTCGCCGAGTTGGAGTCTGATGCGCCCGGACAGAACGTAGACCCACTCGTAACCCTCGTGAGATCCTGGCTCGCGATCGTCGTCGGTGGGGGAGATGATCATCTTGTAGGCCTGCAGATTGCCGGGCTGGCTCGTCAGCGGAATGACCGTCATACATCCGACCGTCCGAGGTTCTTCTCGCACACGCGGATCTTTGATCTTGCTGTTCACGAGGTCGTCCAACGGGACGCCGTGTGCCTTGGCAATCGGCAGCAGAAGCTCCAAGTTGGCTCGGCGAGTACCTGATTCGAGTCTCGACAGTGTGCTCACACTGATGTCGGTGGCCTCCGACAAATCGGCCAGGGTCATGTCGGACTGTTGGCGCAACGCACGTAGGCGAGGGCCGATGCCGGCCAGTACGGCTTCGAACGATGTTTCGGTCATGCATTCATTTTGCCAAAGTGGCAACAGCATTTGTCAAGATTGCGTTCTCTTGTCATTCTGGATTCATGACGCAGAACTCATTCGACGTAGCAGTAATCGGAGCCGGTGCGGCGGGCCTCAACGCCGCACTCATTCTCGGTCAGGCACGCAGGTCCGTGATCGTCTTCGACAACGGATCGCCACGAAACGCGGCCGCCGACCACATGAACGGATTCCTCTCCCGTGACGGCATGAACCCTGCCGAACTGTTGACCATCGGCAGAGGTGAGGTCCGTAAATTCGGCGGCGAGTTCCACGACGGCACGGTCGTCTCCGTGACACGGGACAGTGAGGATCTTTCGGCCGATTTCTCCGTCGAACTCGCTGACGGCAGCAAGATTCAGGTACGCAAAATCCTTGTCGCAACGGGCCTGACGGACCGTCTACCGGCAGAACTCGAAGTCTTCGGTGAGCGATGGGGCCGCGACGTCTTGCACTGCCCGTACTGCCACGGCTACAGCGTGCGTGATCAGCCGCTCGGCGTGATCGCCAAGAGCGGGGAGTTTGCGATGCACCAGGCGCTCATGGTGCGCCAGTGGTCCGACGACGTGGTTCTCTTCCTCCATCGAATCACCGAACTGAGTGCCGAAGATCGGGAAAAGCTTGCAGCCCGCGATATTTCGATCGTCGAGGGTGAGGTTGCCGGTCCCGTCGTAGAGGACGATCGGTTGGTGGGCGTGCGATTGGTGGACGGCACTGTGGTCGCGCGTTCGGCAGTTTTTGTCGGCGGCGCCCTCACGATGGATCCCAACGATGCGATCTTGCGTACATTCGGCGCGCAGCGCGCAGAGACGATGATGGGCGATTTCGTCACTGTCGACATGATGGGGGCCACAAGCGTGCCCGGCGTGTTCGCCGCCGGCAACGTCGTCGACCCGGGTGCCCAGGTCATCATGGCCGCAGCCGCCGGGGCGAAGGCCGGGGCGGGGATCAACATGATGTTGACGAACGACGACCTCGAGGTTGCACTCGCGCTTCGGAGCTGAATTCTGCGTAGCGTGGGGTGATGGACGCAGTGAGAGTGTTGATCACGGGTGCGACCGGATACATAGGCGGACGTCTTGCCCCTCGCCTGGTCGAAGAGGGGCACCACGTGCGGGTGGTGGTGCGAAGTCCCGAGAAGCTTCGCGATGTGCCCTGGCATGATTCGGTGGAGATCAAGCGCGGGGATTTGACCGACAGTGATTCACTCGCAGGTGTTTTCGACAACATCGACGTGGTCTACTACCTCGTTCACGCCATGGGCGGGGGAGGGTCTTTCTCTGACATCGACAAGCGGAGTGCGCAAAACGTCGCCGCCGCCGCACGCGATGCGGGGGTGCGCCGGATCGTCTACCTCGGTGGGCTTCATCCGTCCGACCGAGAGCTGTCGACTCACTTGCAGTCTCGGCTCGAAGTCGGTCGGATCCTGCTCGACTCCGAGGTTCCGACGGTTGTGTTCCAAGCTGGAGTGGTGATCGGATCGGGATCGGCGTCCTTCGAAATGGTGCGCCACTTGACCAATCGACTTCCGGTGATGACCACCCCCAAGTGGGTGCACAACAACATCCAGCCGATCGCGGTGCGTGACGTACTCCACTATCTGACCGCAGCCGCGGCAACAACGCCGGAGGTCAACCGCGCCTTCGACATCGGTGGGCCGGATGTCATGCAGTACGGCGAGATGATGAACACCTACGCCGACGTTGCAGGACTGGTACGTCGGCGCATCCTCGTCTTGCCTGTCCTCACGCCGAGGCTGGCAGGTCACTGGGTGGGATTGGTCACCCCGATCCCACGAGGCTTGGCGATGCCGTTGATCGAGTCACTGCAGAACGACGCGGTGATGCACGATCACGACATCGACGACTTCATCCCGCCTCCCGCCGGTGGCCTCACGCCGTATCGGGAAGCGGTGCGTTTGGCACTTCACAAGATCGAGACCGGTGAGGTGGAGACGGCGTGGTCCGGTGCAACGATCGCGGGAGCACCCTCCGATCCCCTTCCATCCGACCCGGATTGGGCTGGTGAAGCGGTCTACGTCGATCATCGCGAACGCGACTGTGCTGCCGATCCGAAAACCCTCTGGTCGGTCGTCGAGTCGATCGGCGGTGAGAATGGTTGGTATTCATTCCCTTTGGCGTGGGCGATCCGGGGGTGGATGGATCGAGCAGTTGGCGGTGTCGGCCTACGCCGAGGTCGACGCGATCCCCGGCGACTCAACACCGGTGAAGCCCTGGACTTCTGGCGCGTCGAAGAGATCGATCGAGGCAAGTTGCTCCGTTTGCGCGCCGAGATGAAGGTTCCCGGCGGGGCATGGTTGGAGTTGCGAGTATCGGAAGGTCCGACGGGCGCGGACGGCCGACCGGTGGGTTCGCACCTCGATCAGCGGGCGGTCTTCTTTCCGCGTGGGCTCGCCGGCCGGGCGTACTGGTACTCGATCCTGCCTTTCCACGGAGTTGTCTTTCAGGGCATGATCACCAACATCACCGGTGCTGCCGAGCGTGAGATGGCTGCAGTGCAGGAAACGGCTGGGGCGAAGGACACGGCTGGGGCGAAGGACACGGCTGGGGCGAGGGACACGGAAAGTGCCGCCGATTAATTGGTATGACTTCCGAACTTCGGCGCGTTATAGTAAATAGCCCCACGAAAGACGCGGGGCACACACGGGGCTGAACGGTTTCGACTGCGTGTGTTGAGTTAGGGGAAGCGTGTCGGTGCAGGCAAGAGACCACCGTAAGCGTCGCTGCAAACCTATAAGCGCCGATTCCAATCAGCGCGACTACGCTCTCGCTGCCTAAGTAGCGAAGCGTGTCTGTCAGCCCGGGGTTGCCCTCGACCCGGTTCCTGGCATCAGCTAGAGGGCTTTACTGTTCGGCTCGGTCACGGAGTCGAATGGGACATCAAACAGTGACTGGGATCGTCATCCTGGCTTGTTCGCGAGACTGGGAGATCCAAGTAGAGACTTAGCGAACTGCACACGGAGAAGCCCTAGCGATTCAACGTAGGACCCGGGTTCAATTCCCGGCAGCTCCACAACAGGTCGGGCCGGAGAGCACACGCTCTCCGGCCCGACCTTTTTGCTGTCTTGCTGCTGTCTTGCTGCTGTCATGTTGCGGCGCTTTGCGGCCGCGCAGGGGCTTTCTTGCGATCAGGAGCCGAAGAATCCCAGGTCGACCGAGCCGACGAAGCCGGGAGCTTCCTCGGCTAGCGGCTTGCCGTCCAGGTCGGCAGGCAATGCAACGCCCAGACTCTGGAGGATTGTCGGAGTGATGTCGGCGATCGTGTACGCGTCGGTGGTCTTACCGGCCGCGTATCCCGCACCGCGCGCTATGACGAATGTCGTTGCTTCCGCCGGTGTCTGACCGCCATGCCCGCCGGTGGGCTTGTGCCCGTGATCCGCAGTGACCAGTACAGTCCACTTCTCGCCGGTCTTCGCTGCGCGCTGATCGACAGCATCGACAATCTTGCCCACCTGGGCGTCGACCGAGGCAATCGACTCGTCGTACGCAGCGCCGTTGGTGCCGCCGCTGTGCCCTGCGCCGTCCACCTGATCGAGTTGGGTGAAGATCAGGTCAGGTCCCTTGTCGGTGATGTCCCGGGCGACGGCGTCTGCCGTTGCAGCGTCGGTGGCCGCTTCGGAACCTGCATCGGCCGTGGTCACGACAACGTCAGCTTTCGGTGTCCCACTGGAAGCGATGTTGTCGATGCCGCCCCAGGTGGAGATCGATTCGGTGAGGAGGGAGGGCTTTGCTGTTTCCAATCGGGTGAAGACACTCGGGTAGAGGTCGAAGCGGGCGCCCGCGTACGTGTTGTCCTTGACGCCGTGCTTGGTGTCCCAGACCCCGGTCAGGATGGTCGACCACGACGGTCCGGAGATGGTGGTGTGGCCGAGGATGGAAGATTCTCCGCTGGTTCCTTCGGCGATCAGCTTCTGGAGACGGGGAGCGTCGGCGGTCTTGATGTGGCTGAGCATGGTGCCGTCGAGGCCGATGACAACTGTCTTCTCGGTGGCCGACGGATTGAGGTCGGATGATCCGGGAATTGCTGCAGCGTTTGCAGTTCCGGCTGCTACCGCGCCGGCAAGGAGGAATGTGATGGCGGCTGAGGTGCGTGCGATTTTCTTGGTCACGCTAAGCATCTTGCGATAGGACTAGACCAATTGCACTACCTGGATGTGAGGGTTGTCCTGTTGTTCACGGCAGATTCAGATTGGACTAGACCAATGTTTCCTCAGGCGGCCCAGCCATCGAGGATGACGCTGACCGCGTGATCGAGGTGGAGGGGTTCGCCGTCCCATGTCGCGGCGATCGCATCGTCGGGTATGTCTCCGCGCAGTAGGCCATCGGCGAATCCTTCGGTCGGCGGTGCTGGGTCGATGACGTCACCATTGGCGTAAAGGAACTCGAACTTCTGCTCGCCGAGTGCAGTGATGGTGAACTGGCCGTCGTGCAGCGCGCGGTGGCAGGTTCCACAAAGCATGATCAAGTTGTCCAGATCCGTGGTGCCGCCGCGTCCCCAAAATTTGACGTGGTGCGCGTGCAGGAAACGAGTCCGCCCGCAACCTGGTGTGCGGCAACATCCGTCGCGGTAATTCAATGCCAACATTTGTTTGGCGCTGACGACACGGGTCCGTCGGCCCAGATTCAGAACGCATCTCTCCTTTGTCGTTCCCAGGCGAAGTTTCGCGTTGCAGAGCACTTCCTCGGCGGCATTTCGGGGGAGCGCGGGTCCACTCGGTACTCGGACGGTGTTCGCTTCGTGGAAGAACACAACTTCGTTGGTGGCGGCCTTGGACGTGCGGTCTGCGACCACGGTGGTGGCGAGCTCGGCCATGGCGACCAGGACTGGCCCGATGTTTCCGACTGGGGTCTTCGTGGCCGTCTCGTCGACGGGGTGGATGGACGCAGTTCGGGTGCGTTCACGTTCCGCCACCGCCAGCGCTGCGAGGATTCGGGCGCCGTCCTGTGCGGGCAGGCGTCCTTTGATGACAAATTCGCCCGTATCCGGGTCCCAATGCCACCGGACCTGAAGGTGTTCGGGTGCTTTGCCTTTGCCGGATTCGTTGTCGGTTGCTTTACGTAGACCGGCGGCGAGGCGATCGATCTGGGCTGCGGGTGCTTCACAGCCGAACCGAACCATCTGCTTTTCGTTGGACGGCGTGGTGACCCGAGTGAGTGCGCGAACCTTCGAGTAGGACAGCCGGCCTTGCTCGAAGGCCTTCCGCATCTCAGGTAATGGTCGGAGTGCCTTGGCGACGCGAACGTATTCCCTGCCGGTATGCAGGCTCATTCCACATTTCCACGACAGCCAGTGGGCGCACGAGTGCAGTCCAGGGCCGGTCCAGCCGCGGTCTTCGTCGAATTTCGACAGGAGGGTGAGGAATCGGGCAGTGGCCGCGGCGATCTGGCCGGCGAGAGCGCAGATTTCGGAGCCGAGTTCCTCCACGTCCTCTCGGGCGGAGCACCGCGTCTCTTCATCGGTCAGTGCTGCGGTATCGGTCAGTGCTGCGTTCATCGTTGCCCCCCGGCGCGCGTCCGACATCGTTTCGAATGTACGTTCGATATTAGTTGTGGGTACCGACACGCATCCATGGATGCGGACTGAAAGCGTCCCCGCGGGGACGTCTAACCGCAGCCGATCGAGTACTCGGCGTAGGTGCCGACATCCTCGAAGCCGAGGTTTCGATAGAGCTGGGCGCCGTCGCTGGACGCCTGAAGTACGGCGATTCGGGCACCTCGCTCGCGGGCGATGTCGAGCGCGGCAAGGGTGACCGCCGAGCCGAATCCGCGTCGGCGGGCCGCGTCGAGTGTGACGACGCCGTACAGTCCGGCGACGCCGGCAGCAAAATGGACCTCGGCTCCGGCGACGGGCTGGGAGTTCGCGTACCCGACGACAAACGAACTGCGCGAACGCTCATCGACAACGGCATCGGCAGTTTCTTCGAAGAAGCCAATTGTTGCCGCCGAGGGCGGCGACCAATTGGCGGCCATCACGGCGGCATAGTCGGCGAGCTGTGAACGAGTCGTCACTCGCTGAACGGAGAGTTCTGCGACAGGCGTTGGGCGCGGGACGACGTCTAGGTCTGCCGTCATCGCTCGTTCTTCCTCGGAGCGCACACAGCCGAGGGCTGACAAGCGAGCGCCGAGGTCTGAGGGCTTGTCGCGCGGACCCGTCCACCAGGAGAACGGACGTCCCGTTGCTCGAATCGACGAGAGAATGTCGAACAGGCGTCGGTCTTCGTCGGGGCCTTCGTCGGGGCCTCCATCAGGTACGGCTAAGCGAGCGCCGGCGATGATGTTGAAAGTGTCGTCGGCGAGGCCGCTGTCTGCGACGGCAACATCTGCAGCGCGAGTGACCGACGCCGCCGGTAAGTGTTCATGCAGGTGGCAGGCATGGGAGACCAAGTTGGCGTCCATAGCGTCGAGGACGTCACCGACGGGTGCTTCACGATTCACAAAAGAAATTCTACGAACCCCATCCAAATGGTTTTCGGCTCCGAATGCCTTGCATGACGCCTACCCGACGGCAAGAGCAGGACGGTGACCAGCACCTGGTGGTGCTCGTGCTGCCTGGAGGAAAGGTCTCGAGCCATCGCCCTGCCCGAGCGTGGCACCTGTCCAACCTTCGGATGCGCCCGTTCACTGCTCAGATTCGCCGCTCCGGTGTGACAGCGGTGCAGGTTCGGTACCGGGTCCGTGGTTGGAACGGCGCCGAGCGCAGTCCGGTTACCGATGCCCGAGCCGCACTCGACGCGATCACGAGACGTGATGCACAAGCTCGGGTGATCCTGCTCGGGCACTCGATGGGTGGACGAGTTGCCGCTGAACTGTGTGGTGATCCGGCGGTGGTCGGTGTGGTTGCGCTGGCGCCGTGGTGGCCGGAAGGAACGCTCGAAGGAACGTCGGTGAATCTGCGCTCCGACACACCACTGGTGGTGCTCCACGGCACGGCCGACTCGTGGACTGACCCGGCAGCGTCTCGTCGGAAAGTTGACGAACTGCAGAAGTCTGGAAAGAGCGCCGAATGGTTCGGTATCGACGGCGCCGGGCACTTCATGCTCCGCCGGGCGGCGACCTGGCATCGCCTCGTCGCCGATGCAGTTGCAGGGATGAGCCGCGGGGTAGCCGCGACGAAGACGGGAGAACGACGATGAGTTCCGACAAGCGCAGGGTTGCAGTCGTCGGCAGTGGCGTCGCGGGTCTGACAGCGGCGTGGGTGCTGAGTAAGGACAGTGACGTGACGCTCTACGAAGCGGATTCACGGCTCGGTGGGCACGCGGACACCCATTCGGTCACCGACCCGGAAGGGCGAAGCCTCGCCATCGACACCGGGTTCATCGTCCACAACGATCGCACCTATCCGACTTTGTTGCGATTGTTTGCAGAACTCGACGTGCCTACGCAGGAATCCGATATGAGTATGTCGGTCAGGTGTGGGGGTTGCGGGCTCGAGTACTCGGGAGGGCAAGGGTTGCGCGGCGTTCTTCCGACGCCGGGGTTGCTGGTGAATGGCAGTTTTCTGTCGATGTTGATGGAGGTCAAACGTTTCCATCGCCGTGCCCGTGCTTTGCTCGACAACACGGATCCGTCGGCACCCGACCAGACACTGGGAGTGTTTCTGCGCAGCGGCCGGTTCTCCGACTACTTCACCGCTCATTTCATGACGCCGCTGGTGTCGGCAGTCTGGTCGTGTGATCCAGGCTCGGCGCTGAAATATCCTGCGCGGTATCTGTTCTCGTTCCTTGATCATCACGGAATGTTGAGTGTGACGGGATCGCCGACCTGGCGGACGGTTACCGGGGGATCAGCTGAATACGTTCGCCTCGTTGCCAAGAGTATCGGCGACATCAGGCTGAACACCCCGGTGCGCGCCATCCACCGGTTCGGCGATCGCGTCGACATTCGCGACGGCGACGACCAAATCCAGACCTTCGACGCAGCTGTAGTTGCAACGCATCCGCAGCAAGCGCTGAAGATCTTGGCCGAACCGACGGCCGTCGAATCGCAGGTCCTCGGCGCAATGCCGTACTCCGTCAACCACACCCAACTTCACACCGACGAAAATGTGCTGCCCGACAACACTAATGCGCGCGCGTCATGGAACTACTACATCCCGGAATGCAATGCGAAGCCCGATCACGTTCTGGTCAGCTATGACATGACGAGGTTGCAACGGCTCCCAGATACCGGCCGGCGATACATAGTGACCTTGGGGGGAGGCGAGATGGTGTCGCCGGAGTCGGTGATCGATCAGATGACTTACGAGCATCCGCAGTACACACCGACTTCCGTCGCAGCTCAGGGACGGCTTCCCGAGTTGGACTCGAACGTGCTCGCGTTTGCCGGCGCGTACCACGGTTGGGGCTTTCACGAGGACGGTGCACTGTCGGGCCTGCGCGCCGCCGAACGCGTCGGAGGTCGGTGGCCGTGACCGCACCCATCACACCGTCCATCGTTCACACGAGCATTCGGCATGTACGAACGCAGCCGTTGCACAACGAGTTCGAGTACCGAAGCTACAGCTGGCTCGTCGACGTCGACGATTTGCCCGAGCTTCCGAAGGCATTGCGCCCCTTGGCTACGTTCGACGCCGGAGATCACCTCGGCGACCCCGCCCGATCGATTCGTACCAACGTCGAGACTTTTCTGGCGACCAATGGATTCGACTTCTCCGGTGGCCGGATCCTCATGCTTGCGAACGCACGTGTGTTCGGCCATGTTTTCAACCCGCTGAGCGTGTTCTGGTGCTTGAACGACGACGGAACTCAGCGTTGCGTTGTCGCAGAGGTTCACAACACCTACGGCGAGCGGCACTGTTACCTGCTCGAACCCGACGAACGTGGCGCCGCTCGCACGTCCAAAGAGTTCTACGTGTCTCCGTTCAACGATCTGGACGGCGAGTACCGGATGCGACTCCCATTACCCGACACCGCGCTCGCGCTTTCGATAGTTCTGGCCCGAGACGGCAAGGCGCCATTCGTAGCCACGGTGTCAGGTCGATGCGTGCCGGCAACGACGCGCGAGATCGTCCGCAGTGCGCTCTCTGTTCCGCTGGCTCCGCTCCGAGTCGCCGCGCAGATCAGATTTCAAGGAATCCGGCTGTGGGCCAGGCGCTTACCCATCGTTCCCCGACCGCAACATCACCCGCAGGAGGCAGTGCAATGACCACAACTACTCTCGGCACCGAACCTTCCGCTCACACGATCGAAACCGAGCGATGGCCAGGCGTTGCCACAGTGCCCAGCGGATTCAAAGTGCGGGTTGCGTCGCCGGTTGCCCGCTCTCTGTTCCACAAGGCGGTCGCGCGCTTGCCGCTGCGTGTTCAGATGCCGAATGGTGAGTTCTCCGGCGGCGGCAGTCCGGATTCGCCGTTGATGGTCATTCATCGCCCGGACGACTTCGCCGCTCGTGTGGGAGACAGTGGCTTGATCGGATTCGGCGAGTCGTACATGGCGGGCGATTGGGAAGCTTCCGACCTCACCGCGGTCCTGGAAGTCTTCGCCTCCCGCGTCGCGACGCTGATTCCCGACTTCCTGCAGCGGTTGCGAGGCCTGTATATTCCGAAGCAGCCTCGCAGTGAACGGAATTCGACGCAGAACACGCGCTCGAACATCTCCCGGCACTACGACCTCTCGAACGAGATGTTCGAACTGTTCCTCGACGACACCATGACGTATTCCAGTGCTCTCTTCGAGGATTTGTCGGTAGGAGCTACCCCGTCGTGGGACGTGTTCGCAGCGGCGCAGCATCGGAAGATCGATCGCCTGCTGGACGGCGCGGGCGTCGGTCCAGGTTCACGAGTACTCGAAATCGGCACAGGCTGGGGAGAATTGGCAATCCGAGCGGCCCAGCGCGGCGCCACGGTGCGCTCGGTGACCCTTTCGGTCGAACAACAGGAATTGGCAGCGAAGCGCATAAGCGCTGCGGGACTGGCAGATCGCGTTCAGGTCGA
Source organism: Rhodococcus sp. NPDC055024 (assembly GCF_053608585.1). Taxonomy (NCBI): domain Bacteria; kingdom Bacillati; phylum Actinomycetota; class Actinomycetes; order Mycobacteriales; family Nocardiaceae; genus Rhodococcus; species Rhodococcus sp. NPDC055024. Next base: position 84,947 of record NZ_JBSGVT010000014.1, read on the forward strand.
CCTCCTCGACTATCGGCAGGTGCAGGGGGAGTACGACGCCGTTGTTTCGGTCGAGATGATCGAGGCCGTCGGCCACCAGTACTGGGGCAGCTACTTTCAGACGATCGACGCTTTGTTGGCTCCCGGTGGGCGCGCGGCGATTCAAGCGATCACAATGCCCCACGATCGAATGCTCGCGACCCGCAACACCTATACCTGGGTGCACAAGTACATCTTCCCCGGCGGGTTTCTCCCGTCGGTGCGGGCGATCGAGGATGTCACCGAACGCATGACAACCCTCCGGGTGCGTGAACGGATGTCGATGGGCGATCACTACGCGCAGACGTTGCGGCTGTGGGACGAGCGTTTCAGCGCTCGCACCGACGAAGCGTCTGCACTCGGGTTCGACGCGGTGTTCGAGCGCATGTGGCATTTCTATCTCTGCTACTCCGAGGCAGGCTTCCGATCGGGGTATCTCGACGTCCAGCAAATTGTTCTCGATCGGAGGAACCAGCGATGACCGCCACGATGGATCGAGCGATCCAAGGCACCGGTGTTGCGGGCCGACTGTCGGAAATTCTGAGTCCACTTGTCGGCGGTGAGCTTCCGGTGCGCTTGACTGCCTGGGACGGCAGCACGGCAGGACCCGAGGACGCTCCGAAGGTGACGCTCTACAGCGCGAACGTGTTGCGACGCCTGCTCTGGAATCCCGGCGAGTTGGGAGTTGCGCAGGCATATGTTCTCGGCGAACTCGACGTCGAGGGTGATCTGGGCGATGCGCTCACACACGTGTGGAAGGTGTCTGCCGAGCGGGGACTCGGGTCGATTACCCCGACGCCGTCGCTCGTCCTGGCTGCGGTCAAGGCCGCGCGGTCCTTCGGTGCTTTCGGGAGACCTTTGGCTCCACCGGCGTCGCAGGCTCAAGTGAAGGGCCGCTTGCACAGTCTCGCCCGCGACCGCGAGGCGATCGGGCACCACTACGATTTGTCGAACGATTTTTACGAGCTGATCCTCGACGAGAACATGGCGTACTCCTCGGGATACTGGACTTCCGATGCACCGGAATACACGCTCGAAGACTCGCAGACAGACAAGCTGGACCTGGTGTGCCGCAAGGTCGGTCTTGATCGGGCGCGAGGCCTGCGGTTTCTCGACGTCGGCTGTGGTTGGGGCTCGCTGAGCCTGCATGCAGCGCGGGAGTACGGCGCTCGGGTCGTCGGCATCACGATCTCGGCTGAGCAGAAGGCATTTGTCGACGCTAAGATCCGCGCACTCGGTTTGGAAGACTGGGTCGAGATCCGATTACAAGATTATCGCGAGATCCCCGACGGTCCGTTCGATGCGGTCGCGTCGATCGAGATGGGTGAGCACGTCGGCGAAGACAACTATTCGACGTACGTGAAAGCGCTCCACGACAACGTGATTGCGGGTGGGCGTGTGCTGATTCAGCAGATGTCGCGCAGCGGCTCGCATCCCGGGGGAGGCCCGTTCATCGAGTCGTTCATCGCGCCGGACATGTACATGAGGCCTGTGGGCCGGACCGTTGCGATGATCGAGGAAGGCGGACTCGAAGTCCGTGACGTCCACGCCCTGCGGGAGCACTACGTGCGGACGGTGGACGCGTGGATCGAGACTTTCGAATCGAATTGGGACCGCGTCGTGGAACTCGTAGGCGTCGAAGTCGCTCGGGTGTGGCGTCTCTACCTCGTCGGCGGGGGAATGGCTTTTCGGGACGGCAGGATGGGCGTCGATCAGATTTTGTCGGTCCGGCCGCTCGGCGATGGTCGATCGGGCATGGAACCGGTACGGCCGCAGTGGGTGTCGCGGCGATGAACGGATTCGACTGGGGCGCATTCGGAGTGGTCACGCTCACGAGTCTGCTGGCGATCGCCATCGGAATGGCAGTGACAGCCACGATCGGTGTACGGATCGGGCGCCACAATGTTGTTGACGTGTCGTGGGGCGCCGGCTTCGTTCTCATCGCGCTCGTGTCCGCGATAGTTGGAACCGGCGACCTCTGGCGCCGGTTGCTGATGCTTGCGCTGGTGGCGATCTGGGGTCTGCGGTTGGCGACTCACATGGCGATCCGATCGCGTGGCAAGGGTGAAGATCCGCGGTACGAGGAAATGCTCGGACGGACGACGGGCAATCGAACGCTCTACGCGATCCGCAAGATCTATCTCACGCAGGGGATTTCATTGTGGTTCGTCTCCCTGCCGATCCAGGTCGCTGCGGTGTCGCACGGCAGCTTCGGGCTACTCGTTGTACTCGGTATCGCGCTGTGGATTGTTGGCGTCACGTTCGAGACGGTTGGCGATCGGCAGATGGAGGAGTTCAAATCCGATCCGGGCAGCCGTGGCCACATCATGGATCAAGGTTTGTGGGCCTGGACGCGTCATCCCAACTATTTCGGCGACGCGTGCGTCTGGTGGGGAATCTTCCTCGTCTCGGCGTCGGTGTGGCCGGGGGTGTTGACCATCCTCTCGCCGATCGCGATGACGTACTTCCTGGTCTTCGCCACCGGAGCGCGGTTGCTCGAGCGACACATGGAACAGCGCCCGGGCTATCGCGAGTATCAGCAGCGGACAAGCTACTTCATTCCGCGCCCGCCGAAAGCCCGATCCGGGACGTAGGCTCTTTCGGATGAGGCGAGAGCATGGGTGATCTGAAGCTGCCGGCTGCAGTGAGCGCGGTTGCCGTCGGTGGAGCATTGGGGGCACTGAGCCGATACGGTCTGGGAGAGCTGTTCCCCCACATCTGGACGACGCTGGTCATCAACGTTTTCGGCTCACTCATTCTCGGCATACTCGCGGCCCTGCTCGTCCACAACAAGGTGGGGTACCTCTTTCTCGGCACCGGGTTCTGCGGCGGCTTCACGACCTTCTCGTCATTCGCGGTTCACGCGGTGACGGAGAGTCCGTGGCGATCGATTCTCTACGTACTCGGGACGCTGATTCCTGCCATCCTCGCCGCAGCGCTGGGCAAAGGGCTCGGAGAACGCTGGATCCGTGCGCGGGACGGGGTGTCGGCATGACGGTTCTCCTGGTGGCACTCGGCGGCGGCGCGGGTGCGAGTGGCCGGTACCTGTTGGCGCGGTATGTGCCCGCTTACAAGGGGTTCCCGGCTGCGACGTTCGCCGCGAACGTGATCGGCTGCTTCCTGCTCGGATTGTTCACCGGGGCAGCTCTTTCCACCGAAATGGCCGCGCTCCTGGCGACTGGCTTCTGCGGTGGCCTGTCCACGTACTCGACCTTCGCGACCGAGAATGTGGGCATGGTCGAGCGGCGTCAGACGATGCTTTCGCTGACTTACATCGTCGTCAGCCTGGTCGTCGGCTTGTCCGCTGCGTGGGTGGGAATCCAGATCACGGACTGACGTATTCGGCGTCGAGCGTGCACGCCACGCGGCCAGGGTAGACAATTGTCCACAGTCGCGTCGACACAGTGGTCGACCACCGGGCCGAGGGGGATTCGTGGCGCACGAACGAGCAGGACAAGTGGCTCTGCCAGAGGATCTGATCGACGTTCCTCATCTGGTCACCGCGTATTACACGCGCACCCCGGATCCCGAGAACCCGATGCAGCAGGTACTTTTCGGTACTTCCGGACATCGCGGTTCCAGCCTCGATTCCGCTTTCAACGAAGCCCATATCCTGGCCACGACCCAGGCGATCGTCGAGTACCGCGCTTCGCAGGGTATCGACGGTCCGCTGTTCATCGGCCGGGATACACACGCGCTGTCCGAACCTGCCTGGCTCTCCGCGTTGGAGGTCCTCGTCGCCAACGACGTCGTCGTTCTTGTCGACTCGCGCGACGCCTACACGCCTACCCCGGCAGTGAGCCACGCGATCCTGCGATACAACTCGACGGGGCCGGAGGCCAAGGCCGACGGTATCGTCGTGACACCGTCACACAATCCGCCTCGTGACGGCGGCTTCAAATACAACCCGCCGCACGGCGGACCCGCGGACACGGATGCGACGTCGGTTATCGCCGACCGAGCGAACGAGCTACTGCGCAAAGGGCTTTCCGGGGTAAGACGCGTCACGGCAGCGCAGGCGCTGGACCGCGTCGAACGCTACGACTTCCTCCGCTACTACGTCGAAGATCTCCCCTCTGTCCTCAACCTCGATGCGATCCGCGACGCCGGAATCCGGATCGGTGCAGACCCCCTCGGCGGGGCAAGTGTCGACTACTGGGGCGCGATCGCCGAAACTCACCGGCTCGACCTCGAAGTGGTGAATCCTCTCGTGGATCCGACCTGGCGGTTCATGACGCTGGACACGGACGGCAAGATCCGCATGGACTGCTCGTCGCCCGACGCGATGGCGTCGCTGATCGGGATTCGGGATCGCTACGATATCGCGAGCGGAAACGATGCGGACTCCGACCGCCACGGCATCGTCACTCCCGACGGCGGATTGATGAACCCGAATCACTATCTCGCCGTTGCCATCGAGTATTTGTTCGCGAACCGCCCAGGGTGGGGTGCAGATACCAAGGTCGGCAAGACCCTCGTGAGTTCCTCGATGATCGACCGCGTGGTCAGAAGCCTGGGCCGCGAATTGCTCGAGGTCCCGGTCGGGTTCAAGTGGTTCGTTCCAGGATTGCTCGACGGGTCTGTGGGATTCGGCGGCGAGGAAAGCGCCGGCGCGTCCTTCCTCCGGCACGACGGTTCCGTCTGGACGACGGACAAGGACGGCATCATCCTTGCGCTGCTCGCATCGGAAATCACCGCCGTGACGGGAAAGTCTCCGTCAGCGCACTACGCCGCGTTGGCCGAGAAGTTCGGGAGCCCCGCGTACGCACGTATCGATGCGCCCGCAACACGCGCACAGAAGGCAGTCCTGGCAAAACTGTCTCCTGATCAGGTGAGTGCAACCGAACTGGCGGGTGAACCGATCACTGCGACACTGACGGCGGCGCCCGGAAACGGTGCGGCGATCGGTGGTCTCAAGGTGACGACGGAAAATGCGTGGTTTGCAGCGAGACCGTCCGGAACGGAGGACGTGTACAAGATCTATGCCGAGTCGATGAAGGGCCCCGATCATCTGGCCCAGGTGCAGGCAGCGGCCAAGGACTTGGTGTCCGGCGTCTTGAAGGCGAACTAGCTCGCGGACCCCTCATGTCGCCCGGTTAGAATTCCGGGCGACATGAAAACTCGTGCAGCCAAGCTGCCACAGGAAATTTGGGTACTGGTCGCCGCCAGCTTCGTCATCGCCCTCGGGTTCGGATTGGTCGCTCCGGCACTACCGCAGTTCGCGCGAAGCTTCGACGTATCGGTCACCGCCGCCACGATCGTGATCTCATCTTTCGCGTTCATGCGATTGGTGTTCGCGCCGATGAGCGGCTCCTTGGTACAGAAACTCGGTGAGCGACCGGTCTACATCGTCGGCCTTCTGATCGTCGCGGTCTCGACCGGCGCGTGCGCTTTCGCGGGGGAGTACTGGCAACTTCTGCTGTTCCGGTCGTTGGGCGGCATCGGGTCGACCATGTTCACCGTGTCGGCCCTCGGGCTGATCATTCGCATGTCACCGCCGGACAGTCGCGGCCGCGTGTCGGGTCTGTACGCGACAAGCTTTCTCATGGGATCGATCGGCGGCCCGCTGGTCGGCGGTGCGCTGTTGCAGTTCGGTCTCCGGATGCCGTTCATCATCTACGCAATTGCGTTGGTGATCGCCGCGCTCGTTGTCTTCGTGAGCCTTCGTGGATCTCATTTGGCGTCACCGGACAAGGCTGTCGATGTGAAGTCGATGACTCTCACAGAAGGCCTCCAGTCGCCGGTGTACCGGGCAGCGCTCGGATCGAACCTCGCCTTCGGCGGCGTGATCTTCGGAGTTCGCGTGGCCATGGTCCCTCTGTTCGTCGTCGAGTTCCTCGGCCGAGACCCCTCGATTGCGGCGTACGCCCTCACGATCTTTGCCGTCGGAAACGCATTGGTACTGATCGTTTCCGGACGACTCTCGGACCGCCTCGGACGCAAGCCCTTTGTCGTGAGCGGCCTGCTCATCTGTGGTCTGGGGACCATCGCGATGGGATTCACCGACAACCTCGTGGTGTTCTTTGCCATCGCGGCGGTGACGGGCGTCGGTTCAGGGCTCATGAGCCCGGCCCAACAAGCAGCAGTTGCCGATGTGGTCGGATCGACGGCTCGCGGCGGACCCGTCCTGGCGGTATTCCAGATGATGTCGGACATCGGTGGGGTAGTGGCGCCGATTTGTGCCGGGCTGATCGCCCAGCATGTGTCGTACTCGGCGGCCTTCGCGGTGATGGGAGCCGTTGTCGTCGTGTCGGCTACGGGTTGGTTGTTCGTCCCTTCTCGAACGAAGACAGTCGAATCCGTCGTCGAAGACCTGACTGATGTGACGGTGCTTACGGATACGCCTGCGCGGACAAACCTGGACTGACCGGGCATTCTGTACTCTCGATCGGGTGGCAATTCGTATCGCGAGTCTTGTAGCCCGATTGGGCTTGGCGGCCGTCTGGCTGATTTCCGGCGGGCTCAAGTTCCTCGATCCTGTGCAGACGAAGATCGCGGTGCGCGCCTATCAACTGTTGCCCGAGTCACTGGTGGGTCCGGTGGCGACGGCTCTTCCCCTGGTCGAGATAGTCCTGGGACTGCTGATCCTCGTCGGTCTGGCGGTTCGAATATCCGCCGCAGTCTCGGTGGTGATTCTCACGGTCCTCATTGCGGTCATCATTTCGGTGTGGGCCAGGGGATTGTCCATCGACTGTGGATGCTTCGGCGGCGGTGGTGCTGCTGACGTCGGTGCTTGGGACTATCTGAAGGAGATTCTCCGGGACCTCGGCTTCATGGCGCTTGCCGTGTGGCTGCTCGTGTTCCCGCGTTCGCCGATGGCATTCGGCCCCGGATCGCGCGCGGCGTTCTCAGTGGATACTCAGTCTTCAGTGGCAAGGTAAGCAATCGGTAAATCGTTTCGACGCACGAAGGACTGCATCAGCGTGAGCACCAAGAGCAGCAAGAACAAATACTCGCCGGAACCGGTCTCGAGCCGCTCCACCTACATCATCGGTGGCCTCGCGGTGCTCGTGATCGCGGCCCTCGTCATCGGCGGTGTCTTGTGGACGAACAACAAGAACAAGCCACAGAACGACGGCTACGGCTCTGTGCAGAATTCCGAAGTTGCCGTCACGGTGCAGGACAACGGCGTGGTGCTGCTCGGCAAGCCCAGCGCCGCAACGACCATCGATCTCTTCGAGGATCCGCTGTGCCCGGCCTGCGCTGCTCTCGAGCACCTCAGTGGCCAGGCGCTCTCAGCGGCCGTGGACAACGGTGACGTCGCCGTTCGCTACCACATGCTCAACTTCCTCAACCGGGCGTCGGGCAGTGGTGACTACTCCACGCGGGCCGGCGCCGCTCTGCTGTGCGTCGCTCAGAGTGGCGACGCGATCGCGTACTCCGCGTTCCACACAAAGCTTTTCGCGACCGACACGCAGCCTGCGGAAGGCGGCAGCAGCGACCACACCAACGACGACCTCGCCAAGATCGCTCGGGACGCGGGAGCATCCGAGGACGTGGCAACCTGCATCTCTTCCGGCACCAACGTCGAGGCCGCAGCAGCCAACGCCGCTGCCGCGAGCCAGGCGCTCAAGGATGCCGGATCGACCGGGACCCCCACCGTCGTGGCAAACGGCAAGATCGTTGACACACGCAGTAGCGACTGGGTTTCCAAGCTCTCCTGAGTCGAAGCGGCCGCTCCGATGAGGAGCGGCCGCCTCCCTCTGAGCAGGCGATTTGTTGCCCAGGATCGAAGTGGTGTAACTTTCTTCAAGCAAGCGGAGAGCAGAAAAGCCGCTGCGAGTTCGACTGTTAGAGTTAATTCAATACGGGGCTATGGCGCAGCTGGTAGCGCACCACACTGGCAGTGTGGGGGTCAGGGGTTCGAGTCCCCTTAGCTCCACCCAAGACAAATGCTCTGCACCAATCGGTGCAGAGCATTTGTTGTTTTCGGAATGGGGAGTCATGCGCGCGCACGTGGTGGTAATCGGCGCAGGATATGCGGGCGCCATGGCAGCGAAGCGGCTGCTGAGAACTCGTTCGGACGTCGCGGTCACCGTCGTGAATCCGCGCCCACACTTCGTGCAAAGAATCAGGCTCCATCAGATGATCGCCGCTGGCTACGACGCGAGGGTCTCGTTCGACAGGGCGCTACCGCGTGCGGCACACCGAGTCTTCGGAAAGGTGACGACGATCGAGGCGGCGCTCGGCAGGCTCACCCTCGACGACGGCAGTGTGCTCGATTACGACTATCTGGTCTACGCAGTCGGAAGTGGGCAGTTACCAAGCACTATCGCCGGAGCGGCGGATCACGGGTTCAGCGTCTCCGAATTCGAGGACGCGGTACGCCTCGAATCCAGGCTGGCGACTCTCGACGAGAAGGCTACGGTCTGCGTTGTCGGCGGCGGTCTCACCGGGATCGAGACTGCCGCAGAACTGGCTGAGCAGCGAAGCGGCCGAATCACCTTGGTGACCGGCGGGATCATGGCTCCGGACCTTTCGGAGCGCGCGCGATCAGCGATAGTCAGATCGTTGACCGATCTTGGGGTCGATATTGTCACCGAATCGCGGGTGACTCGGCTCGACGGTTCGTCCCTCGAGCTAGCGGGAGGCATACGGGTGGAGTCCGAATGCACGATCCTCGCGACGGAATTCGGTGTCCCCGAGCTGGCGCGCCGAAGTGGCCTTGCCGTCGACGATCTCGGTCGCCTGAAACTCGACAACCGCCTCGAATACCCGTCCTATCCCAACATCGTCGGTGCGGGTGATGCGGTTGCGGTCGGTGATCTGTCACTGAGGATGAGTTGCCAGGCCGCTATCCCCTTGGGAGTTCATGCGGCAGAAACGATCCTGCATCGACTCGACGGTTCCGCGCCGCGTCCGGTGGTTCCGAAGTTCGCCGGACGGTGCATCAGTCTCGGTAGGCGACAAGGGGTTTTCCAGCGGACCACTCGCGTCGACGAAGCAACGGGCATGTTCATCGCAGGCAGGGCGGGTGCATTCGTCAAGGAAAGAGTCTGTTCGTCGACGACCGACTGGGCTGTCACCCCGCGCCGCTCTTTCTTCTACAGCTGGACATGAGCAGCGCTGGTCACGCTCGATCACAGACTCGATCGATGATCGCCGCAGTCTTGCGGACGTACGGTTGGCGGGCGACGTCTTCGTGGCACGCGTCGACGTCGTCGAAATCGAGGGATCCTGTGGCGACGAGTGACCAGATCTCATGTCCGCGGTTATTGGTCGCTCCACGGATCACGGTGACGGGCGCAGCGCACGCCCGCATCCGATGCTTCCGGAGCGCCTGGCCTCCGATGTAGAGGAACACCGTCCACTGGGTGGCCGGTGGGTACTGCAGAATGCCGGCGAACAGCGTGCGGATCCACATCGCCGCGACGGTGCGCCTGGTCGGCTTCCATCGAGTATTGGTGGATGGTTGTGGTGCGAGGTCGACGATTGACGGATCCAAAGTGATGCCCGCTCGGTCGGCTAGTCGTGCGGCAGTCTCGGTGGGGATTCTGGTGTCGATAACGGTGACGTGCTCGACAGTGTCACCGGACTCGGACAGCTGTGCCGCCATTTCCAACGCCACGTAGCCGCCGTACGAGTATCCGGCGAGGAGGTATGGCCCGGTGGGCTGAATCTTTTTGATTTCGAATATGAAACGGCGAGCGCTTGCTTTCACCGACCGATCGGGCACTCCGCGAGATTCGAAGCCGTGCGGCTGAAGTGCGTAGACCGGGCGATCGGTGTGGAGCGCATTCGACAAGGTGGACAGCGTCGTCGAGGGACACCCTGCACCGTTCATGATGAACAGCGGCCGCCCGGACCCTTCGAGCTTCAGCGGAACCATCATGTTGTGGGAGACTCGATCATCGGGATCGATTGTGCACCGATCGATCAGCGCTGCAAGCTCTTTGACGGTGCTCGCGGTCGCGAACTCTGCCGCCGAGATCCGGACCTTGAACATGTCGTGAATCTTGGCCACCACCTCGGTCGAAGCGAGGGAGTCGCCGCCGAGCTCGAAGAAGTCGTCGTCACGGTCGATGGAATCGATGCCGAGAATCGACTCCCAGATCGAGGACAGCCACAATTCGGCAGGCCCGGCGAGAGTGGGCGGAGTGGACCTCGCCGGGACAGGTGGCAGTGTTGTTCGGTCGACCTTTCCCCTTTCATTTCGGGGTAGCTCGGCCATGAGAACAAAATGTCGCGGAAGCATCCAGGCCGGCAGATGTTTCGCCAATTCGCGCCGCATCTCGGCGCCAGACCGTGCCATCACGGCTTTGGTCAGGACCACGTAGGCGACAATCTCCGGTCGATCGTTCTCGAGTACGGCAGCCACGAAAGCATCGGCGACGCCAGGAATTCGACGAATATGCGACTCGACCTCCATCGGTTCTACCAGGTAGCCCCGAATCTTGACGGCGTCGTCGACGCGTCCTCGCAGTTGTAGTTCGCCGCGTTCGTCGATGCGGCCCCGGTCACCGGTCCGGTAGATACTCACTCCGTCGCCGAGACGTGTGAATCGTGTTGCAGTTCGATCCGGGTCGCCGTGGTATCCGTCGGCAAGATCGCTGGAGACAACTTGAATCTCGCCGATCTCGCCGTCGGGGAGTGGCACGCCGTTCACATCGACGATCTGTACATCCTTGCCATCGCGAGCACGTCCGGCCGGCACCACGCCGGCGGGGAGTTCGGAGTGCGGCGGGAACGCGTTGTATGCGACGACGCCGGTCTCAGTGGTGGCCAGCCAGTTGACGTACGTGACACGTGCAAAGCCGTGACGGCGATGGCGCGCGTAGTCCTCGCCGTGAACTGGTTCCCCGTACGTCACGACGACCCGCAGCGATCCGAGCGAATTATCCGGTGCTTCATCGGATTCGAGATCTGACCATGCTCGCAGGAATGACGGTGCGCAGTGCGCGGTCGTGATCGAGTTCTCGATCAGCCAGTCGTCGATTCCCGAGACGCCGTCTATGCGTGGATCCCAGCAGAAGACTGTGACTCCGTTCATCAGTCCCATGATCAGTGCCGTGATTCCCGCTCCGAAACTGACGGGCAACAGGTTCCCGATGTGATCGTCGGGTCGCAGGTCGATTGCTGCGGCAAGTTCGTCGGCTTTGTTCAGGCACATGGAGTGGCTCAGCACGACTCCCTTGGGCGCTCCACTGGTCCCGGACGTGATCGCGATCATGGCAGGGTCGGAACTGGACGGTTCGAGTGCGTTGTCGAAACGGAAGCCCGTTGCGGCCGATTCGTCGAGTATCGATTGCAGCGCGACGGCGCCCGAGGTGCTCATGATGTGCGCTCGCCGGGCCTCGGGGAGTTGTGGGTCGATCATGACCAAGGGCCGCCCGGAAATCAGGGTAGCGAGGATGGCGGGCACCGACTCGGCGGTTGGTTCGAGATCGACCGCAACCGGGCACGCCCCGTGTGACCCACGTAGGCGAAGTTCGCGGACCATTGCGTCGGTCCGGAGTTCGAGTTCGGCGAAAGTGATCCGGTCTCGCGGAGTCACGACGGCAATGGTGTCGTGCTGCATCGAGGCGACTCGGCGCCACCTCGACTCGATCGTCTCGTCGATGACTGCATAGCGCGTGCGCTCGAGACCTAAGTCGACAACCTTCATCACAGTAGCTCCGTTCGACTATCAGCTATCTTTGAGCAAAGACTACATAAGGTTTGTGAGATAGGTCCATAACAAACCGAAAGTAGTTTTACATACTTCGCCAATCCGCCGGGCCGACAGCTTCGAATGCATTGTTGAAGCAACGCCGGTCGGGCGTTGCACGAACCGGTGAGCCAACCGGTGCGTCAACGAGGAGGAATGGCATGAAGTGGTCGGGGCGAAGTGCGATTGCGATTGCGGGAGTGTGCGCCGCAGCGGCGATGTTTTCGGGAACCGCGCAGGCGAGCCCACTCTGGGAACCCTTGCAGCCCGTGGCGAACCTGGACGCCGCCCGCTACGTCGGTGAGTGGAACCAGGTAGCGGCGATTCCTCAGCCCTTCAACCTCGCGTGCGCCAAGGACACCCGGGCTAGTTACGGGATTGTCGATTCCACGAACGTGAGCGTGAAGAACACGTGTACGACGTGGACCGGCCAAGCCAACGAGATCGTCGGGAATGCCCGAGTTACCGATCCAGCAACGGGTGCCCAGTTGCATGTGAGCTTCCCCGGGGTGCCCTCACAGGAAAGCTTGGACGGTCCGCCCAACTACATCGTCACCTACATTGCCGACGACTATTCGTGGGCCCTGGTCGGTGATCCGCTCAGGCTTTCCGGGTTCGTGCTCTCACGGTCGCCGGTCGTCGACGCGGCAGGCTGGAGTGAAATCCGCCGGGTCGCCGAATCCCGTGGATACAACGCGTGCACGATCTTGACGTCACCGACCACCGAGGGCACTTCGGACATCCGCCCACTCTGCACGGTGTGAGTCTGCTGTCAGCGTGAACCTTCCGGAGCCACACTCCACTACGATCACTGATCGGTACGTGTGGTTTCGGAAGGTTGTGTGGTGGCGAAGAAGCAGATTCCCGTAATAGTCGTCGCAGGCTTTCTCGGTTCGGGCAAGACGACGCTGCTCAACCATCTCCTGCGTAACAACGACGGCGTACGCATCGGCGTGATCGTCAACGACTTCGGCTCTGTCAACATCGATTCGATGATGGTCGCCGGTCAGGTCGATTCGATGGTCACGCTCAGCAACGGCTGTTTGTGCTGTGCTGTCGACGTCTCCGACATGGACGAGATGCTGAGCAAGCTGGCGCACCGGCAATCCGGGATCGACGTGATCGTCGTCGAGGCCAGCGGGCTTGCCGAGCCGCGGAACATGATTCGTCTCGTCCTCGGGAGTGGGAACCCGTCCGTCGTCTACGGCGGACTGGTGGTCATGGTCGACGGAGCCAATTTCTCGACCGTTCGCAGCGAACATCCCGAACTCGATCAACATGTTCGCCTGGCAGATCTGGTGGTAGTCAACAAGATCGACAGCGTTCCCGTCGCCGAGCGCGAGCGATTCACGGCCGGAATTCGTGAGTTGAATCCGCGAGCGCCCATAGTGGAAACGTCGCACTCGCGGATAGACCCCGCTCTGTTGTTCGATTCCGGCGAGGTGATCCCTCCCGCTCCGGGTGATCAACTGAGCCTCGACGAGCTCCTGCGCGACGGACACGACCACGATCACGAGGACGGCTCCTGTCACCACGATCACCTGCACCATCGCTACGAGTCGGTTGATTTCATATCGGAGATGCCACTCGATGCCAGGGCTCTGACACACTTTCTCGAGAATCAGCCGTCGGGTGTTTACCGCATCAAGGGATTTGTGAACTTCGAGATTCCGGGCTACACAGGGAAATTCGAGATCCAATCGGTGGGTGATCATGTCCGGATCACCCCGCTGCGATGGAAGTCGGGCGAACCTCGAACTACGCAACTGGTCGTGATCGGTACCGGGATGGATTCGGGAGCGGTGGGCAGCGCCCTGCGCACCTGCGTACGAGAAGAAACGGTCGAACCGCACCCCGACGCCATGCTGGGATTGCACCGCTATACCGTCGGAGCGTGAGTGAATCAGCGGTATCCGTGTACGAAGCGATTCGGCGACGACGAGACGTTCGCGCCGAGTTCTCGGGAGAGATCATCCCGGACGAAACTCTCATGCGAATTCTCGACGCCGCTCATCGCGCGCCGAGCGTGGGAAACACGCAACCATGGGATTTTGTCGTCGTTCGTAATCCGGAGACGCTCGACACCTTCGCGGCACACGTCGCCGATGCCAGGCTGAATTTCGCGCAGTCTTTGCCCGAGGATCGCCGCCCGACGTTCGACCCCATCAAGATCGAGGGAATCGCCGAGAGCGGTACCGGGATTGTCGTCACTTACGACCCGTCACGCGGTGGCCCGAACATCCTCGGCCGCCACACCGTCGACGACACCGGCCTGTTCTCGGCAGTGCTCGCGATTCAGAATTTGTGGCTCGCCGCGGTCGCCGAGGAGATCGGCATCGGCTGGGTTTCGTTCTACGACGAGAAGTACCTCACCGAACTCATGGGCATTCCGTCACCCGTTCGCCCCATTGCGTGGCTGTGCGTCGGGAAGGTGACTGAATTCCAACAGGTTCCGGATCTCGAGCGCTTCGGATGGCGACAGCGTCGGCCATTGGCCGACGCTGTCCACTACGAAACCTATTGAATTGTGCCTGTGTGGCCTAGCGCGCGGGACGACCTAGCGTGCGGGACGGCCACCGGTGGAGCCCGCAGTGCGAGCGCCGCCGCCGCCGCCGGTGCGGGGACGGCGAGCGCCGCCGCCGGCATGTTCCTGACGGGCAGCGCCGCCGGTGCGTGCACCGCGTGACTGACCGCCCTGTCCGGAGCGAGCCTGACCCGAACGTGCTGCGCCGCCGCGTCCACCCTGGCCGGCGGGGCGCTGTCCGCGTCCACCGTTCGGCTGGGCCGGAGCCTTCGGAGCCGGAGTGACGTGCGGTGCGATGTCGCCGACCAACTTGACGACGTGCTCGGAGTTGGCCGTCGAACGAACCGGCGTCACCTTGATGGCTGCCTTACGCATGAGGATCGCGAGATCCTTACGCTGCTCGGGCAAGACCACTGTGACCACGTCGCCGGCGCTGCCTGCGCGAGCCGTGCGACCACTGCGGTGCAGGTAAGCCTTGTGCTCGGCCGGGGGATCGACGTGAACGACCAACTCGACATCGTCGACGTGGACGCCGCGCGCTGCGACGTCGGTGGCGACGAGGACGCGCGCTTCACCGGCGGAGAAAGCTGCCAGGTTACGGTCGCGAGCGGCCTGCGAGAGGTTGCCGTGCAGGTCGACGGACGGGATGCCCGACTCGGTGAGCTGGCGAGCCAACTTGCGAGCCTGGTGCTTGGTGCGCATGAACAGGATGCGACGTCCGGTACCGGAAGCGAGCTTCTCGACCAGAGCCTTCTTGGCTTCGACGCCGTCGACGTCGAACACGTGGTGCGTCATCGCGGCGACGGGGGAGTTGGCCTCGTCGACCGAATGCATGACCTCGTTCTTGAGGAAACGCTTGACGAGCTTGTCGACGCCGTTGTCGAGCGTTGCCGAGAACAGCAGGCGCTGCCCGTCCTGCGGCGTGGACGAGAGGATGCGGGTGACGACGGGCAGGAAGCCGAGGTCGGCCATGTGGTCGGCCTCGTCGAGCACGGTGATCTCGACGGCGTCGAGGCTGACGAACTTCTGCTTCATGAGGTCTTCGAGGCGACCGGGGCAGGCGACGACGATGTCGACTCCGGCCTTCAGAGCCTGAACCTGGCGGTGCTGCGACACGCCGCCGAAGATCGTGGTCACGCGCAAGTCGTATGCGGCGGCCAACGGTTCGAGGGTTGCGGTGATCTGGGTGGCTAGCTCACGCGTGGGTGCGAGCACCAAGCCGAGCGGTCGACCCGGGCGACGCTTGCCGCCGGACAGTTCGCCGGCGAGGCGAGAGACCATGGGGATGGAGAACGCGAGCGTCTTTCCGCTTCCGGTCTTTCCGCGGCCCAGTACGTCGCGACCCGAGAGAGTGTCGGGGAGGGTGTCGATCTGGATCGGGAACGGAGAAGTGATTCCGCCGTCTTCGAGAGCTTTCACCAGCGGTGCGCGCACACCGAGGGCTGCGAAGGTGGTAGCGGGCGTAGAGATGTCAGACAAGTGTGTTCAGAGCCTTTCGGGCACGTGTTCGTGCCCGGATGCCGACACGGGAATTAACCGGTCGAACAATCAAGCACAGTGGTGGCGGCGCTGCCGGTCGGCAGGCTTCTTCGCCGTAAGAAGAGCGGGTGCATTGAGCACTCAGCAAGAAATTTTGCGTTCTACGACGCTGGATGCCCGATTTCAGGCACCTAGTGATCGCAACTCTACCTTCCCGGAGCGTTCGACCTACAACCCGACCCATTCGGAGACGCCGTTCGCGAAGTGTTGCCGCTTCCAGATCGGTACCTCGTGCTTGATGCGCTCGACAAGTTCGGCGCACGCGGCAAACGCCTCCGCGCGGTGTGGCGCGGCGACGGCGGCGACCAGCGCGAGGTCTCCGATCTCGAGATGCCCGACGCGATGAATCGCGGCGACCGGTAGGCCGGTCGAGGCTGCAACTTCTTGGCAGCATGTCTGGAGGAAGCGTTCGGCATCCGGATGCGCTTGGTACTCCAACGCCGAAACCGCTTGGCCTCCATCGTGATTGCGCACCGTTCCCGTGAACACCACAACAGCACCGTTCTTCGGACCGGCCACGGCCGCGTCGACGGTGTCTGCATGAATCGGTTGCTCTGAGATCCGAGCCAGTAGCTCACTCATCGTGTGCTCCTCCGCCTGCGACCTGCGCGAGCAGGTGATCGATGATGGGTTCGAGGACGGCGAGACCGTCCTTCACTCCGCCGGGAGAACCCGGAAGATTGACGATGACCGTCGTACCTGTGAGACCTGCCACACCACGGCTCAGTGATGCGTGCGGGGTCTTCTCGAGTCCCTTGGTTCGGATCGCTTCTGCGACCCCGGGCAACTCACGGGTCAAGACCGAGCGGGTAGCTTCCGGGGTTGCATCCGTGGGGGAAGCGCCGGTGCCGCCGGTACTGATGACAAGCGACGGGGAGCCCTGCTTCGCGTCCGCTATGCCCGCCGCGATGTCTGCGTCGGCGTACACGAGCGGTCCACGCACCTCGAAATCTCGTTCGCGTAGCCAGGCCGCGATCGTCGGCCCGGTGGTGTCGGGTCTGGTTCCGTTGGCGCCGCCGGTGGAAGCGACGAGGACGGTCGCGGACCGTGCCGAGGTGAAGACGTGCGCCGGAGAAGCCGGGGTGCCCTGAGTGTCGCGGGTCCAATGTCCGTGTTTACCACCGTCTTTGGTGAGCAGACGCACACCGTTCATGGTGGCGCCGGGATCGACTGCTTTGACCATGTCGTGCAAGGTCAGGCCGGCCACCGCGACGGCGGTGAGTGCTTCCATCTCGACGCCGGTCTGTCCGCGAGTCTTCGCCGTCGCTTCGACGGTGATCGAGGTTTCGGTGAATCCGAATTCCACCTTGACCGACGAAAGTGCGAGCTGATGACACAACGGAATCAGTTCGGACGTCTTCTTTGCGCCGGCGATTCCGGCGATGCGTGCGGTGGTGAGGACATCGGCCTTGGGCATGCCGTCGGCGCGGACGAGGCGGACCACCTCGGCGGTCGTGACAAGTTCACCGGCAGCGACGGCGATCCGCGTCGTCTCGGCCTTGGCGCTGACGTCGACCATGCGTGCGCGGCCTTCGCTGTCGACGTGTGTCAATTCGGTCATGAGTGTCCTTCGAATCAGATCGAGTGAATCAAATCGAGGTAGTCGAGAGTGGAATCACGTCGACGAGATCGCCCGCACCGAGTTCGGTGACGGCAGCGGGGATGTCGATCAAGACGTCGGCCCACGCCATTGCTGCGACGAGGTGTGAACCGGGTCCGGCCACGAGTTCGATTCCGCCCGGAGTTTTGCGCGCTCGCAGGAACTGTCGCTTGCCTTCCACCGAACGCAATGGCGCATTCAACGGGCGTCGCTCGCGAGGTATCGCGGGCAGGCCCGCCGCGCGGCGCAGTTCCCCGCGTGCGAAGACCTCGAACGAGACCATCGTGCTGACCGGGTTGCCCGGGAAGCTCAGTACGGGTACTTCGTTCACCACGGCGGTGCCTTGAGGGCCACCTGGTTGCATTGCGACGTGGCCGAATTGCGCACCCAAGGGTGTGAGGGTTTCCTTCACCACTTCGAAGTCGCCCATCGATACTCCGCCGGAGGTGAAAACCAGATCGGCGACCGAGGTTGCGTACGAGAGCAATTCGCGAAACTCAGCCGGATCGTCACTGCTTCGAGCGACGGATACGACATCGGCACCGTTGGCTTCGGCCAATGTTGCCAAAGCTGCACCGTTGGAATCGTAGATCTCGCCGGGTTCGAGAGTTGTTCCGGCACTCTTGAGTTCGGCGCCCGTCGTGATGACAGCGACCCGTGGCCTCGTGTACGTGTCGAGTGAGGCCAACCCGACGGCACTCAGTGCAGCGATATGGCGAGGTTCCAAGTGCGTTCCCGCCGTGACCAGTAGCATTCCGGCAGTGATGTCACTGCCGCGTTCGCGAACGAATTCGCCTACAGACCTGCCCCGTTCGATGGTGACGACGTGTTCGGTGACGCCCGTGGTGTCCTCGACGGGAACGACGGCGTCGGCACCCTCGGGGAGCGGCGCACCGGTCATGATGCGAAATGCCGATCCTGGAAGGTGTTTCGGTGGTTTTCCGCTTCCGGCGGCGATCACACCTCGAACCGTCAGCGTGGTGGGAACCGAGGCCACGGAGGCGGCGTCGACCGCATATCCGTCCATCTGAGAGTTACGAAAGAGCGGGAGGTCCACTGGAGATGCGATATCAGAGCAAGTTATGCGCCCCAACGCTTCTGCCGTCGGAACCTCCGACGGAGAGAGGGTGTGCAGGCCCGAGAGCAATTCGGAGATGTGCGACGCGTGTTCCTCGACCGAACGCGCGCTCATGACAGTAACCTCGACAACCTCGACATGTTTTGATCCTAGGCGGTGTGGTCCGTCCGACACACGGAGTACGGCTTTCGGTCATACTGGAGCAATACGGAAGTTGGTGAAGTGATGACAGTGGTCTCGATGGGAATTCCCACCGTGCGGTTTGACGCCGCCGCCCTCACCGGCCGTCCCGAGACCGATCTCCTGGTCGACAGGTTCGGGCGTGTTGCCCGAGATCTGCGAGTGTCGATCACCGAGAAGTGTTCGCTTCGTTGTACGTATTGTATGCCGGAGGAAGGCCTACCGGCCATCGCCGCGGAAGATCTTCTGAGCGCTGACGAGATCATTCGAGTGGTCGGAATCGGCGTCGAACGAGCCGGTATTCGTGAAGTGAGGTTCACCGGCGGGGAACCACTGATGCGCAGCGACCTCGAAAAGATCATCGCCGGGTGCGCTACTCGCGTGCCGGGTATTCCACTTGCCATGACTACCAACGCCGTTGGGCTCGAACATCGTGCTGCGAAGTTGGCCGCAGCGGGTCTGACCCGCGTCAATGTTTCTCTGGATTCGGTTGACCGCGCCCACTTCGCAGAATTGACACGTAGAGACAGGCTGCCATCGGTTCTCGCGGGAATTCGAGCAGCTGCGGCGGCCGGACTCGCGCCACTGAAGATAAATGCGGTTCTCATGCGTGAAACGCTCCTCGGCGCGGCGGACCTTTTGCAGTGGTGCCTCGATGCCGGCGTCGAATTGCGTTTCATCGAGCAAATGCCTCTGGATGCAGATCACGCATGGGCCCGCGAGAATATGGTGACCGCGGCTGAATTGTTGTCCGTTTTGAGTGGCCGTTTCGAATTGGAAGCAATAGGCCGCGAAGACCCGTCGGCTCCAGCTGAAGAATGGCGTGTCAATGGGACCTTGATGACGGTAGGAATCATCGCTTCCGTGACCCGTTCCTTCTGCAGTGATTGCGACCGGACCCGAATGACCGCCGAAGGGACAATTCGGTCATGTTTGTTCAGTGATCGCGAAGTCGATTTGCGTGCGGCGCTCAGGTCGGGAGCAAGTGATGACGAACTTGCGGATTTGTGGCGCGGTGCGATGTGGAACAAGTGGGCAGGGCATGGCATCGACGCCGCGGACTTCGTTCCGCCGGAAAGAAGTATGGGAGCGATTGGTGGCTGATTCGCATTCGATCTCGGTTCGATACTTTGCTGCTGCAGCGGATGTGTCCGGGTGTCGCAGCGAGGTAGTCGCTATCTCGCCCGACAACACACTTGCAGAGTTGGTGGCGGTGCTGGTCGGGCAATACGGGCCGGAGATGGAGCGAGTGCTGTCGGTCTCGGCTTTCCTAGTGGGTGACGAGTTGACTCGAGACGTCACTCGGCCCTCCGGTAGTGCTGTCGATATTCTTCCGCCATTCGCGGGAGGATAGTCCGAGCATTGTCGGCGTAGCTATTTGTCGGCGGCAGATTTATTGTCGGATTTTAGCGGTCCGGTTCAAATGGGCTGAGTGATATTTCTGCACTTCACGTAGCGTTTATCCTCATGTTCTCTATTCTTGGTCAATTGTCCAGAATTGGTCGTTTTGTTTCATTTCTCCTACTTTTAGGGGAGTGATTGCATTTTTGTTTGCCGATGCCAATTGTCATCTGTTCGGATGACAAAAGAAATTCCTCCGCTGTTGGTAATTGTCGACATGTGTTAATTTTGGCGCAATTCCAGTCGGGATATGCGAAAGGTATTTCAATGTCGATTAATTCCACGCGCCGTGTCGGAGTCGTCGTAGCACTCCTCGGAGCAGCTGCACTCACTGCTCCGGCAATTGCTACTGCACTTCCGTCCACCGGTTCGCTCGGCTCTTCTGCTCCGGAAGCCTCGTGCTCGACCCTGTCCACCGAAACGACGCCGAACGGATGGGGCATCCCGTTCGCCGACGAGAAGGACCAGACCGCGTCGTACTCGGCCGAAAATGTCCTGGACAAGGACGGTTCACTGAAGCTCGCCGTCGACGGCACCGGCGATCGTTCGGTTTCCTATCATTCGGCCGGCGGCATCAAGCTCTCCGACGCAGTCAGCAAGGCGATCGGCTTTGCCGAGCGCGCCGCCACGCCGACTGCAGCGTTCCAGCTCCGCCTCACCGGAACCACCGGCGGAAAGTTCGAGAACGGATTCACCACCCTGGTATGGGTCCCCGGACCTGACGCGACGCCGACGGCTGACGGCGGCGTTCACGCGGATCTTCAGAAGGGGGTGTGGTGGAGCACTCAGGACATCGACGGTGCCAAGAACCGCGTGTCAGTGCCTTTGGCGGACATCGTTGCTGCGAACCCGAACGCGGTTGTCGATCACTACGGCGTCAGCGTGGGAACCGGTTCGGCAGCGACTTCGACGCTGGTCGATGCGGTGCAGTTCAACGGATGCACCACCAACTTCGCGAAGAAGGATCCGGCCTCGGGAACGGGTTCGCTGGGCAACATCTTCGGCAGCCTGTTCGGTAGCTAGTCGCGGATAAGAGCTACTGCCACCAGTTATCGAGGGGGGTTACCGGCACCGTGCGCTTGTGACGAGTGTTGGTGAACATCTTCTCGAGCTTTTCGGCTACCTCGGAGGAAACGTCCTTTCCTTCGAGGTAGTCGTCTATCTGTGAGTAGGTGACACCCAGGGCAACTTCGTCGGGCAGTGCGGGCCGGTCGTCCTCGAGGTCGGCGGTCGGAACCTTGCGCCACGTGCTCTCCGGTGCGCCCAATTCCTGCAGGAGCGCAGCGCCCTGACGTTTGCTCAGGCCGGTGAGCGGGGTGATGTCGACGCCGCCGTCACCGAATTTCGTGAAGAAGCCGGTGATCGCTTCCGCGGCATGGTCGGTACCGATCACCAGGTAGCCGAGCTGCCCGGCAATCGCGTACTGAATGACCATTCGTTCGCGCGCTTTGATGTTGCCTCGGACGAAGTCGCGCAGTTCGCCGTTCCCCAACGCCTCGGACGCCTCGCGGGCTGTGGCGTCGGCGCCCGGCTTGACGTTGACCGTGAGCGAGCGGTCCGGCTTGATGAAGCCGAGTGCGATCTGTGCATCGGATTCGTCGGCTTGTGCGCCATAGGGGAGTCGGACCGCGACGAACTCGGCGTCGTGGCCTTCTTCGCGAAGCTCGGTGACGGCGCGTTGGGCGAGAGCCCCGGCGAGCGTGCTGTCCTGACCGCCGCTGATTCCCAGCACGAACCCTGTGGCGGGGGTCGAGCGCAGGTAGTCCTTCAGGAACTGGACTCGCGCGCGAACCTCCGCTGCGGCGTCGATTGTCGGCTTTGTGCCGAGTTCTTCGATGATGCTTTCACGCAGTGTGGCCATGAATGGACTCTAGCGATGTGAGCAGGCGCGTGCAGTGCCACCGCAACGTGGGCGGTACGGTCGCGCACATGAGTGCGAACAACGTTCTGGTGGTCAGTGCGACGAAGTCGGAAGCGGCCTATGTGCCGCAAGGATACGAATTGCTGATCACAGGGATCGGAAAGGTCAGTGCTGCAACAGCAGTCGCCTCCGCTCTCGCGCGGTACGAGCGCGAGAACCTCCCGCTGGTCGTCAACATCGGGACAGCCGGTGCGCTGCATGCGCACCACGGTGGTCTCTATGTTCCCGGCGTTGTCGTCAATCACGACATCAGCAGCACCGCGATTCGAGCGTTGGGACACGACGTCGTGGATCGTCTGGTGCTCGACGACGGGGACGACTCTGTATTGGCCACCGGCGACGCATTCATCGCCGACGCGGTGACCCGCGATGCCCTCGCTCAGCGCGCAGATCTGGTCGACATGGAGGGTTTTGCCATCGCATTCGCCGCGCAGGCAGCGGGTGCCACCTGTCGCCTCGTCAAACACGTCAGCGATCACGCGGACGACTCGGCCATGGACTGGCCGGCGATGATCGATGCCAGCGCCCGTGAGTTGGGACGCTGGCTGCTGGACAATGTTTGATCAGGCCTGCACCGTCTGATCAGGCCTGCGCAGTCAGTATCAATCCGGTGTTGTCGGGCTTGCGCAGTGTCAGCGTGTCGGCGTCGATGGTGTAGCTCACTTCACCGTCGAGCACTGCCAGGACCTGACGCTCGATGTCCATGTTCTCCTCGGGACACGCCATGCGAGTGGTTCCCATCGGCGCGAACGTGACTGTGGTGTCGGATACCTGGGCGCTTCCGGTCATGCGATTGCATCCGGTGGTCCCGCTGACCGAACCGTCTGTGGCGATCGTGAGCTCGGGAGCTGACGTCTCGAGCGCCTGACTCGTACTGATCGCGTCGGGGCTGATGAGAGACGTGACGGTCCAGGTCGTGCCTTGGAGCACTCGATCCGGCGTGACGATTTTCTTGTCCTGCAGGGTGACGGTGGCATCGCCGGAGGTAAGGGTGAGGGTGTCGCCGTCGAGGCTCCACGCCGGCGCGGCGGTCAGCAATGTTGTTGTCCAGGCGTCGGATTCGGCGATACCGGGAGGACAGCCCATCATGGTCGACGCCATGGTTCCGGTGGTCAGTTTGCCGTCAGTGAACTCGACCGAGCCGTTCGCGGTGTTGCATCCGGCGCTCGCGGATACTCGACCGGCTTGGCTGAAGTCGAGAGTCAGCGGGCCGCCGCCGGGAATCGGTGTTCCGTCGACCGAGGTCGAGATGAAGACGCGCCCGGAGGGGTCCGACTTGTCCTCGGGGGAGTCGGACGAAGCGGAGCAACCGCTTACCGCGGCGATGGTCAGGAGGCCGATGACGGCTGCAGCGATGCGCATGGGCTCACATTAAGTGGTGGGACGGATCTGGGGAGTCAACATCGAGTAACGCGTCGGGCAAGGTCTTCCCAGCCGGCCGCCAGGCGCTCGGTGGTCATCCCGAGATCGCGTACCTGATGAAGGACAAGCGACGCTTCGAGTGGTGCCAGCAGCGCCGAAGCGAGCAGATCCAGGTCGCCCTCGACGCCGGCTCCTCGGAGAAGTCCGATGACGTGAGCGATGCCGAGTGCTCGGGCCGGACCGCCGAAGCGGTATTCGGGGGCATTCTCCGCGGCGCGGAGAACTTCGCCCTGTACTTCCACCATGGCGATCCGGGCGCGGCCGAACGCGATGAGGCGCTCGATCGGTGGCGCACCCGGGCCCAACGGTGGGGGGCCGAACATGAATGCCTGCTGCAACTCTCGCTCCGTGTGATCGAGCAGAGCCTGCATCAGTCCTGATCGATTGCCGAAGCGCCGAAAAACTGTGCCCTTGCCCACACCGGCTCGGCAGGCGACGGCATCCATCGTCACCGCGTCGACACCTCGCTCAGCGACGAGGAGGGCTGCGGCGTCGAGCAGAAGTACGCGGTTACGTGCTGCGTCACCGCGCTCGACCGGCGCGGCGCCGATCTGGGGGAGGGGGATTGCGCTCACGGGATCAGATTACAGGGCTGGGGAATGTAAGTGGACCGCGGTCCGTTTAGTTGATATAACTTTCAACCGGAGCCACCAACCGCACCACTCTCGAAGGAAACTCGTTATGTCACAGACCAATGTTCTCGTTCTCGTCGGCAGCCTGCGCGCCGGATCCGTCAATCGCCAGCTTGCCGAGACTGCTGTGTCCGCCGCGCCCGAGGGTGCTGCGCTGACGGTCTTCGAAGGCCTCGCCGACGTTCCCTTCTACAACGAAGACATCGACGTCGAGGGTGCTTCCATCCCCGCTGTCGATGCGCTGCGCTCCGCTGCGAGCAACGCGGACGCGTTCCTGCTCGTCACGCCCGAGTACAACGGCACCATCCCCGCAGTGCTGAAGAATGCCATCGACTGGATTTCGCGTCCGTACGGCGTCGGCGCTGTCAAGGACAAGGCTGTAGCAGTCATCAGCGCTTCGCCCAGCGGCAACGGCGCCAAGTGGGCACACGAAGACACCACCAAGGCAGTCGGTATCGCCGGTGGCAAGGTTGTCGAGGACACCGCACTGAGCATCGGTGGAACCGGCGCACTGTTCGGCGAGCTTCACCCGCGTGAGAACGCAGAGGTGCTCGCTCAGGTCTCCAAGGTCGTCTCCGACCTCGTCGATGCCAGCAAGCAGCTCGTCAACGCTTGATCCGTTTCACAGCTGAGGGCCATGCCGAAAGGCGTGGCCCTCACTCGTATGTGGGTCAGGCCCACATGTGCGCTAGAGCCCTTCGCGTTCCATCGCGTCGTCGACGGCGTCGCGAATCGACTCGAAATCCTTGCCCGCCATCATCGCTTCGCCCATCGCGGCATCGATACGGTCGGCGGCGACGGCGTACCGACGCTCCCAGTTCTCCTTGTCCTCGCGCCAATAGCCCATCACGTGCATGTGCGTTGCCGGGATTTTCCACGTTCGACGCAGATGGGTGCGGATGCGTCTGGCAGCCGCGGCCTCGACTGCGCACCAGATGTAACCGGTGCCGGGAGGTAAGGGATCGGCAACCAGCTCGGTGAGGAGAGAGTCCGCTGTGTCGATCCACCGGAAGTGAGCGTCGGCGCGCGTGGTGAACGTCTGCTGTTCGCTCGGTGCGGGTACCTGTGCGAGGACGCGGATCGGCAGACCGTCCGGGGCCTCTTCGAGAATCCGTCCGACTGCCGGCAGGGCGGCGTGATCGGCGACGAGTAGGAGCCAGTCGCACACTGCCGGCGGCTTGAACCATCCGCTGGCAGTCGAGAGGTGGACGGTCTCGCCTGCTTGCGCATTCTCGGCCCAGAGAGCGGCTCCGCCATGACCATGCAGAACGAAGTCGATCTCCAGTTCGTTCGTCGACGGCTGCCAGCGCCGGACCGTGTAACTGCGGGCGTGAGGGGGATCGAGAGGGAATCTGACGAGCACCCGTTCGTCGGGGCTTCCGCTGGTGTCGAAGTCGCTCAGGCCGGTGCCGCCGAAGGTGATTCTGCGCATCAGTGGTGTCACCTGCTGCGTTCTCGTCACGGTGGCCTGGTGGCGCGGTGCTTCGTCCTTCGGGGGTGTTTCCACGACGCTCATGGTAGGTCCGTGGCGCGGTTCCGAGTGGCCGGCGAGCACCAAAAGAGAATGTGACGGGCGACACGCCGACGCGCCGGGAAATGAGGGCGCTGAACTGGGGCGACCTGGGAATTTCAACGATGTGACTCACAACATCTCGCGTTATGTGTTTCTGTCGGCCACTAGGTGTAGTGTCTTGAGCACTGAGAGACCACAACGCGGAACGCCTTGAGCGAGACTCCGGCAATCGGTCGAATCGGTGCTGAACATCACTACATCGGCCTTTGTTGGCTAAGCGAAAGAGGGACTCTCATGAGCATCACCGTCTACACCAAGCCCGCTTGCGTTCAGTGCAATGCCACCTACCGCGCCCTCGACAAGGCCGGTCTCGAATACAACATCATCGACATCACCGAGGATGCCGAAGCCCGCGACTACGTCATGGCTCTCGGGTACCTCCAGGCGCCCATCGTGGTTGCCGGTGAAGATCACTGGTCGGGCTTTCGTCCCGATCGCATCAAGACCCTGACCGTCGCTGCTTGAAGCGCCGCAGTGTCGGCGGTGGACACCTCCGCCGACACATCTGAGTAGTTCCGGGCACCGTACAAGAAAATGGTGACAACCGATGACTTCGCTGGTCTATTTTTCCAGCGTGTCGGAGAACACCCACCGATTCGTTCAACGTCTCGGCCTGCCTGCGACACGTATACCCATCCATGACCGTGACGGCTCATTTCGCGTAGACGAGCCCTATGTGCTGATTCTGCCCACCTATGGTGGCGGGGCCACCGTGACAGGGCGCGACACCAGTTATGTGCCGAAGCCGGTCATTCGTTTTTTGAACAATCCACACAACAGGTCGTTGATCAGAGCAGTGATCGCGGCGGGAAACACCAATTTCGGTGAGTCCTTTTGCTATGCAGGAAACATCATTTCCCAGAAATGCCACGTTCCTTTTCTGTACCGGTTCGAACTCATGGGCACTGCCGAGGACGTAGACCGAGTACGAGAAGGCTTGGGGGAGTTCTGGAATCATCTCGAAACAGAGAAGGAGCACGGGCAGTGGCGCCAACCATCACTGACACGATCGCGGCAGGAAGCGTAGAGCGTGATGCACGCGGCGGTGATTCCACCAACGGTCTCGACTACCACGCACTCAACGCCATGCTCAACCTGTACGGCGCCAACGGTGAGATCCAGTTCGAGATGGATGTCGCCGCAGCCCGTCAGTACTTCTTGCAGCACGTCAACCAGAACACCGTGTTCTTCCACAACCTCGACGAGAAGTTGGACTACCTCGTCGAGGAAAACTATTACGAGCCTGAGGTTCTCGATCAGTACTCACGTACTTTCGTGAAGTTCCTGATCGATCACGCGTACGCCAAGAAGTTCCGCTTCCCGACGTTCCTGGGCGCGTTCAAGTACTACACCTCCTACACACTCAAGACCTTCGACGGCAAGCGTTACCTCGAGCGGTTCGAAGATCGTGTCTGCATGGTTGCGCTCACACTGGCCGCAGGCAACGAAGACCTGGCCGTCGAACTCGTCGACGAGATCATCGCCGGACGCTTCCAGCCCGCCACCCCGACGTTCCTGAACTCGGGCAAGAAGCAGCGCGGCGAGCCCGTGTCCTGCTTCCTGCTTCGCATCGAAGACAACATGGAGTCCATCGGTCGCTCCATCAACTCGGCACTGCAGCTTTCCAAGCGCGGTGGCGGTGTTGCCTTGCTGCTCACCAACGTTCGTGAGCACGGCGCGCCGATCAAGAAAATCGAGAACCAGAGTTCGGGTGTCATCCCGATCATGAAGCTTCTCGAGGACTCGTTCTCCTACGCCAACCAGTTGGGCGCGCGTCAGGGCGCCGGAGCTGTGTACCTGCACGCGCACCACCCCGACATCTACCGCTTCCTCGACACCAAGCGTGAGAACGCCGACGAGAAGATCCGTATCAAGACGCTCTCTCTGGGCGTCGTGATCCCGGACATCACTTTCGAACTGGCGAAGAAGAACGAGGACATGTACCTGTTCTCGCCGTACGACGTCGAGCGCATCTACGGTGTTCCGTTTTCCGACATCAACGTCTCCGAGAAGTACTACGAGATGGTCGACGACAAGCGAATTCGCAAGTCCAAGATCAAGGCTCGTGAGTTCTTCCAGACCGTCGCCGAATTGCAGTTCGAGTCGGGCTACCCGTACATCATGTTCGAGGACACGGTGAACCGGGCCAACCCGATCGAAGGCAAGATCACGCACTCGAACCTGTGCTCGGAGATCCTGCAGGTTTCGACGCCCTCGCTGTTCAACGACGATCTTTCCTACTCGAAGGTCGGCAAGGACATCTCCTGCAACCTGGGTTCGCTGAACATCGCGAAGACCATGGATTCGCCCGACTTCGCCAAGACCATCGAGGTCTCGATCCGCGGTTTGACAGCAGTGTCCGACCAGACGCACATCTACTCGGTGCCGTCGATCGAGCAGGGCAACAACGACTCTCACGCCATCGGCCTCGGTCAGATGAACCTGCACGGATACCTCGCTCGTGAGCGGATCTTCTACGGCAGCGAAGAAGGCATCGACTTCACGAACATCTACTTCTACACCGTGCTCTTCCATGCGTTGCGTGCGTCGAACAAGATCGCCATCGAGCGCGGCTCGTACTTCAAGGGTTTCCCGGAGTCGAAGTACGCCTCGGGTGAATTCTTCGACAAGTACACCGACCAGGTCTGGGAGCCGGCAACCGACAAGGTCCGCGGACTCTTCGCCGATGCGCAGCTGCACATCCCCACCCAGGACGACTGGCGTGAGCTGAAGGCTTCGGTCCAGAAGCACGGTATCTACAACCAGAACCTTCAGGCCGTCCCGCCGACCGGCTCGATCTCGTACATCAACTACTCCACCAGCTCCATCCACCCGGTGGCGTCGAAGATCGAGATCCGCAAGGAAGGCAAGATCGGTCGCGTCTACTACCCGGCGCCCTACCTGACCAACGACAACCTGGAGTACTACCAGGATGCCTACGAAATCGGGTACGAGAAGATCGTCGACACCTATGCTGCCGCAACGCAACACGTCGACCAGGGCTTGTCCCTGACGCTGTTCTTCAAGGACACCGCCACCACGCGCGACATCAACAAGGCGCAGATCTACGCGTGGCGTAAGGGCATCAAGACGCTGTACTACATCCGTCTGCGTCAGATGGCACTCGAAGGCACCGAGGTCGAGGGCTGCGTTTCCTGCATGTTGTAGGGGCTTCGCCCCCGTGCGCCTTTTTGGTAGTGACTGCTACCGAAAAGGCGCACAGGGGTATCAGGCCGGCGGACGGCCGGGGCCGTGCATCTTGCCGGCATTCTTCGGCATACGACCGTGTTCGGTGAGTGCGCGCCGAAGGAGAAACTCGATCTGGGCGTTGGTACTTCGGAGGTCGTCGGCCGCCCACCGGGCGAGCGCGTCGTGCACCGCAGGATCCAACCGAAGCAGGATCTTCTTACGCTCGGATCTCGGAGCTGGATCCGTGGCCATGTGGCCTTTCCTTTACTGGTAGAGCGAACCGGTGTTCAGCACCGGTTGAGCGTCGCGGTCGCCGCACAGCACGACCAGAAGGTTACTGATCATCGTGGCCTTGCGTTCCTCGTCGAGTTCGACGACGTGCTTTTCCTCGAGCTGCTTGAGTGCCATGTCGACCATGGACACCGCACCTTCGACGATTTGCTTGCGCGCGGCGATCACAGCACCCGCTTGCTGGCGCCGAAGCATCGCGCTGGCGATCTCCGGTGCATAGGAGAGCCTGTTAATCCGTGTCTCGATCACTTCGACACCTGCCGCCCGCACGCGGGCGTGAACCTCCTCCGACAAGGTGGTTGTGATGATATCGGCGTTCTCGCGCAACGAAACTCGGCCTTCGGCGTCGTACGGATAGCTGCCGGCGATATGGCGGACGGCCGCCTCGGTCTGCACCGAGACGAACTCCTCGTAGTCGTCCACCTGGAACGACGCGAGCGCAGTGTCGGCGACTTGCCAGACGACCACCGCCGAGATCTCGATGGGATTGCCGTCGGCGTCGTTCACCTTCGCCTGACCGGTCTCATGGTTTCGGATACGCGTGGAGATCGATCGACGGACCGTCAGCGGGTTCGTCCATCGCAGTCCCGGCGTGCGCAGGGTGCCGCTGTACGAGCTGCCCAGGAGCTGAAGAACTCTGGCCTGATTCGGTTGCACCAAAGTCAGACCCATCAGCAGGGGGAGTGACGCGATGAACAGCACCACTCCGACCGGAATCAGGGCAAAGAGTCCCAGAACTCCGCCTACGACGGACAGCGCGATTCCGGCCAGGAACAAAAGGACGCCGCCGAGAAGCATCCACCCGCCGGACAGGTCCCAGCCTGGGCGTTCGGCGATCGTGGTGGTGGCGACACCGGTCGGTTTCTCGGCCACGGTAGGGGTGCTGGTCATGCGAGACTCGCTTTCCATCGGTAAGTGATATTTAATTGATATCACATTTTTGATCCATGTGGAGGGGCGCGTGCGACACATGTTGTTGTGTTGGCATCGCGGACCCGACACAACGGGTAGTGTTCAGGCAAGCCAACATTCGGCAGTATCTCTCTCGCTAGGTAGGAATTATGGTCAAGCTGGTCAGTCGCGTTTCCGCCATCAACTGGAACCGCGTCCAGGACGAGAAGGACGCCGAGGTGTGGGATCGCCTCGTCAGCAATTTCTGGCTGCCCGAAAAGGTGCCGGTCTCCAACGACATCCCGTCCTGGGGAACGCTGACCGCGCAGGAGCAGCAGCTCACGATGCGTGTCTTCACGGGTCTGACGTTGCTCGACACCATTCAGGGGACCGTCGGCGCGGTCAGTCTCATCCCCGACGCAATCACTCCCCACGAAGAAGCGGTCTACACCAACATCGCCTTCATGGAATCGGTGCACGCCAAGAGCTACAGCTCGATCTTCTCGACGCTGTGCTCCACCCCGGACATCGACGACGCGTTCCGCTGGTCGGAGGAGAACCCCAACCTGCAGCGCAAGGCGCAGATCGTTCTCGACTACTACAACGGCGAGTCGCCGCTCAAGCGCAAGGTCGCCTCGACGCTCCTCGAGAGCTTCCTCTTCTACTCCGGCTTCTACCTGCCGATGTACTGGTCCTCGCGCGCCAAGCTCACCAACACCGCCGACCTCATCCGCCTCATCATCCGTGACGAGGCCGTGCACGGGTACTACATCGGCTACAAGTACCAGAAGGGCCTCGAACAGCTCACCGAGGCCGAGCGCGAAGAGCTCAAGAACTACACGTTCGAGTTGCTCTTCGAGCTCTACGAGAACGAGGTCGACTACACGCAGGACCTCTACGACGGCGTCGGTCTGACCGAGGACGTCAAGAAGTTCCTGCGCTACAACGCCAACAAGGCACTCAACAACCTCGGCTATGAAGGCCTCTTCCCGAAGGACGAGACGGACGTCAATCCGGCTATCCTGTCGGCACTTTCACCGAATGCGGACGAGAATCACGACTTCTTCTCCGGCTCGGGAAGCTCCTACGTCATCGGCAAGGCCGTCAACACCGAAGACGACGACTGGGATTTCTAGAGCGACCCGCTCGGGACTTCTAGAGCGCCTATATCAAACGAAGCCCGACTCCTGCACACGCAGGAATCGGGCTTCGATTGTCCATGGGGGAGTGGACTAGCGCAGAAACCACGCTTCCGGCTTGTCCTGCAACGCTTTTTCGAGGCGTAGCCGCGAGGTTTCCGTCATGTCCGAAGGCAGTTCGCTCGGCGCGAACCACGCGACTTCGAGGTTCTCGTCGTCCGCCACATGCGCTTCTCCGCCGGTCCACTTGGCCAGAAAGCACACGTCCAGGTACTGAGTCACGTCGCCGTTGGGGTACGTAATGGGCTCTGTGACATCGACACTCGTGATCCGAACCAATTCGGCGTCGACTCCGGTTTCTTCCTTCGCCTCCCGCACCGCCGCCGACGACGGTTCCTCGCCGGGCTCGAGAACACCGGACACGACGGCCCATTGACCGTTGTCGGCTCGGCGGGTGAGCAGGACCCGACCGTCGTCGTCGCGAATCACGACGCTTACTCCGGACAGCCAGAGCGGCGCATGACCGACCTTCTCGCGCAGGGCGACAATGAATTCCGGGATCGGCATGATCAGAATCCGAACATCACGGTTGCGGCGAGCTGTCTCGAATGTGGGAGTCGTGTTTCGTTCCGGTCAGCTCGCATATCCGTTCAAGGTTCCCTTCAAATCCGCCAATACGGCATGGGCGGCAGTCATCCCGTTTCCGTTCCAGATTTCGTCTTCCGCCACGAACACACGCCGATCGGAGGCGGCGGCGAGGTCCTGCCACTGATCGCTTTTCATGACCTCGGTGCCGTAGGTACGGCCGTTCGACCCGTCGAAGAGGACGTAGATCAAGTCGCCGTCGGCTGCGCTGAGATCGTCGGCCGGAATCGGTGCTGTGGTCGCATCGGTCAATCGCTGGGCCGGTGGGCGCCGGACGCCGACGTCACTGAGGATCTGTCCGGCGAAGGACGCGGGACCCTCGATCTGCAGGTCCTTCGAACCGAACCGAACCACTGAGGCCTGCGTCTGTGATGCATTCAATGCGTCGCCGAGTTGCACGACGTCCTGCTGGTATCGATCGAGCTCCGCCGACGCCGCCGACGAGCGGCCAAGTGCCTGACCGGCCAGCGCGAACTGCGCTTTCCAATACACGGGATCCGAGCCCGCGAACACGGTGGGGGCGATGGCGTCGAGTTGCCCGTACAAGCCGTCGGACGCCGGACTCGACCCGAGGATCAAGTCCGGCGCGGCGGCCTTCACGGCGTTGACGTCGGGTGCGCTCACGGGGCCGACGCTCGGAATCTCCGAGATGCCGAAACCGAGGTACGACGGTTGAGGCGAGTCGACACCGGTCGCGGCGCCCACTACCCGCTCCCACAGACCGAGGGCGCACACGGCGTCCATCGAGACGCTGTCGAGGACCACGATCCGTTGGGGATCGGAAGGAACCTCGGTTTCACCCGCAGTGTGTACGACTCGACGCTTCACCTCGGGGCCCGCTCCCGGGTCGGCTTGCGTCGG
The DNA here is from genome assembly GCF_053608585.1 of Rhodococcus sp. NPDC055024. Classification (NCBI taxonomy): domain Bacteria; kingdom Bacillati; phylum Actinomycetota; class Actinomycetes; order Mycobacteriales; family Nocardiaceae; genus Rhodococcus; species Rhodococcus sp. NPDC055024. The sequence continues at coordinate 117,498 of NZ_JBSGVT010000014.1, forward strand.
CGTCGGGCACGCGGTGGCGGTGTCGCGTTCGATGCCCATCACGCCGGCACCGGCGATCGACGTAGTGGTCCGGACGATGGTGCTCGCCGGATCGTCCGACGAGTCGGACGAGCAACCACCGAGGACGAGCATCGTGGCGGTGATCCCCAGGATCGAGACGCGACGAACGGACGTGCGGGCGGTCGTGCGTGAGAGAACAGACGTGCGTGAGAGAACAGACAAGTCGACGGCTTCCTGTGTGAGCGGGCGCCGTTCAGGTTAGCTGTTCGACTCAGCTGTTCTGCTTGTCCACCTCGAACGTGTCCGAGAGGTCGTCGAGAATCATGTGGGCGCCCTGGATGCTGACCGGCGACATCCAACGTGAATCGTCCACGTCGACCTTGCGTCCTCGAAGCGTCTGCCACAGCGGGCTCTCGAGGAACGGCTTCGCAGCTTCGGCGCTCTTGCCCTCGGCGTCCTGCCAGGTGCTGATGAAGATGACGTCCGCGTCGGCTTCGTTGATCAGCTCGGGGCTGATCTTCATCATGATGTTGCCGGCATCGGCGGGGTCAGGTCCCTGGTTGTCCGGGCGCTTCAATCCGGCGTCCTGAAGAACGATGCCGCTGAACGAGGTGGTGCGGTAGAGACGTGCGGTCGGTTCACCGGCGAACCGGACTACCGAGATGACCGGGTTGTTCGCCTTCTCGTTGATTTCCTTGCCGACGGCAGCCGCGCGTGTTTCGTATTCGGTGATTTTCGCCTCGGCCAGCGATTCCTTGCCCAGCGCTTCACCGACTACGCGGATGTTGTCCTTCCACGTCGGACCGGTCGTCTGGGTGAAGACGGTGGGCGCGATTGCGGAGAGCTGCTCGTAGTTCTTCCCGTCGCGGACCTCGGCGGAGATGATGAGGTCCGGCTGCAGTGCGGCGATCTTCTCGAGGCTTGCACTGCTGACCGTGCCGACCGAGACGGCGTCCGCGGCGAATTCCTCCCGCGAGGATCCGAGGTAGTCGGGCAGACCGGGCTCGCGGTAGTCGACGTAGCCGACGAGCGGGGATTCGAGGAGAAGGACGGCGTCGGTGAAGCTGTTGTCGAGCGCGACGATCCGCTGGGGTGCTGCCGGGATTTCGGTGCTTCCACGGAAGTGTTCGATCGTGCGGGGGAATGCGCCCGACTCGGTCGAGGTGGTGGTTGCAGCGGGCTCGTCGTTACTCGAGCAGGCTGGAACGACCAAGGCGATCGAGGCTGCGACAGCTACCAGCGCGGCGCGGCGGGGAAAGAATTTCACTGAATACTCCTGAGGTGAGTTAGGCGAGGGTGACCTTATCAGTGGAGGAGATGGCCGAAAACGGACACCGGCCGAATTCTTCGACGGGTACGACACGCCGATTCGGATGTGGGTTCGGACTCCCGAGGGAACATAAACCGCAGGTCGTTCGTTTGGTGCCCCCAAAAACGGATGCTCGAGTACGACGCAGAGTAGGACCGGGTCGCGGTGCCTCGGAGTCACGGTCTACGATTCGATGAGCGCAAGCCAGAAGCCGTTGTCCGCAGCCCGGGCGACGGACCCTGCGGGCGCAACCAAGGGCTCTTTGACGGAGTCTGCGGAGCGACCAAAGGCACATTCAGGAGGATCAGTGACTGCCGTAGCGCCCCAGCCAGTCCCCACGATAGCGCCGGCCAGGCCTTACCCGCCGCGGCAGGGACCCAAGGGCTCATTCATTTTCAAGATGATCACGACCACCGATCCCAAGGTGCTCGGAATCATGTACTTGGCGACTTCCATCGCCTTCTTCCTCATCGGTGGCCTCATGGCACTGATGATGCGTGCCGAACTTGCTGTACCCGGCATGCAGTTCCTTTCCAACGAACAGTTCAACCAGCTGTTCACCATGCACGGCACGATCATGCTGCTGCTGTACGCGACCCCGATCGTCTTCGGCTTCGCGAACTACATTCTTCCGCTCCAGATCGGTGCACCCGACGTCGCGTTCCCGCGCCTGAACGCGTTCAGCTACTGGCTGTACCTGTTCGGTGCGATCATCACGACGGCCGGATTCGTCACGCCCGGTGGCGCAGCAGACTTCGGTTGGACGGCGTACACGCCGCTGACCAGCGCGCTGCACAGCCCCGGCGTCGGCGCCGACCTGTGGGTCTTGGGTCTGGCCGTCGCCGGCCTCGGCACCATCCTCGGTGGCGTCAACATGGTCACCACCGTGATCTGCCTGCGCGCACCCGGTATGACCATGTTCCGCATGCCGATCTTCACCTGGAACATCTTCATCACCAGCATCCTGATCCTGCTGGCGTTCCCGCTGCTGACCGCTGCATTCATGGGCCTGTTCGTCGACCGCCATCTCGGTGGGCACATCTTCGACCCGGCAACGGGCGGTGTGCTCCTGTGGCAGCACCTGTTCTGGTTCTTCGGTCACCCCGAGGTGTACATCATCGCGCTGCCGTTCTTCGGCATCGTCTCGGAGATCTTCCCGGTCTTCAGCCGTAAGCCGATCTTCGGCTACAGCGGTCTGGTGTACGCAACGTTGGCCATCGCCGCTCTGTCGATCGCGGTGTGGGCTCACCACATGTACGCAACCGGCGCTGTTCTCCTGCCGTACTTCTCGTTCATGACGTTCCTGATCGCCGTGCCGACAGGTGTGAAGATCTTCAACTGGATCGGCACGATGTGGAAGGGGCAATTGACCTTCGAATCGCCGATGCTGTTCTCGATCGGCTTCCTGATCACCTTCCTATTTGGTGGTCTGTCGGGTGTCATCCTCGCGAGCCCGCCGCTCGACTTCCACGTCACGGACAGCTACTTCGTCGTCGCCCACTTCCACTACGTGGTCTTCGGCACGGTCGTGTTCGCCACGTACGCCGGTATCTACTTCTGGTTCCCGAAGATGACCGGTCGCATGATGGACGAGCGCCTCGGCAAGTGGCACTTCTGGACCACGTTCGTCGGCTTCCACGGCACGTTCCTCGTTCAGCACTGGCTCGGTGCCGAAGGTATGCCGCGTCGTTACGCCGACTACCTGCCCTCGGACGGATTCACGGTTCTTAACTCGGTGTCCACGATCTTCGCCTTCGTACTCGGTGCCTCGACGCTTCCGTTCATCTGGAACGTCTTCAAGAGCTACCGCTACGGCGAAGTTGTCACCGTCGACGATCCGTGGGGTTACGGAAACTCGCTGGAGTGGGCAACCACCTGCCCGCCGCCGCGTCACAACTTCACCGAGTTGCCGCGCATCCGCAGCGAACGCCCGGCGTTCGAGCTGCACTACCCGCACATGGTGGAGCGGATGCGCGCGGAAGCGCACGTCGGCCCCGGCCACGGCGGGAAGAACGCCAGCACCGTGCTCGAAGATGCTCGTCACGAGCCGCTGACAGTCGGGGACGAAGGCGACCCCGGCACCGACAGCCGCTCCTGAGCGAAGTAACACACTGAAGTAATCGCGAAGGCCCCGCCCGAGTAACGGGTGGGGCCTTTCGCTTGGCACAATAGTGACGATAAAGACGCGAACGAAGAAACGATCGGAGTTTTCGGTGGGTGCCTCTGACACCACTGTTCTGGTGACTGTGACCGGGCCGGACCGCCCTGGCGTCACCTCGGTATTGTTCGCGGCGCTGTCGCGGCACGATGTGCGTCTACTCGACGTGGAGCAGGTGGTGATTCGAGGTCGACTGACACTCGGAGTCATGGTGGCCTGCCCGAACGATCCCGAAGCGCTTCAGGAAGAACTCGAACAGGCGATGGCGACGGTCGGAATGAACGTCGACATCGAAATCGGTGCCGATCCCGGACGGCCCGCGGTGTCCACCCATGCGGTAGTTGTTCTCGGCAGCCCGGTCAATGCTCGCGCTATGCGATCGGTTGCGCGCGAACTCGCGAAGCAGGGCGCCAACATCGATTCCATCCGTGGTGTCGCCGATTATCCCGTCACCGGTCTCGAACTCAGCGTCAGTGCCGCGGATACTGTCGACGGCGACGCGAAGCTGCGCACCGGACTCGCCGAGGTTGCTGCACTCGAAAACGTCGACATCGCGGTCGAGCGCGCAGGTCTCGCTCGCCGGGCCAAGCGTCTGATCGTGTTCGACGTGGATTCGACGCTCGTCCAGGGCGAGGTCATCGAGATGCTGGCCGCGAAGGCCGGCGTCGAGGACGAGGTCCGCGCAGTCACCGAAGCTGCAATGCGCGGCGAGATCGACTTCACCGAATCACTGCACCAGCGGGTGGCCACACTCGCCGGTCTCGACGCATCCGTCATCGACGAGGTGGCAGAGAGCATCGAACTGACGCCGGGTGCACGCACCACCATTCGCACCCTGCGCCGCCTCGGATTCCACTGCGGCGTCGTGTCCGGTGGCTTCCGCCAGGTCATCGAAGGCCTCGCACACGAACTCGAACTAGACTTCGTACACGCCAACACCCTCGAGATCGTCGACGGCAAGCTGACCGGACGTGTGATCGGTGAGATCGTCGACCGGGCTGCGAAGGCCGTGGCGCTGCGCAAGTTCGCCGATCAGGTCGGTGTGCCGATGGAACAGACCGTCGCCGTCGGTGACGGTGCCAACGACATCGACATGCTCAACGCTGCGGGCCTGGGTGTGGCGTTCAACGCCAAGCCTGCGCTGCGTGAGGTAGCGGATGCGGCTCTGTCGCACCCCTTCCTCGATGCTGTGCTGTTCATTCTCGGTGTGACTCGCGACGAGGTCGAGGCGGCAGACGCCGTCGACGGTGGCGTACGACGCGTACCGATTCCATGAGTTCCGATCCAGCAGTCACCTCCGATCCAGCTGTGACTTCAGATCCAACTGTGATGTCCGGCCCCGATTCTCGGTGGCGCCAGCGTCACGCGGTGCTGGCCGCTGGATACGGTGGGCAAGACGATCCTGCGGATCCGGCGCTGGTGCTGGCGATGCCGATCGTTCTCCATATTCCGAAGGCAGACCCGCCGAAGCGCACTGCACTGCTCGAGGCTGCGGCAACCGCGGCAGTTGCGCTGTGCCTGGACGAACGCGTCGGGTTCACCGAAGACGGGGAACCCGGCCCGTGGCACGAGGATTATTCAGCCTGGGTGGGCGCCCGGATCCGGAAGGTGTCTCGTCGAGCGCGAGGTGCTCAGTGGCTTGCGGCGCAGGAGGTACCGGGCATCACCGTCGACGTGGATGGTGCCCAGGCGCGGGCGTTGGTTCCCGGGCCGGTCGGAGAACTGGACCCCCGAATCAAGAAGTTGCAGATCGGTGGCACCGATCTCGAGCACGACGAACCCGGACCGCCCGAGCCTGGACTGCCGGTGCTGTGGATCGACGCGGCGCTCGAGATGACGGTAGGCAAGGCGTCGGCTCAGGTCGGCCATGCCTCGATGTTGTTGGCAGCGGCCATGTCCGAGGAACAATGCTGGACCTGGGCGCAGAACGACTTTCGCTGCTCGGTCCGCGACGCAAGTCCGAAACAGTGGGCCGAGGCGGTAGATCGATTGAAGAAGTCGGAGGCCGTCGCGGTTCGTGATGCAGGGTTCACGGAAGTCGCACCGGGTTCCATGACAGTCATCGCGGTTCCGTAAGACTCAACCGACCAGTCCAGTATCGGCAACTTGGCTATGGATGAACAGTCCAGTGGCCTTCAGGATGGTCGAGTGTTGATACGGAGATTTGCCTCGCTGTTCGTCGGTCTGTGGTTGTACGGGTTCTCGATGGCCATGATGATCACAGCGGGGCTCGGCCTCGATCCGTGGGATGTGTTTCATCAGGGTGTGGCCGAGCACGTTTCGCTCAGCTTCGGCGTGATCACTGCAATCACCGGTGCGGTGGTACTGCTGCTCTGGATTCCGATCCGTCAGCGCCCAGGATTCGGCACGGTCGCCAATGTCGTGGTGATTGCCATATCGGTGGATACTTCACTGGCCTTCTTGCCGGTCTTCGATTCCATGCCAGTTCGCGCTGCCATCATGGTCGGGGGAATTCTCCTCAACGGACTGGCCAGCGTTCTCTACATCGGCGCCGGCATGGGGCCGGGTCCTCGCGACGGATTGATGACCGGACTGGTCGCTCGCACCGGCCTGTCGGTCAGGCTCGTGCGTACCAGCATCGAAATCGCGGTCCTCGCTACCGGATGGCTTCTCGGTGGAACCGTTGGCGTCGGAACCGTGTTGTACGCCTTCGGAATCGGACCGACCATTCAATTCCTGATCAAGGTGCTACCGGATTCCATGACAGCAGCGGTGACCGGCGGACGTGCCACCGAACGTAAGGCCAAGACCGTGGGTCCGGTCAACGAAATTTCGGTGCCGACGGAAACTTCCGCGGTCGAGGCAGGCTCTCCGGTGGGTGACGCCGAATCGAACGATGCAGTCAAGGTGCCGTCGAACCATTCCGGAGTTCCGACGGTGACTTGAGTCGGTCCGCCGGAATGCAGGATCAGGAGCCAACTGTCGTCACCGAGAGGGCGCCCGGTCCGCGTGTGGGACCGAACGTCGGCGCCATCGATCCAGGCCTGCAGGGTTCGGTGAGCCTCGTCGTACCACGCGGTGTCGTCGAACTCGATGCCGGCAGCGTCGAACCAGACGAGGTCCGGGTGTTCCAGTCTTCTTCTGCCTTCGAAGAATTCGGGCTGACGCAACGCCGGTGCCGCTCGGCGTAGTCCGAGAGCTCGGGAGACGAATCGCACCAACGACTGATCGGCGCTCGTCCAGTCCAGTGCCCACGACTGTGCAGGGGAGGCAAGAGCGGGAACACAGTACGCGTTGTTGTTCCCGCCCAGGCTGTGGCCGAACTCGTCACCGGCGGTGAGCATCGGTGTACCAGTCGACAGCACAAGCGTGGCGAGCAGCGCCCGTACGTGGCGCGCCCTGGCGTCCTGAATTTCGGGATCGGTGCTCGGACCTTCGATTCCGTGGTTGAACGAATCGTTGTGATCGGCGCCGTCGCGATTGTCTTCACCGTTGGCCTCGTTGTGCTTATGGTCGTATGTCACTAGATCGGCGGCCGTGAACCCGTCGTGCGCGGTGACGAAGTTGATCGATGCCCAGGGGCGACGGCCGCTGCCGGCAAAGATGTCCTCGGAACCGGCGAGGCGCGACGCGACCTTCCGGACGCTGGAGCCGCCGTTCCAGAACTGGCGAATGGTGCTGCGGTACTTGTCGTTCCATTCGGACCACTGGAGTCCGAAGTTTCCGACCTGGTATCCGTCGGCAGTCGCATCCCAGGGTTCGGCGATGAGCTTGCACCGAGTCAGTACCGGATCGGAGGAGATAGCCGACAGGATTGACGCGCGCTGGTCGAAGCCGCCGCCGCGCGGCCGACCCAACGCGCTCGCGAGATCGAATCGGAAGCCGTCGACACCCATTTCGGTGGCCCAGTAACGGAGGCTGTCGGTGATCATGCGGACGGCGATGGGGGAGCAGGCGTCGACCGTGTTGCCGCACCCGGTCAGATCGATGTCGCGGCCGTCTGTGTCGAGAAGGTAGTAGCCGGGGCCGTCCAAACCTCGCCAGCTGACACTGATTCCGTCGACGCTCTGCTCGCAGGTGTGGTTGTAGACGACGTCGAGGATGACCTCGATGCCTGCCGCGTGAAGTGCGTCGACCATGATCCGGAACTCGGTGACTTCGCTGCCCGGCGTTGCCGCGTATCCGGGATGCGGGGCGAAGTACGACGCCGTCGAGTAACCCCAGTGGTTGCGCATCCCTCGCTCGCGGACGCTGTGTTCGGTCAGAAACGCCTGCACGGGAAGCAGTTCCACGGCGGTGACGCCGAGTGCGACGAGGTGATCGATCACAGCCGGCGCGGTCAGACCGAGGTACGTTCCGCGGTGGGCAGCGGGAACTCCTGGATGCGTGGCGGTGTACGAGCCCACATGCAGCTCGTAGATCACGCTTTCCTCCCACGGCGTCTCGAGGCGGGCGGCGGCGGGCACGAGGCCTGGAGTCACCACGGACAGTGGCACGTGGCCGAGCGAGTCGAGCGTCGACGGGTCGCCGAAGGGATCGTCGGCGTACGACAGCAGGGCACGGTGATCACCGAGTTCCCCCTCGATGCGGCGCGCCCACGGATCGACGAGCAGCTTGTGTGGATTCAGTCTCAGCCCGGCGCGCGGATTCCACGGACCGCTCGCCCGAATTCCGTATCGCTGCCCCGCACCGATCCCGGCGATGATTCCATGCCAGATTCCGTACGTGTGTTGCCGAAGTTCGACGCGATCTTCGTTTCCGGCCTGGTCGATCAGGCAGATGTGGACGCTCGACGCGGCCGGGGCGTGGACCGCGAACTGGGTTCCGGAGTCCACGATGTGGGCGCCGAGGGGGAACGGAGACCCGGGCGTCGGGGTGTGAGTTTCGATGAGAGGCGACACGCAAGATGATCCTGCCGTGAACGGCCGGAGAATGTGCGGGAAGATGTTCGGGTGCCGCTACCTGATCCAGATCTGCTCATCGATTTCGACAACGTACTCATCCGCCGGGGAGGGTCCACTCTCGTGGGTCCCGTCACCTGGAAAGTGGAGCTCGACGAGCGATGGGTGGTGCTCGGACCCAACGGCGCCGGCAAGACGTCGCTGCTGCGCATCGCGGCCGGCGAGACCTTCCCGACCAGTGGTTCCGCCCACCTCCTCGGTGAAGTTCTCGGCAAGGTCGACGTCAACGAGTTGCGCCCGCGAATCGGATTGTCCTCGTCGTCGCTGGCAAACCGGGTTCCCGGCGACGAGAAGGTGAGCGACCTCGTCGTGTCGGCGGGCTACGCCGTTCTCGGTCGGTGGCGCGAGGAGTACGAATCCATGGACACCTCGCGTGCTGTCGAGATGCTCGAAAGCCTCGGCGCCGAGCACCTGGCGGATCGTACGTACGGGACGCTTTCCGAAGGCGAGCGCAAGCGCGTCCTCATCGCGCGAGCCCTGATGACCGATCCTGAACTTCTTCTTCTGGACGAGCCGGCAGCCGGCCTCGATCTCGGTGGCCGTGAGGAACTTGTGGCCAGGCTCGCCGAACTGGCTGCCGATCCGGATGCCCCGGCAACCGTTCTGATCACCCATCACGTCGAGGAAATCCCGCCGGGATTCACTCACGCACTCCTTCTCAAGGAAGGTGAGGTCGTCTCCCAGGGGCTTCTGGACGACGTCATCACTGCCGAAAATCTGAGCGCGGCATTCAGCCAGTCCATCAGTCTCGACAAGGCGGACGGCCGGTACTTCGCCCGCCGCGCGAGGCCGTCCGGAGCTCATCGCGCGTGAGCTTCAGTGGGACCTGAAATGCGGCCCAGATCACAGATCGCGTAGGTTCGCGAAGCATGGCTAACGAGAATGCAAACGCTGTCCCCGGCCCCAAGGATGCGTCGACCGTCATCTTGGTGCGCGATGCCGAATCCGGTATCGAGATCTTCCTGCTTCAACGAGTACAGGGGATGGCGTTTGCCGGGGGCATGACGGTCTTCCCCGGCGGCGGCGTCGACAAGTCCGACGCGACGGCCGAGGTCGAGTGGGCCGGCCCGTCGGTCGAGTGGTGGGCCGAGCGGTTCAGCACGGATGTGGCTCGGGCGAAGGCCCTCGTCTTGGCTGCGGTTCGGGAAACGTTCGAGGAGTGCGGCGTCCTGCTCGCCGGACCGACCGCAGGCACCGTCGTGGCCGACACGGCCGGCTACGCGCAGGACCGGGTTGCTCTCGAAAAGCACGAGTTGTCGTTCAGTGATTTCCTGAAAAAGGAGAACCTGGTCCTGCGAACGGATCTGCTGCGGCCGTGGGCGAACTGGATCACGCCGGTGGGCGAGACCCGCCGCTACGACACACGCTTCTTCGTCGCAGCGTCACCGACCGGACAGATTGCGGACGGAGTCACCTCCGAGGCCGCCGAGGTTCGTTGGCAGAGCCCGCAGGACGCTCTTGCGCATTGGCGTGAGGGTGGCAGCATCCTGTTGCCGCCGACATGGAGTCAGCTGACCGAATTGGCCAAGTTCAGCTCGGTGGCGGAGATACTCGCAGCCGAGCCGGAGATCCCCGTCATCCTGCCTACGCTGATCACCGACGAGGAAACCCTGCGCGTGGAATTCCCGAACCAGGACGGCTACTACACCGCCGGACCGCATCCGTGGTCGATCAAGGCGGCAAAGTAGATTCTCGATCATGGCTGAATTTGTGACTCTCGAAGTTTCCGAAGGCATCGGCACCATCCGTCTGGCGCGCCCGCCCATGAACGCGCTGAACCGTCAGGTTCAGGACGAGTTGGCAGCTGCCGCACACGCTGCGACCGTCGACAAGGCGGTCAAGGCCGTCATCGTCTACGGCGGGGAGAAGGTCTTTGCTGCCGGCGCCGACGTCAAGGAAATGGCCGAGATGGACTACGGCCAGATCCGCGACGCGATCGGTGGCATGCAGGCCGGGCTCGGCGCCGTGGCGTCCATCCCGAAGCCGACCGTTGCCGCGATCACCGGATACGCACTCGGTGGCGGACTCGAAGTTGCACTCTCGGCCGATCGCCGGATCGTCGGAGACAACGCCAAGCTCGGAGTTCCGGAGATTCTGCTCGGAATCATTCCCGGTGGCGGCGGAACGCAGCGCCTGGCCCGCCTGATCGGGCCGGCCAAGGCCAAGGATCTGGTCTTCACCGGCCGTTTTGTCGGCGCTGACGAGGCGTTGGCCATCGGGTTGGTCGACCAGGTCGTCGCTCCTGACGACGTGTACACCGCAGCCCGCACGTGGGCCTCGCAGTTCGTCGGAGGTGCGTCGCGTGCGTTGGCTGCTGCCAAGGCGGCCATCGACGAGGGTCTGAACACCGACCTGGAATCCGGCCTCAAGATCGAGCAGCATCTGTTCGCCGGATTGTTCGCGACCAAGGATCAGACGATCGGCATGGAGTCGTTCATCGCCAACGGTCCGGGCAAGGCCGAGTTCACGGGCGAGTAGGCTCCCCTAAACTAGAACTTGTTCATCTCTTACCAGCGAGTAGGATAGCCGCCATGACAGCCAGCCCGAATGACGACGCAACCGTCACGCCGCCCGCCGCTACCGACACCTCGGTAGTCGACCCCGCGCCGCGGCCGCACGCCACGGCCGAAGAGGTCGAGGCCGCTCGTAAGGACACCAAGCTCGCCCAGGTGCTCTACCACGACTGGGAAGCCGAAACTTACGACGACAAGTGGTCCATCTCGTACGACGAGCGCTGCATCGACTACGCACGTGGTCGTTTCGACGCCGTCGCGGGCGACCAGCCGCTCCCGTACGAGCGCGCCCTCGAACTGGGTTGCGGCACCGGATTCTTCCTCCTCAACCTGATGCAGGGTGGAGTCGCCAAAACCGGCTCGGTCACCGACCTCTCGCCCGGCATGGTCAAGGTCGCGCTGCGCAATGCCGAGAGCCTCGGCCTGCCGGTCGACGGCCGTGTCGCCGACGCCGAGACCATTCCGTACGAGGACAACACCTTCGACCTGGTTGTCGGCCACGCCGTGCTGCACCACATTCCGGACGTCGAGAAGTCGCTGCGTGAGGTCCTTCGTGTCCTCAAGCCCGGCGGACGTTTCGTCTTCGCCGGTGAGCCCACCACTGTCGGCAACTTCTACGCTCGCTGGCTCGGCCGCGCGACGTGGGAAGCAACCACACGCGTGACCAAGCTGCCGTTCCTCGCAGACTGGCGTCGCCCGCAGGAAGAGCTCGACGAGTCCTCCCGCGCAGCAGCTCTCGAAGCTGTCGTCGACATCCACACGTTCGATCCCACGGACCTCGAGAACATGGCGAAGTCCGCCGGCGCCGATCAGGTCCACGCTGCCACCGAGGAGTTCGCCGCGGCTCTTCTCGGCTGGCCTGTCCGCACCTTCGAGGCGGCTGTTCCGCCGGAGAAGCTCGGTTGGGGCTGGGGGCGTTTCGCTTTCGGTGGTTGGAAGACGCTCAGCTGGGTCGACGAGAAGGTACTCCGCCACGTCGTTCCTCGCGGATTCTTCTACAACGTCATGATCACCGGCGTGAAGCCCGGCAACTGAATTGGGCTATGACTTCACCCTCGGCGACGTCGACTATCTCGGAAGTGATTCTGGCGTAGCGGCCTTGGCCGAGGTGGATCAGCTCGAACTGTCCACGCGTACGCGTCTGGCCGACATCGGCCGGGCGCGTACGCGTTTCGGTGATCACATGCCCGCGCTCGTGGACACCGTCCTACTACGGCGTAAGGCGGCCGCGAAACTGCCGGGCAGTGAGCAGTGGTTGTTCACGGACGACGCGATGCAACAAGCCACTCCTGGCGTTGTCGCGGCCCACCGGGCGCAGCGTCTGATCGGGCGCGACGTCCATGACGTGACGTGCTCCATCGGCGCCGAACTGCACGCATTGACCGGCGTTGCGCATCGCGTGATCGGCAGCGACATCGATTCCGTTCGGCTGGCGATGGCGCAGCGCAATGTGCCGAGTGCAGCATTGTTGCGCGCCGACGCTCTCCGCCCGACGAGCCGCGAAACCGTCGTACTGGCAGATCCCGCAAGGCGATCGGGCGGTCGCCGCACTCATGATCCCGCAGCGCTGATGCCGCCGTTACCAGACCTCATCGAGGCGTACTCCGGGCGAGATCTCGCCGTGAAGTGCGCTCCCGGACTCGATTTCGACAACCTCGGTTGGGCAGGCGAAGTCGAGGTCGTCTCGCTCGACGGCGGCGTCAAGGAAGCCTGCCTGTGGTCGACGGGACTGGCCGAGTCCGGCGTCACGCGTCGAGCGTCGGTGCTTCGCTCCGACGGGACCGGTTGGGCGATCACCGACGCCGAGGACGACGTCATCCCGGAGCAGGCACCGGGGGAGTGGATCGTCGACCCGGACGGGGCGGTAGTGCGCGCGGGCCTCGTGCGCCACTACGCGGCCAGACACGGCCTGTGGCAACTGGATCCGCGGATCGCTTATCTGACCGGTGACAGTGTCCCTGAGGGCGTTCGCGGATTCCGGATCCTCGAGCAGATCAAGTACTCGGAGAAACTGCTCAAGCAGACGCTGGCCAAGCGGGACTGCGGTGTCGCCGAAATCTTGGTGCGGGGAGTCGACGTCGATCCGGCAGTGCTGCGTCCGCGGCTCAAGCTGAAAGGCTCGCTCGCGCTGAGCGTCGTGATCGTTCGGATCGGACGATCGGCGTCGGCCTTCATCTGTGAGGCATCCCGCTAGATCACTTGAAGACGAACAGCTCACCGATTGCGCTGGGCGTCAACACTTCGCCCTTGGGTCCGATGGAGGTGCCGACGGTGAAGCCGACCGCGCCCGGCAACGTGTCCTGATCCACCGTCTCGCCGGTTTCGGTGTCGAAGGTGATCAGGCTCAGTCCGTTCTCGCCCTCGCGCACGACGGTGTATCCGGTGTTTCCGGCGGTCTGTGCCGGAACACCCAGCTGCAGAAGGTCTTTACGCTCCCAGACCAGTTCGGCGTGATCCCCCTCGTCGCGCACGGCAAGGAGATGCCCCTTGTCGCCGCCGGCGGGGATGATCAGGCCGTCGTCGGACGTCGAGGCGCTGCCCGCCGAGTTGAAGCCGATGTCGTAACTCCACCGCGGGTCACCGGTTTCGGCGTCCACCGCCCAGAGTGATCCGTTGTTGTCGGTGGCGTACACGGTCTTGCCGTCCTTCGACAGGTCCGGGCTCGACGCAGTCCCACCGGGAAGCGCGTCGGTGGACCACTCACGGGTGATGGACGGGTTGTTGCCGCCCGTGTACTTCATGGCGACCAGATCGGCTGCCTGCGAACTGGGTCCGTAGAAGGTGAAGTAGAACTTGCCGGTGCCCAGGTCGACTGCCGGCGTATTGGCCACCGGGCAACCGGACGTGCCGAGGAAGCACTCGTTCAAACCCTTGTTGTCGGGAATGAGTTCTGCATTCGCGCCCTGGTCGATCGTCGGCGGCGGGATCAGGTCGAACGACGGAAGAACCTTTGCGCCGGTCTGCGGATCGAGCACGTTGATCTGGCCCAGTTGCGTGATGAAGAGCAGGTTCCCGTCGCCGGTGAACTGCGACGAGAGCGGGGTGCCGACAACAAGAGTGCGCCAACGTACTTGGCCGGTCTCAGTGAACGACATCATCGCGCCGCTCTCGCCGACGTAGACATTGGTGGCCGTGTCGACGATGGGCGTCGAGGCGACTACTCCGTCGTTGAGTCGAGCGCACCACTTCTTGCGACCCGAATCCATCTGGAACGAAAAGAGATTGCAGCCGTTCTCGGTGCGGGCGGTGACGAAGCTCTGACCGTTCGCGGCGACCGAGGCGTAGGCGGCAACAGGACCGCCGAGGGGCCGTGACCACGCGAACTCGATATCGCGTGATCCGGTGACCGGACTCGTGTCGCTGTTGCGTGCGTCGGCATGCATGGCCGGCCAACCCGCCGACGCGTACCGGTCCACCCGGCCGTCGTCGCTGCCGCAACCGGCGATCAGGACCGCAGCGATCGCCGTCGACACCATCACGGACGACCGTAGGACCCGCCGCATCACAATCTCCCTGCCTTCACTTCGTCAAGAGCCTTCGACAACTGCACAAGCCCGGACCAGAGACTATCCCGACCGGGGCAACGTGACGGGGCACACCCCGAGGGTCGGTGAGTCGGCCCCACGTAGGCTGAACACTCATGACGAGCATGTGGGGCGCACCGTTGCGCACTCGATGGCGGGGATCACGCCGAGGCGACAGCGATCAGGCCAAGTTCTTGACGGTCGATTCCCTCAAATGGGTTCTGGCGAACAAGGCGTACACACCCTGGTACCTGGTGCGGTACTACCGTCTCGCCAAGTTCAAGATGGCCAACCCGCACGTGATCCTGCGCGGCATGGTGTTCCTCGGCAAGAACGTCGAAATCCATTCCACCCCCGACCTGTCTCGCCTCGAGATCGGGCGCTGGGTGCACATCGGTGACGGCAATGCGATCCGGTGCCACGAAGGCTCGCTGCGCATCGGCGACAAGGTCGTCTTCGGCAAGGACAACGTCGTCAACACCTACCTCGACATCGAAATCGGTGCTTCGACGCTCGTAGCCGACTGGTGCTACATCTGCGACTTCGACCACCGCATGGACGACATCAACACACCGATCAAGGACCAGGGCATCGTCAAGGGCCCCGTCCGTATCGGCCCGGACACCTGGGTTGCCGCCAAGGTCACCGTGCTGCGGAACACCCGCGTCGGACGTGGTTGTGTCCTCGGGGCGCACGCCGTCGTCAAGGGAGACATCCCGGACTACAGCATCGCCGTCGGCTCGCCCGCGAAGGCGGTCAAGAACCGCAAGTCCGATTGGGAAGCCGGCGCTGCCGATCGCGCGAAGTACGTCGCCGCGCTCGAGGACATCGCGCGCAAGAAGGCTGCCGCAGACGCTGCCGACGCGTCGTCGACGTCGTAAGCCACTTTTCGACAGATCCCGCGATTACTTTCGGCGCCGCCACCGGTCTGTATCGGTATCGGCGCCGAAAGTCTGCGCCGGTGAAAGGAGTGCCGACATGAGCGAACAGACACCCGAATGGGTCGTGGCGCAGCGCCGCGAACTGGTGGGATTTCTCGAAGGCCTGAGCGCAGAGCAGTGGAACGCGCCGACCCTGTGCGACGGGTGGCGCGTCCGCGAAGTGATCGCGCACATCACCATGCCGTACCGATACTCGGCGCCGCGATTCGTCGTGGAAATGGTCAAGTCACGCGGAAATTTCAACAAGATGTCGAATCGGCGAGCGCTCGCCGACGCGTCGGAAGTTGGTGAGCAACAACTGCTCGCCTCGCTTCGTGACAACGTTGCACACCCGTGGAAGCCGCCGGGCGGCGGCTTCGAGGGCGCGCTTTCGCACGACGTGATCCACGGTCAGGACATTCGCGTGGCACTCGGCGACGATTACGTGGTGCCGGAAGACCGGCTCAGCCGCGTCCTCGGCGGCCTCTCACCCAAAACAGTGAAGTATTTCGGGACGGACCTCGACGGCGCGCGTCTGCGCGCCGACGACCGGGACTGGGAATACGGTGCGGGCGCCGAGGTCCACGGAGCGGCGCAGGATCTGCTGCTGGTGCTGTGCGGTCGGATGCTGCCGCCAGGCCATCTGCTCGGGGATGCGAGTTCTCGCTTCACCGCGCCGCTCCCGACCCCTTGAGGTCAGCGCCCAGGTAGCGGACGCTCGGGTATCTGCGGACGGGCCAGGGGCTGCCGCACCCGACGCTTTGCGCCCGCGTAGACGTGCGCAGTCTCCTCGGCGACCTGATGCCAGTCGAAGTCCGACGTCAGGCGTGCCCGGGCGGCCACGGCCCGCTCCTGTGCCCCGGCGGGATCGTCGAGAACCTCGCGAACTGCCGAGGTGAGTCCGGCGATGTCGCCCGGTTGGAAAGACATGCCTGTCACGCCGTCGACGACGGCCTCGCCCAGTCCGCCTGCGGTGGACGTGATCAGCGGAGTGCCGGCTGCCGCCGCTTCGAGTGCGATGATCCCGAACGGCTCGTAGCGTGACGGCAGGACGATGGCATCCGCGCCGTGCAGCCAGCTGAGCAGTTCGGTGTGATCGAGGTTGCCGAGAAAGTCGACGGCCCGCGCGACGCGATGCGTGCGTGCCTGTTGGTAGAGCCAGGTGAACTGGGTACCTTCGCCTGCGATCGCGAGGGTCGTGCCAGGGTGGCTACGACGGATTCGGGGGAGTGCTGCGATGGCGTCCTGCACGCCCTTCTCGTATTCCAGGCGGCCGACGAAGAGGAGTTTCGGCGGTCCGGAACGCGGTCCTCGTTCGCGAAAGTTCCACGTGGTCACGTCGATTCCGTTGCGGATGACGGTGATCGGTGGAAGCGTCGGGCCGTAGAGCTCGGTCACTTCTTCCTGCATTGACGCCGAACAGGTTATGAGAGAGTCGGATTCGTTTGCAAGCCACCATTCGACGGAGTGGACCTGACGGTTGATTCGGCCGGAGATCCAGCCGCTGTGCCGACCGGCTTCGGTGGCGTGAAGCGTGGAAACCAGTGGTACGTCGTAGAATTCGGCCAGGGCGATCGCCGGATGTGCAACCAACCAGTCGTGCGCGTGCACCACATCCGGTTGCCAACCTTCGCCGACGCCCGGCTTGTGCAGCGCCATCCCGGCACGGACCATCGCATGGCCCATGGCCAGGGTCCACGCGAGCATGTCCTCACCGAAGACGAAGTGCGCCGGGTCCTCGGCCACCGCGACGACGAGAACGCCCTCGGAAATGTGCGTGACTGTCGGGTGGGTCGATGAATCGGTGCCGGACGGGCGGCGTGAGAGCACCACGACCTCATGGCCCGCGGCTGCCAATTCGGTGGCGAGATGGTGGACGTGTCGACCGAGCCCGCCGACGACGACCGGTGGGTACTCCCACGAGACGATGAGAATTTTCACGACGGACTCAGTTCTGTTTCAGGTAGACGGCGAGCATCCAGTCCCGGGAACAACCCGTCGGCGCGATTCCAGCCTTCGGCGAGTCCCACGGCGACGGCATCGCGGCCGGATACCAGCGCTTCGGAGATTTCCCTGGTCGCATGGGCGTGCTTGTGCGCACGTTCGCGGGCGTACCCCGCGGCCGAATCCTTGCTCACCATGAATGCCCAATCGCTCGAAACTGTCATCAGTGTCTCGCGAAGTACCTGATCGTTGACGCGGTTTCGCAGTTCCGGTCGTCCGGGTGCGTTGTCGCGTCCGCGAGACTTGTCCACGGTGCCGAGCGCGGTCTCCACCACTTCGGAGTTCAGTTGCACCAGGTCGGATACCTGATCGCCGGCCCACACGCGCCAGTCCTTACCCGATCCCCAGGACGAGTCCTCGAGCTGAACGGGTTCGCCGACGTATCCCGATGCCTTGGCGTCGGCGAGGGTGCCGACGCGAATTCCGGCTTCGGGGAGCGCGCGCAGGAGCTTCTCGAGCCACTGCGGACCTTCGTGCCACCAGTGCCCGAACAGTTCGGTGTCGAAAGCGGCGACCACGAGGGCGTCGCGGCCGATGCGGGCGGATTCACTGCGCAGACGCGCCCGAACGGTTTCGACGAAGTCGGCGACATGCTTGTCGACGGCGGCCGCGGCGAGTTCGGGGTCGTACGGCAACTTGTCGGCGGAGTCGACGGTCCGTCCGGTGACCCGCGACGGCTTGAGGCCCGTCGCGTGGTCGTAGGTGTGGAAGTCGCGGTAGGCAGCGTGGCCCGGGTATCCGGACTTGGGGGACCAGACACGGTAGCTGACCTGCAGGTCGCGGCCGAAAGCGACGACGTCGGATTCTCGAACCGGTCGGCCGAGGGACGTGTCGCCGCGCAGGGCGGGGCCGTCGACCATGAAGTGAGTGACACCGGCTTCGGCGTAACCGCGCTCCATGCCCGGGGTGTACCCGCACTCGGGTCCCCAGATCCCGGTAGGGGTGTGGTTCCACCGGGCATGCGCGTCGGCGAGACCTTCGCGGAGGGAGAAGGCTCGCAAGCGGGGATCGAGCAGTGGTTGGAACGGATGGGCCAGCGGCCCGCCGAGAAGCTCGAATGCCTCACGATCGATGAGGTCGCGAAATACCGGCGAGGCACCGTGCTGCCAGTGAGTCTCGAAATCTTCGAGAGCGGCTGCTGACGCCCGGTGTTCGCGCGCTCCGAGTTCGCGGTGCGCTGCGTCCGGCATGCCGGCGGCCTCGTGGGCGCGGATCTGCCAGTTGCCGAGCCAGTGATGCATTCCGGCGAGGCAGTGGGGATCGTCCAACTGGGCTGCGAGTACCGGCGTGATTCCCAGCGTCAGCAAGTGCGATCGACCCTCGTCGGCCAGGCGTCGTAGCGCCGCGGCGAGCGGAATGTACGACGCAGCCCAGGACTGGTAGATCCATTCCTCGCCGACTGGCCATCTGCCGTGGTTGGCGAGCCACGGCAGATGGGAGTGCAGAACCAGGGCGAACATCCCCGGTTCGGTGACGGGTGTTGCGTTACTCACTCGCCGGTTTCCTTCACGGCAGCTTCCTTCACAGCGGTGTCTTTCGCAGCGGTGTCTTTCACGGCGATAGCGACGAGGTCGAGGCTGTCGTCGATGTCAGGTTCGCTGATGCTGAAATCGTCGACGGTGATGCCCTCGACGTCGCGGGTGAGATCTTCCGGCCAGGGCTCACCGGCCAGCGCGCGGTCGATCTGCGCATTGATGAACGATCCGCCGTGCTTGGCGTCGAGTTCCTTCAGGCGCGAACCGTGGTGCACACCGGTCATCAACTGAACGCGGAATCCGGCGTCTTCGAGCAATTCGGTCATTTCAGCGGCGTTGAGCTCACGAGTGTGGAAAGGGTTGAGCGGCGTGTCGCGGCCGGGGGAGAAGGTGATCCGGTTGGGGGTGCTGATCAGAAGTTCACCGCCGGGAGCGAGAACTCGGAAGCACTCGCGCAGGAACTGACCCTGATCCCACAGGTGCTCGATCACCTGGAAATTGACGACGACGTCAACGGAGTTGTCGGCCAGAGGAAGCTCGGCGAGGTTGCCGTGAAGCATCTCGACGCGTGGGTAGCGGGCACGGACGTGTTCGACCGCGGAGATGTCGTAATCGAGGCCGGTAACCTTCGTTGCGACGTCGGCAATCATGTTGGCGCCGTAGCCTTCTCCGGATCCGGCTTCGAGGACTCGGCGGTCCGTGCAGCGCTCCAGAAGTGCGCGGTACACCACTTCGTGGCGTCGGAACCAGTAGTTCTCCTCGGGGATTCCTGGCACCGTTCGCTCGCCCGTCAGGGGCAGGGGTGCGTCCTCGTGGTTGCTGACACTCGTTTCACTCACCCGTGCGAGATTAGTGCCATCCGAGTAGAACGTGTTCGCCGTGGTCCAGATCACTGCTGTCAATTCCTGTTCGTGCCGTTATGGTGGACGAGGTTCCACGTTAAGTTACCCACCGGTAACTTAACGTGGGGTAATCTAACGCACAGCCGACGTGAACCGAGAAATCCGCCCGTAGGGAGACCTGTCGGACTCTCTTTTCGGACGCTCGGACTGCGCGAGCACCACAGACGATTTATCAGGTGAATTACACACAGGAGGTCGACGAAGACCCATGACGAATATCGTTGTTTTGATCAAGCAGGTCCCCGACACATGGTCCGAGCGCAAGCTGACCGACGGCGACTACACGCTTGACCGTGAAGCCGCCGACGCAGTCCTCGACGAGATCAACGAGCGCTCCGTCGAAGAAGCACTCCTCATCAAGGAAGCTCAGGGCGGTGAGGTAACGGTGCTGTCCGCAGGTCCCGACCGCGCCACCGACGCTATCCGCAAGGCTCTGTCGATGGGCGCCGACAAGGCTGTCCACATCAACGACCCGGCACTGCATGGCTCCGACGCGATCCAGACCGCATGGACCCTCGCTGCTGCTCTCGGACAGATCACCTTCGAGAACGACGAGCCTGCCGACCTGATCATCGCCGGCAACGAGGCCACCGACGGCCGCGTCGGCGCTGTGCCGGCCATCATCGCCGAGTACCTGGGCATCCCGCAGCTCACGCAGCTGCGCAAGGTCGTCGTCGCCGACGGCAAGATCACCGGTGAGCGCGAGACCGACGAGGGCGTCTTCGGCCTCGAAGCTTCGCTGCCCGCGATCGTCTCGGTCACCGAGAAGATCAATGAGCCGCGCTTCCCGTCCTTCAAGGGCATCATGGCCGCGAAGAAGAAGGAAGTTCTCGTCTACACGTTGGCCGACCTCGGAGTCGACCCGGAGACCGTCGGAGTTGCCAACGCCGGCACCACCGTGACGTCCTCCACCCCGAAGCCCCCCCGTACCGCTGGTGAGCGCATCGTCGACGAGGGAGACGGTGGCACCAAGATTGCCGCTTACCTCGTCAGCAACAAGGTCATCTGATCGCGCCCTTCTAGACATCCAGCAGAAGAACTCAGGGAGAGTTAAGTCATGGCAGAAGTACTTGTGCTCGTAGAGCACGCAGAGGGTGCGCTGAAGAAGGTCAGCACCGAACTCATCACCGCTGCACGCGCACTCGGTGAGCCGTCGGCAGTTGTCGCCGGCCCCGCGGGCACCGCAGCAAAGCTCGCCGACGCGCTGGCAGCAGCCGGCGCCGAGAAGATCTACGTCGCCGAGTCCGACGACATCGACGGCTACCTCGTCACCCCCAAGGTCGACGTTCTCGCCGCTCTGGTCGAGTCCACCAGCCCGGCAGCAGTCATCACCGCAGCCGGCACCGAGGGCAAAGAGGTTGCCGGTCGTCTGGCCGCACGTCTGGGCTCCGGACTGCTGACCGACGTCATCGAGATCAAGGCTGACGGCACCGGCGTCCACTCCATCTTCGGTGGCGCGTTCACCGTCGAGGCCAAGGCCAACGGCGACGTTCCCGTCTACTCGGTTCGTCCGGGTGCCGTCGAGGCTGCTCCGCAGGCCGGCGCAGGCGAGCAGATCACCGTCGAGGTTCCGGCTCAGGACGAGAGTGCCGTCAAGGTCACCTCGCGTGAGCCCATCGTCGGCGGCGACCGCCCCGAGCTCACCGAGGCGTCGGTTGTCGTCTCCGGTGGACGTGGCGTCGGCAGCGCGGACAAGTTCTCCGTCGTCGAAGAGCTGGCCGATTCCCTCGGCGCTGCAGTCGGTGCTTCGCGTGCCGCTGTGGACTCGGGCTACTACCCCGGACAGTTCCAGGTCGGTCAGACCGGTAAGACGGTCTCCCCGCAGCTGTACATCGCGCTCGGCATTTCCGGTGCCATCCAGCACCGCGCCGGCATGCAGACGTCCAAGACCATCGTCGCGGTCAACAAGGACGAAGAGGCACCCATCTTCGAGATCGCCGACTTCGGCATCGTGGGCGACCTGTTCAACGTCGCACCGCAGCTCACCGAAGCTGTGAAGTCCCACAAGGGCTAAAAAGCACAATCTGCTGTGCGCCTTTATCAACCCCCCGCGGTTGATAAAGGCGCACAGTGCTTTATTCACCCGGCCTGCATCGGTATGTCACTTCGTCGATACCGGGATGCCGTTCGCGCTCGATAAACCTTGCGCATGACAATTACGTCAGTCCTTCGCTCCGCGAGTGACAATCTCGGCCGTGAGGTCGCCCAGCCGAGATATTCCCTGATCGTCTCCTCCGACCGCGAGCATCGCGTCGCTGCGCAGCGTCTTCGATACCGAGTGTTCGCCTCCGAGCCTGGCTTCTCCCTCCCGGCAACGGCCGGGGTGTTCGAACTCGACGCCGACGCCTTCGACGAATTCTGTGATCATCTTCTCGTTCGTGACAACATCACCGGGGAGTACGTCGGCTGCTACCGAATGCTGCCGCCGGATTCCGCTGCGGCGGCCGGTGGGTATTACACCGCAACGGAATTCGACATCTCCGCGCTCGACCCGGTGGCGAACAGGATCGTCGAGATGGGTCGCGCGTGCGTCGATCCCGCTCACCGCACCGGATCCGTCCTGAGCCTGATGTGGTCGGGCATCCTGCACTACCTCGAACTGACCGGATACGAGTGGGTGATGGGTTGCGTCTCCGTGCCCATCCTGCCGCGCCCCGATGCCATCGCCGGCGCAGATGTCCGCGGCGTGCGTGACTTCGTGATGAACAAGCACGCCAGCCCGGTTTCGCGACGGGTGACACCTCGAAACCCGGTGGTCCTCGGCGGCCGGACGCTCGACGAGATTGCCGCACCGGAACGCCTCACGATGCCGCCGTTGCTCCGCGGCTACCTACGGATGGGCGCGACAATTTGCGGGGAGCCTGCTCACGATCCCGAGTTCGGCGTGGCTGATTTTGTTGCGCTGCAAGGCCTTCACTCCGCAAACAAGCGTTATCTCGAACGGCTGCGATCGGCGGCCGCCGCACACGAGTCGGGGATCGGCTGATGACCGCGGCGGCGCCGTACTGGGTACCGACGAGCCCCTGCGGCGACGGGTGTCTACCCGCGGACGCACCCGGTGTGTCGAGTATCACCGTGATTGCCCGCGGGGTCATGGTCGGTGCCGCCCTGGTGACTGCGCCGGTGTTGTCGGCCGGCTGGCTGCTCCCGCGCACCTGGCGCACTGAGATGCAACGCGGATACTCGCGGGCGTTGCTGCGCTGTCTGGGGATCAAGCTCACGGTCGACGATCAACGGTTGGGGCGCGCCGAACCGGCAGGCGTGATGGTTGTCGCCGGTCACGTCTCGTGGACCGATGTACTGGTCGCGAGCGCCGTTGCTCCGGCCAACTTCGTCGCCCGCGCCGACCTGCTCGACTGGGCAGTGCTCGGCGGTCTCGCGCGGCGGATGCGCGTCGTACCCATCGATCGAGCACGACTGCGGGACCTCCCCGGAACCGTCGACGTCGTGCGCGAACGCCTGCAGCGCGGTGTCCGCGTGATGGTTTTTCCCGAGGGGACGACCTGGTGCGGCCGAGCGTACGGCGGTTTCCGCCCGGCGATGTTCCAAGCTGCCGTCGACGCCGAATGCCCGGTTCAGCCGATGGCGATCCGATACGAGAACGCCGACGGTTCCCTGTGCACCGGACCGTGCTTTGTCGGCACCGAAACGATCGGTCAGTCCATCCGCCGGATCCTGCGTCAGAAGAACGTCGAGGTGAAGGTCAGGCTGGCTCCGCTCGAGGAGGCAGGGGAGTGCCGAGCCGATCTCGCGCAGCGATGCGAGAGAGCCGTACGCGGCGTCGACAGCATCGATCTGGCAGCTCACGACATCTTCGACCCCGCACCGGAACTCGTGACACAAGCCGTGGGACAAATCGATCCCTCCCCGGCGATGACTGCTTAGCCTGCTGAGCGAGGCTGGGCGAGCTCTCGTGCTGGGCTATCCTTGTCAAGCCATGACTCTGCCTGCACACAGTGCCCACGCCGGATTTCCGGTGTACCTCGATCATGCCGCCACGACTCCGATGTCGGCAGCCGCTATCGAGGCGATGACCGATACCTTCAAAACCGTGGGCAACGCGTCCTCGCTGCACGGCTCCGGCCGTGCGGCCCGGCGCCGCGTCGAGGAATCGCGCGAATCGATCGCCGCCAGCCTGGGCGCGCGGCCGTCGGAGGTCATCTTCACCTCCGGGGGAACCGAGAGCGACAACCTCGCGGTCAAGGGCATCTACTGGGCTCGCCGTGACGCCGATCCACGACGCACTCGCATTCTGGCCAGCTCCGTCGAGCATCATGCTGTGCTCGACGCCGTCGAGTGGCTCGAGCAGCACGAGGGCGCGCGCGTGACGTGGTTGCCGGTCGACGAGAACGGTGTGGTCGATCCGCAGACGTTGCGCGACGAACTGTCCGTCCACGCCGACGAAGTAGCACTGGTGACGGTGATGTGGGCCAACAACGAGGTCGGCTCGATCATGCCGATCGTGGAGTTGGCGGAGGTCTCGGCCGAGTTCGAGATTCCGATGCACAGCGACGCGGTCCAGGCCGTTGCTCAGTTGCCCGTCGACTTCGCGGCGAGCAAGTTGTCCGCGCTGAGCATCGCCGCACATAAATTCGGTGGTCCGCACGGCGTCGGTGCACTCTTGCTCGGACGCCAGGTTCCCTGTGTGCCGCTCCTTCACGGCGGTGGGCACGAACGTGATCTGCGTTCGGGCACTCCGGATACTGCGGGAGTTGTCGGAATGGCTGCGGCGCTGCGCGCAAACGTCGAGAACTTCGATTCCAGCACAAGGGAATTGGCGCAGCTGCGTGACCGTTTGATCGAGGGAGTCCTGGAGATCCTTCCCGAGTCGGTGCTCAACGGCCCGACCGGTTCCGATCGGCTTCCCGGTAACGCGCACTTCACCTTTCCCGGCTGCGAGGGCGATTCGTTGCTGATGCTCCTCGACGCAGCCGGTATCGAATGTTCCACCGGTTCGGCCTGCACTGCCGGTGTGGCCCGGGCCAGCCACGTGTTGATCGCGATGGGCGTCGAATCGCCCGTAGCGCGTGGCTCACTGAGATTTTCGCTCGGACATACGTCGAGTGTCACCGATGTGGATGCGCTGCTCGCAGCCCTTCCGCAAGTAGTAGAGCGCGCTCGGGCCGCCGGTCTTGCCGGTGCCGGTTCGCGTGGAGGGGATCGCTGATGCGAGTACTCGCAGCCATGAGCGGAGGTGTCGACTCCGCTGTCGCCGCCGCCCGCGCTGTTGCCGCCGGACATGACGTCGTCGGCGTTCATCTTGCGCTGTCCACGGCGCCGGGCGCATTGCGTACGGGTTCGCGGGGTTGCTGCTCGAAGGAAGATGCCGGCGACGCGAGGCGCGCCGCCGACGTCCTCGGAATACCCTTCTACGTCTGGGATTTCGCCGATCGCTTCAAGGAAGACGTGATCGACGACTTCGTGGCGTCGTACGCGGCAGGTGAGACCCCCAACCCCTGCCTGCGCTGCAACGAGAAGATCAAGTTCACCGCACTCGCCGATCGCGCGGTCGCTCTCGGCTTCGACGCCGTGGCGACCGGTCACTACGCACGCCTCGAAGACGGCGTCCTGCGCCGGGCGGTCGACGCGGACAAGGATCAGTCGTACGTCCTCGGTGTGCTGACGGCAGAGCAGCTTTCACGCGCGATGTTCCCGATCGGTGACACCCCGAAGGAACAGATCCGCGAGGAAGCGGCCGAGCGCGGCCTGGCTGTGGCGAACAAGCCTGACAGCCACGACATCTGCTTCATCCCGACCGGTGACACACGAGCATTCCTGGGTGCGCGCATCGGCGTTCGTCCCGGAAGCGTTGTCGACGCCGATTCCGGTGAAGTCCTCGCCGCGCACGACGGCGTCCACGGCTTCACGATCGGACAGCGCAAGGGTCTCGGCGTCGAAGGTCCGGCGGGTGATGGCCGCCCGCGGTACGTGACCGCGATCGAGCCCGAAACCGGAACGGTCCGAGTGGGTTCGGCCAAGAACCTCGACGTCTGGGCCATCTCGGCGCAGCGTGCGATCTGGACTTCGGGCCAGGCGCCGGAAGGCCCCGTCGAATGCATGGTGCAGGTTCGTGCGCACGGCGGACTGGCACAGGCCGTCGCGGAGGCCGTCGATGACGGTACTTCGAGCGGCGGTATCTCGATTTCGTTGCGCGAACCACTGACCGGCGTCGCAAAGGGTCAAGCTGTCGTGTTGTATCGCCCCGACAGCGAACTGGGCGACCAGGTTCTCGGCAGTGGCACCATCTCGGGCACCGAATCCGAGCCGAACACACTGTGACGCAGCAGGTTTCCATCGGTGGTCTCGTCACCGGAATCGGATCCTGGCCGGGCACGGATGCCCGCGAAAGTGCAGCAACCATCCTCGGCGAGCTTGGCGGTTTCCCACATCTGGTGGAGCTGCCGGGCCGCGGTCTCGGCGCAGACATGGTCGGCCGGGCAGGGGCCATTTTGGTCGACATCAACCTCGACGCCTCGACACGTGCCTATCGCGTCGTGCCTCGCCGGGGCAACGTCGCGAAGCGGGCCGAGGACTTCCTGAATCAGGATCTCGACGCTCTCGAGGAAGCTTGGGAGTCGGCTCGCTTGGTCGGCGGAGAGCACGTGATCAAGCTTCAAGCTGCCGGCCCGTTGACGCTCGGCGCCGAGATCGAGGTCGCGAACGGCTCACGAGTTCTCGTCGACCGCGGGGCGCTCCGCGACATCGCCGAATCACTCGGTGAGGGTCTCGCGCGTCATGCGGCCGAGGTCACTCGCCGGACCGGCGCCGCAGTGGTGATCCAGTTGGACGAGCCCCAGATCGCGGCCGTACTGGCCGGTTCGCTGCCAGGGCGCACCAAGATGGAGAGCGTTCCGGCACTGCCCGAACCCGAGGCGCTCGCCGTTCTCGACTCGACGATCAGCGGTTGCGGGCTGCCCACGATCGTCCACAGCTGCGGCGCCGACATGCCGTGGGATCTATTGAGGCGAAGTCAGGCGTTCGGCGTGAGCTTCGACATGTCGCTCATCGGCTCACGCGATCTCGACGGTATCGGCCAGTTGTTCGACGCCGGCAAGGAATTGGCGCTCGGTCTGGTTCCGTCCGTGGAGCCGGAAAAGCCGGTGACGTGGAAAGAGTGCGCGATTCCCGCCGTCACGCTGATCGATCGTCTCGGATTCTCGCGTGAACTCCTGCAGAACCAGGTCGCGGTCACTCCGCGTTGTGGTCTTGCGGGTGCGAGCCTGGAGTGGGCTCGTGCCGCTCTTCGGCTGAGCACAGACGTCGGCAAGGCATTGGTGGACGATCCGTCGGCGTTCTGATGCGTGGAGTCATGTGGTGTGTCGGTGTGACCCGATAATCTTCTAGCTGTGACTGAAACCGCGGATGCAATGCAGCCAGCGCCCAACGAGGCGCGCGAGCAGTGGACGGAGCTGGCCGAAGAGGTACGCCAGCATCAGTTCCGCTACTACGTTCGTGATGCGCCCGTCATTTCGGACGGTGCATTCGACACATTGCTCGGGCAGCTCAATGCTCTCGAAGAGCAGTATCCGGATCTGCGGACTGCCGACTCTCCGACGCAACTGGTCGGCGGCGGATTCGCGACGGACTTCACCTCCGTCGATCACCTCGAGCGGATGCTCAGCCTCGACAACGTCTTCGACGAGTCCGAGCTGCGTGGATGGATCGCCAAGGTAGAGCAGGAAACCGGGCCCGAACTGCACTATCTGTGCGAAGTGAAGATCGACGGTGTCGCGCTCAACCTTGTCTACGAGAACGGCAAACTCGTGCGCGCCGCTACCCGCGGCGACGGTCGCACCGGCGAGCTGGTCACACTCAACGCCCTGACGATCAACGACATACCGGAGCGGCTCACCGCCACGGACGAGTACCCGATTCCGAGCCTGCTCGAGGTGCGCGGTGAGGTGTTCTTCCGCCTCGAGGACTTCGCGGCACTCAATGCCTCGCTGGTGGAGGAGGGCAAAGCGCCGTTCGCCAATCCGCGCAACTCCGCGGCGGGCTCCCTGCGTCAGAAGAATCCGGCCGTCACCGCGCGTCGTCGCCTCGGCATGATCTGCCACGGGTTCGGACGCATGGAAGGTTTCGATCCGGCTTCGCAGTACGACGCCTACGTGGCCCTCGCCGCCTGGGGTCTGCCGGTGTCCACGCACACCTCGCGGGTGGTCGGCGCCGACGCCGTGGTCGAGAAGATGAAGTACTGGGGAGAACATCGCCACGACGTCGAGCACGAGATCGACGGCCTGGTGGTCAAGGTCGACGAGATGTCGTTGCATCGACGTCTGGGCACCACGTCTCGCGCACCGCGGTGGGCGATCGCGTACAAGTACCCGCCGGAAGAGGTTACGACCAA
Organism: Rhodococcus sp. NPDC055024; assembly: GCF_053608585.1. Lineage (NCBI taxonomy): Bacteria > Bacillati > Actinomycetota > Actinomycetes > Mycobacteriales > Nocardiaceae > Rhodococcus > Rhodococcus sp. NPDC055024. Next base: position 145,572 of record NZ_JBSGVT010000014.1, read on the forward strand.
GCTCCTCGACATCCGGGTCAGCGTCGGGCGCACCGGACGCGTGACGCCGTTCGCGCACATGGAACCCGTCACGGTGGCGGGTTCCACTGTGTCCTTGGCCACGCTGCACAACGGATCCGAGGTCAAGCGCAAGGGTGTGCTGATCGGCGACACCGTGGTGTTGCGTAAGGCCGGAGACGTTATCCCCGAGGTCCTCGGGCCCGTGGCAGACGTGCGCGACGGTACCGAGCGCGAGTTCGTCATGCCGACGCACTGCCCCGAGTGCGGCACGTTGTTGGCACCGGCAAAAGAGGGCGACGTCGACGTGCGATGCCCCAATCAGCAGTACTGCCCGGCGCAGTTGCGCGAGCGCGTGTTCCACGTTGCCGGTCGCGGGGCATTCGACATTGAGGTGCTCGGATACGAGGCCGCGACCGGTCTGCTGGAAGCGAAGGTCATCGGCGACGAGGGTGATCTCTTCTCCCTCGACGCCGAGAAACTGATCGACGTTCCGATCTTCCGTACCAATGCGGGAGCACTGTCCGCCAACGGAAAACGCTTGCTGGCCAATCTCAATTCGGCCAAGGACAAGCCGCTCTGGAGAGTGCTTGTGGCACTGTCGATTCGGCACGTCGGCCCTACTGCCGCCAGGGCGTTGGCCGGCGAATTCGGTTCGTTGCAGCGCATTCGGGAAGCGTCGGTCGACGAGTTGGCTGCAGTGGACGGCGTCGGATCCACGATCGCGGCGGCGGTCGTGGAGTGGTTCTCCGTCGACTGGCACCAGCAGATCGTCGACAAGTGGGCTTCGGCCGGAGTACGCATGGAGGACGAACGAGACGATTCGATTCCGCGCAATCTCGAGGGTCTCTCGATCGTCGTCACCGGTTCGCTCGAGACGTACTCGCGAGATCAGGCGAAGGAAGCGATTCTGGTGCGCGGGGGCAAGGCGGCAGGTTCGGTGTCGAAGAAGACAGCCTTCGTCGTCGTTGGTGAAGCGCCCGGTTCCAAGCACGACAAGGCAGTCGAATTGGGTGTGCCGGTGCTCGACGAGGACGGCTTCCGGCGGTTGCTCGAAGATGGCCCTGATGCAGTCGCTCCCACCGAATTGGACGCAGCAGAGTGACTCTGTCCGATTTCTGAGATTGACGTGTGGGGTGCCATAGTGACGCCATGATCGAGATTCGTGAAGTTCTGCCGGCTGAGTTCGAGACCGTCGGCGAGCTGACTGTGCAGTCGTACGTGGGCGGCGGATTTGTCGCCGACGGATCCCCGTACGCGGAGCGCCTGCGCGACACCGCAACTCGGGTGGAGCAGGGGCGGGTGCTGGTTGCCGTTCTCGGCGATCAGGTCGTGGGTTCGTTGACGATTGCCGAGCCCGGTACGCCCTTCGCCGACGTCGCGCAGAAGGGCGAACTCGAGTTCCGCATGCTTGCGGTATCGCCGCAGGCTCGGGGATCGGGCGCCGGAACCGCATTGGTTCGCGCAGTGATCGCCGACGCATACGATCGCGGCGATCACTCGGTGGTCATCTCGACGCAGCCCGAGATGGTCGATGCGCGTCGTATCTACGACCGCAACGGTTTTGTCCCGGATCCCGAGCGCGCGTGGGAGCCCATTCGCGGCATGGAACTGACCGTCATGGTTCGCGGTCTGGCTTGATTACCCAGGCCGGTTAACCCAGCACCGTCGCGACGATTCCTGCGAGGTAGCCCAGGCGAGCTATCTCCGAGGGTCGGAATTCGGGTCCACCGGGGCGGCCGAGCATGAGGACTCGATTGCCGGAACCGAGAGGTGCGGCAGCGAGGCTGGTGTTCATGTCGCGCCATACGTCCGGAACCCAGTCCGCCTCGCCGTCGAGGGCAGTGGGCTTGTCCAGCGGCATCCACGGAACGTCGGTGGCATGGGTTTCCGGAGCGCCTGCGCTTCCGACGACGCGGTACGCCCCGCGCTTGCCCAAGTCCGCGATGACACACCATCCGACTCGGAGCACCCGCGGCGCGCCGTCGACGAGAACCTGTAGTCGATCGTTTCTGGCGGCGGCGACGGAGTCGATCAGCTCGAGTTCGCGGTGAGTATCGAGAATCCCGGCGTACGGGCGGATCGAATCGACCAGCACGTCGGGCAGATGCTCGGCAGCGGTGATCAAAGTGTCGGGCAGTGCGCCGGGTTCGACGTCGACGACGAGGTCGTCGATGGCAAATCCGTCGCCCCGTTCCACGACGTCGAGAGAGAGGATGTCTGCGCCGACGGAACCGAGAGCCACGGCGAGTGCGCCGAGGCTGCCTGGTCGGTCGGGCAGTTGGACGCGAAGCAGGTACGACACGTGCGTGCCTTTCGCTGATCGGATCTCGCCCGGGTCACGTCGACCCGGGCCTTACTCATCTTTGCACTTGCCCAACCTGCGGTGGTGGGTGCCGCGGCGGGGTCACACCGGGTGCACATGCTTGTCACACGAGCGAAACACGAGGTGGATTCGACGTGGCGGTGGACACAGTAGGCGTGCGTACCGGTCGACACAGCAGGCGTGCTTACAGGTCTGTGTCGGTGAGGAACTAGGCTGGACCGGCAATGTTCACGTCCTCTTCCGAAAGGGGCCCCGCGGTGCCTGCCATCTCCCGTGACGAGGTCGCGCACCTCGCGCGGCTGTCCAGACTCGCCCTGTCCGATGCCGAACTCGACGAGTTCGCCGGTCAGTTGGATTCGATTCTCAACCACGTCAAGGTGGTCACCGAGGTTGCGGCCGACGACGTCCCGCCCATGGCGAACCCCAATGCCGTCACCAACGTGACGCGCCCCGACGTGATCGTGCCCGGGTTGACCCCCGAGCAGGCATTGTCCGGAGCACCCGCAGTCGAACAGGATCGCTTTGCGGTTCCGCAGATCCTTGGAGAGGGCGAATGACCGATCTGACCACGCTGGACGCCGCTGAGCTGGCCGGCAAGATCCACTCGCGTGAGGTGTCCTCGGTAGAGGTCACGCAGGCGCATCTCGACCGCATCGCTGCCGTCGACACCGAGTACCACGCATTCCTGCACGTCGCCGGCGAGCAGGCTCTCGAAGCTGCCGCAGCAGTGGACAACTCGCTCGCAGGCGGAAACGAACCCGCTTCGGCACTCGCCGGTGTTCCGATCGCGTTGAAGGACATCTTCACCACGACGGACATGCCGACCACCTGTGCGTCGAAGATTCTCGAAGGCTGGGTTGCGCCGTACGACGCGACCCTGACGTCCAAGCTGCGCGCTGCCGGCATCCCGATTCTCGGCAAGACGAACCTCGACGAATTTGCGATGGGCTCCTCGACGGAGAACTCCGCCTTCGGTCCGACTCGCAACCCGTGGGACGTCACCCGCATCCCCGGAGGATCCGGTGGCGGTAGCGCGGCAGCACTCGCATCCCGTCAGGCTCCACTGGCCATCGGTACCGACACCGGCGGTTCGATCCGTCAGCCTGCTGCGGTCACCGCGACGGTCGGAACCAAGCCGACGTACGGAACCGTCTCACGCTTCGGACTCGTCGCGTGCGCGTCCTCGCTCGATCAGGGCGGCCCCTGTGGTCGCACCGTGCTCGACACCGCTCTGCTGCACGAGGTCATCGCCGGACACGATCCGCGTGACTCCACGTCCATCGACGCCCCCGTGCGTCCGGTGGTTGCCGCAGCACGTGAAGGTGCAAATGGCGACCTGCGCGGCGTGAAGGTCGGTGTTGTCAAGGAACTGCACTCCGACAGCTACCAGCCCGGCGTCATCGCTTCCTTCGACGCCGCAGTCGAGCAGCTCAAGGCTCTCGGCGCCGAGGTTGTCGAGGTCTCGTGCCCGAGCTTCGAGCACGCGCTCGCGTCGTACTACCTGGTGCTACCCAGTGAGGTTTCGTCCAACCTGGCTCGCTTCGACGCCATGCGCTACGGACTGCGTGTCGACGAAGGCAACATGAGCGCCGACCAGGTCATGGCCGCCACCCGCGCCGCCGGTTTCGGCCCAGAGGTCAAGCGTCGCATCATGATCGGCACCTACGCACTGTCCTCGGGCTACTACGACGCCTACTACGGCTCGGCGCTCAAGGTGCGTACGCTCATCGCGCGCGATTTCGACAAGGCCTACGAGAAGGTAGACGTACTGGTCTCGCCGACCAGCCCGTTCACCCCGTGGAAGTTGGGTGAGAAGGTCGGCGACCCGCTGGCCATGTACCTCTCCGACCTGTGCACGTTGCCGACCAACCTGGCGGGACACTGCGCGATGTCGGTGCCCTCGGGTCTGTCTGCGGACGACAACCTGCCGGTGGGCCTGCAGATCATGGCGCCCGCCATGGCTGACGAGCGCCTCTACCGTGTCGGTGCCGCCTACGAAGCTGCACGCGGCCCGATCGCGACTGCAGTCTGACCTGTTTGCTGTGCGCCTTTATTAACCCCCCGCGGTTAATAAAGGCGCACAGCAGTTTCAGGAGCAGGTCCCCAAAGCCGTCCCCTGATCGGTTCCGTAGCGATGACCGTGGCCGGCGGGAACACCGAGCGAACCGAGCATGTCCGCGGTCGTCTGCAAGAACGTGACGCCTGGAATCCACTGCGGGATCGGAGCATCCTGGACGGCGCGGCTCAGGTCCGGCTTCTGCGTCGCGAGGGCGGGGGACCACCACACCACCGGGTCGGACGTGTTCGCGAGAACGGTTGCGCCCTCCGTCCGCGTCGCGCCCGCCGGGGGACCGGCCCACAACACGTCGCACGCGGCGGTGGGGCTTTTCTCGATCAACGCAGCGCTGCCCCCGACGGCGCCCAGGCTCTGTCCGTAGAGGAACAGGTCCGGTCGCTCTGCGGTCGGCATCGAGGCGATGTGTGCACCGACCGCAGTGAACAGAACGGTGGCTGAATCTTCGGCCTCGTCCCGGCTGAACAGGAACGTCGCCCAGCTGGGTGCGTCGGAGTATTGCTGGCCGACTATCGCGACGTCGCCGCCGAACCGTTGCTCGATACCGTCGACTGCGTGCGTGTCGATCCACCCCGAGCCGGTCGGAACGGCCACCACGACGCTGTTGCGGGCAAAGCCGCCGACGCGATCGAGTTCACTCACGGCGAGAGCGGCACGCGATGCGGCGTCGGGTGCGGAATCCAAACCGGCGTAGACGCGCACCGAGTCTTCGCCTGCTGCGACGAATTTGCGTCCCTCCGCGCCCATCGACGTCCACGAGATGAGAGATTCGGGGCTGCCTGACACGGAGGCCGAAAGTGGCTGTGTCAGAGCAGTGTCGATGTACGCGTTGGAACTGTCGAATGAATCTGAAAGACCGTTCCACACGGCGGGACCGACTACCAACTGCACTCCGAGAACACCCATGACCAGTGCGCCGACGCTCCGCGCGAAACCCATCCACCGCAGCGCCTTCGAAATTCCGACCCCGATGCCCCAGAGACCAAGTGCGGTCAGTGCTGCAATGCAACCCGCCTCCGCCCAGTGGAGAAGTCCGGCAGGCGGTGCTCCCATCGCCGCTCGCAACGAGTTCTGCCAACTGGAGGCGGCGAACATCGCAATCGCGGTGGCGGCCGTCGACAACCCCAACGCACTGATGCGCCAATGATGTTCGTCGAATCGAGCCTTCACGCGATCGGAGACGAGCCGACGGGTAACCGCGGAGAACGCCCACATCGCCAGTAGTCCGGCCGCGACGAGCAGACCGCTGAACGCACCCTGGAGCACGGCTGATCTCGGCAGCAGTCCGGGAGCAAGTGAGATGGCGGACATCGCTGCCACGGCGACGCTCGTCGACACTCGGGGGAGTGCGAGCACCCCGACTCGGGCGAGGACGGGGGTCCGTGACGCATTCAGAACGCTCATGCTGCAATCGCTTTCGGGGAGTAGGAGAACTCGTTCGACGGGTCGAGGCGCCGCGATCGCATCAGGGTGAAGCCGAGGGCGGAGACTGCCAGAACGCCGGCCGTGCCGTAACCGAATCCCGATTCCGTGACCGGCGTCAGATAGCTTTGGCGCCAAGAATTTCCGTTCACCGCTGTGACGGCTACATCGGCCATCGCGAAGCAATACCCTCGTGAGAGAAAGGACGTGCGGTCTTCACACGCGGCATGCATTCGCTCGTCGAGCTGACCGTCGAGGACCTGACGTGCCCACGGCCCCAGTTCAGTTCCGTGCGAATGCGCGTAGCGGAGCAGGTCGTAGCCGAGATCGTGCGCTTTGCAGGCCGAGTCGAATTCGTCGGGAAGTGGGACCGGCGACGAGCAGTCGCCGTGAGGATTGGCGAGGTATCCATCGACGACGGTGGGGGTGTAGCCCGCGAATGCCGCAAAGTCCGCCGGGATGGTGGTCACAGCGTCAGAGGCATCCGCGGTAGTCACGGTGGCGATCGCCCTGGATGCGTTCGAGTTCTCGGTGCGCGGCGGCTCGGCGCCGCTCGATCCGGCAGTGACGATGATTGCCGCCGTTGCCGCCAGGGCCAGGGCAGCCCAGGTGCCGCCGCTTCGAGAGAGGTCTTTCACTCGTGTGATCCGCATGCCGTTCACGCTATGAACGGACAATCCTGGCGGTCATCGCTCTGTGGAGGGGTTCTCCGAGGCCGATTCGGGTGAGAATTCCCTCCCCTGTGATACCTCGGAGGTAGGGGGATCTCACTCTGCAGTATGAGGACTTTCGGGGTTCGCCTTCATAGGCTTGACGGGTGATCAAGGTCCGCAGGAAGAACAGGGGCGCACCGGATGCGCCCGCACCGACATTCGCCACTGCCGGGTCGATGCTGTCCGGCCTCGACGGGGCGGTAGTGCATTCGGAGAAAGTGCGCCGCGCAACCCGTTTCGTGGCCCACGGTCAGTTCTGGAACTTCGTCATAGTCGCGGTCACCTTGATCCTCTACGCGATCGCGTGGCCGACACTGCAACTGACGCATCATGTTTCGCCGCCGATCATGCCGTTCGTCGCCGCGTTGGCCGCCTTTCCGTTTGTCCTGATCCGGATCAACGCACCGTTGGGGTGGGCGGTGTCGGCGGTGTCGGCGCTGATCATCCCGTTGGTGTTCGACAACACGCCCGGTTACGACTATCCGTGGCAGGTCGTCCACATCATCGTGCTGATGTGCTTGCTCGCCGCGGTGAGTCTGCGAGCGCCCATTCAGGTTGTCGGTGTCGCCTGGATCGCCACGGTGCTGCTCTTCCTCGGCAACGCCCCGGGAAGCGACGGAGCGGGTTGGGCTGTCGGGCTGAGTGCCCTGGTGGTCTTCTGCCTGTTGATCCGCTGGTTGGTTCTCTCGCGCCGCCAGTTGGCCAAGCAGGAGGAAGTCAGTGAACTCGAACGCACTCGGCGAACGATCCTCGAGGAGAAGGCGCGGATCGCCCGCGACTTGCACGACATCGTGGCCCACCACATGTCGATGGTGGTCGTGCAAGCGCAGAGTGCGCCGTACCGACTCGATGCGGTCACTCCGGAGATCCGGACCGAATTCGAATCGATAAGTGAGACAGGGCGAGCAGCACTCAATGAGATTCGTGGTCTCCTCGGAGTACTGCGCAGCGACGGCGACTCGGTGGTGACGGCCCCGCAACCGGGCGTCGACCAGTTGGACGAACTGCTGCTCGGCAGTACACGTGCCGGACTTCCGGTGTCGTGGCGAGTCGACGGAGATCGAGCGTCGGTCTCGGAATCCACGGGACTTGCGCTATACCGGATCATTCAGGAGTCGATCACCAATGCGGCCAGGCATTCACCTGGCGGACCCATCGAAGTCGCCGTGGCGTTCGGCCCGCAATCGGTGAGCGCGCTCGTGAACAACGGACCTTCGCCACTGGGTGGCAATCAGCACTCGGCGTCGGAAACCACTGGTGGCAATGGAATACGCGGAATGCGTGAGCGGGCTTCGGCCGTAGGCGGCATGCTGTTGGCAAACCGGCGCGAGGACGGAGGGTTCGAGGTCCGGGCCGAGTTGCCGTCGATGCCCGCCTAGGCTGTCCGAGTGCCCATCACAGTATTCATCGCAGACGACCAGGCGATGGTTCGACAAGGGTTCGGAGCCCTACTCTCCGCCCAGCCCGACATCAGCGTGATCGGCGATGCGCCGGACGGCAAGATCGCCGTCGCCGAGGTCGCGCGATTGCGTCCGGATGTGGTGTTGATGGATGTTCGCATGCCCGAGATGAACGGACTCGACGCTGCCCGCCAGATTCTGTCCGCCGGATGGGAACCGCCGGTGCGAGTCCTCATGCTCACCACTTTCGACATCGACGACTACGTCTACGAGGCACTGAGCGTCGGGGCGAGCGGTTTCATGCTCAAGGACGCACCGGCTGAGGAACTGATTCGGGCGGTACGCGTCGTCGCCGAAGGGCAGGCCTTGCTGGCGCCGACGGTGACGCGACGGCTGATTGCCGATGTGACCAGCCGGCGGGCGGCCCCGCGCGCACGGCCCGCAGCGCTCGACGCCCTGACCCCGCGTGAGCGCGAGGTCCTCGAACTGATCGCCCGCGGATTGTCCAACGTCGAGATCGCCGAGCGGCTGTTCGTCGCCGAGCAGACCGTCAAGACCCATGTCGGGAAGGTGCTGTCGAAGCTCGATCTGCGTGATCGCGCCCAGGCAGTCGTGTTGGCGTACGAAAGCGGGCTCGTCACGCCGGGTTAGTGATCCCGTACGGCGCGGCGTTGCGGCTCGGCAACGCCGCTATCCTGCGGCAATACGGTGACTGGGGGAAGATGGACACCAAGATCCACAATCCGGTCACGAGAGGTGCTGCACTATGCGAATCGGAATCCTCACGGGCGGCGGCGACTGCCCGGGCTTGAACGCGGTCATCCGCGCCGTCGTACGTACGTCGGCCGGTCGTTACGGCAGTACCGTGGTCGGATTCCGGGACGGCTGGCGGGGACTTCTCGAGGACCGCAAGGTCCCTCTCGACGCGGACGATCGCATCAACCGCATCCTCACTCGCGGCGGCACGATCCTCGGCACCGCTCGTGTGAACCCCGACAAACTGCGCGCGGGTCTCGATCAGATCAAGCAGACCCTCGACGACAACGGGATCGACGTCCTGATCCCGATCGGCGGCGAAGGCACGCTCACTGCGGCCAGTTGGCTTTCCGAGAGTGGCGTGCCCGTGATCGGCGTGCCCAAGACGATCGACAACGACATCGACTGCACCGACGTGACTTTCGGTTTCGACACCGCCTTGGCCGTCGCCACCGACGCCATCGACAGACTCCACACCACGGCCGAATCACACCAGCGCGTCATGCTCGTCGAGGTCATGGGCCGGCACGCGGGCTGGATCGCGCTGCAAGCCGGACTGGCGTCGGGGGCACACCTGACGCTGGTTCCGGAACAACCGTTCGACGTCGACGAGGTGTGCGCGATGGTCAAGAAGCGCTTCCAGCGCGGCGACTCCCACTTCATCTGCGTCGTCGCCGAAGGCGCGATGCCCGATCCCGCGTCGATGACTCTGCGCGAGGGTGGCATCGACGAGTTCGGCCACAAGATCTTCACCGGAGTCGCGCAGCAGCTCGGTAACGAGATCGAGCGTCGGATCGGCAAGGAAGTTCGCACCACCGTCCTCGGACACATTCAGCGCGGCGGCACCCCGACGCCGCACGACCGCATCCTTGCCACCCGCTTCGGCGTACATGCCACCGACGCAGCTCACCGCGGAGATTTCGGTCAGATGGTCGCCTTGCACGGAACGTCCATCGACCTCGTTCCGCTCGCCGAGGCGACCCGCAAACTCAAGACGGTGCCCAAGGAGCGCTACGAGGAGGCAGCCGCATTCTTCGGCTGAGCCGCAGACGCATAAACTGATCACCATGACTGCTGTCGATGCGCCCGACATCCTCGATTACGACGAAGTACTGACCAAGTACGAGCCTGTGATGGGTATGGAGGTGCACGTAGAACTCGGCACCGCGACCAAGATGTTCTGCCCGTGCCCCACCGAGTTCGGTGCCGAACCCAATACCCAGGTGTGCCCGGTCTGTCTGGGCATGCCCGGTTCGTTGCCGGTGGTGAACGCAGCTGCTGTCGAATCCGCGATCCGGATCGGTCTTGCGCTCAACTGCTCCATCACACCGTGGGGTCGATTCGCGCGTAAGAACTACTTCTACCCGGATCAGCCGAAGAACTACCAGATCTCCCAGTACGACGAGCCGATCGCGACCGAGGGCTACCTCGACGTGATCCTCGACGACGGCACGACGTGGCGTGTCGACATCGAGCGCGCGCACATGGAAGAGGACACCGGAAAGTCCCTCCATGTCGGCGGTGCTACCGGCCGTATCCACGGCGCAAGCCACTCACTACTCGACTACAACCGTGCCGGTGTGCCGCTGGTCGAGATCGTCACCAAGACCATCCACGGTGCCGGCGAGCGCGCTCCCGAGGTTGCCCGTGCCTACGTGACGGCGCTTCGTGATCTGCTGAAGTCCCTCGACGTCTCCGACGTGCGGATGGATCAGGGATCGATGCGTTGCGACGCCAACATTTCGCTGATGCCGATCGGCGCCGAGGAACTCGGAACGCGTACCGAGACCAAGAACGTCAACTCCCTCAAAAGTGTCGAGGTCGCGGTTCGCTACGAAATGCGCCGTCAGGCAGCAGTTCTCGACGCCGGCGGTGAGGTCATCCAGGAGACCCGTCACTTCCAGGAAGCCGACGGCACCACCGCCGCTGGACGCCGTAAGGAAACGGCCGAGGACTACCGCTACTTCCCGGAGCCGGATCTCGAGCCTGTTGCCCCGAGCGCCGAGTGGGTGGAAGAACTGCGCGGCACCTTGCCGGAGCTTCCCTGGATTCGCCGCGCGCGGATCCAGAAGGACTGGGGAATCTCCGACGAGGTCATGCGCGACCTCGTCAATGCCGGTGCCATCGATCTGGTGATCGCGACCACCGAGGCCGGTGCGTCGCCCGAGGCAGCGCGGTCGTGGTGGCTGTCCTACCTGTCACAGCAGGCCAACGCCCGTGGCGTCGAACTCGGTGCTCTGCCGATCACCCCGGCGCAGGTTGCCCAGGTCGTCGCTCTCATCGATAGCGGCAAGCTCAACAACAAGGTCGCTCGCCAGGTCGTCGATCACGTCCTCGACGGCGAGGGTGATCCGGAGCAGGTTGTCGCGGCGCACCCGGAGTTGGTCGTCGAACGTGACGAAACCAAGCTCAAGGCAGCCGTCGACGAAGCGCTCGCAGCCAACCCCGACATCGCGGACAAGATCCGCAGTGGCAAGGTGCAGGCCGCCGGAAAGATTGTCGGCGACGTCATGAAGGCCACTCGTGGGCAGGCAGACGCGGCTCGTGTGAAGGAACTTGTCATCGAGGCGTGCAGCTAGTCCTCGGTAGCGAACACTGATGCCCGGCCGAATCGAATTCGGCCGGGCATCAGTGTTTTACCGCTGTCGATCTGGATACTGTCGATCTGGATACTGTCGATCTACAGACCGGGGACCACAACCGCGCGGCCGCTGAGCGTTCCGGCGGCCAGTCGTCGATACGCTTCGGCTCCGTTGTCGAGGCTGAAGGTCTCCACCGCTATGTCGAAGATGCCGGCGTGGGCGAGGTCGATCAATTCGATCAATTCGGTGCGGGCACCCCAGTAAGGAACGGTCACCGAAGCCTCGTAAGGACTTTGGAAGAACCCGACCTTGGCATGCGCCTGACCGTCGCCGATCCCGACGATGGTGACGTCGGATCCGACGCCGGCGACAGCCATCGCGGTGTCGATGGTGGGCTGGTAGCCGACGAAGTCGAGAACCAGTGCGGCGCCCTGACTTCCGGTGATCTTGCGGACGTTCTCGGCCGCATCCTTGTCGGAGAGCACCACTTCGTGAGCGCCGACCTTGGTTGCCAGTTCGAGCTTGTCCGCGCTCACGTCGAGTGCGATGACCGTGGCTGCCGAGAGGTGGCGGAGGAGCTGAATGGCGACGTGGCCGAGACCACCGGTGCCGATGACAACCGCGTACGAGCCTCCGCGAAGTTTCGGCAGAGAACGCTTGATCGCGTGATAGGGCGTCAGGCCGGCGTCGGTCAGTGGCACTGTCTTGACCGGGTCGAGGTCGCCGATCGGGACGAGGTGGCGAGGTGAGTCGACGATCATGAATTCGGCCAATGCGCCGGGGGCGCCGAGTCCGGGAGGATTGATGCCGAGTTCTTTTGCGCGAGAACAGTAGTTTTCCAGTCCCTGCGAGCAGTGCCAACAGTTGCCGCAACCCCAAGGTCCGTAGACGACGACATTGCTTCCGATGCCGAGCCCCTCGACACCCTCGCCGACGGCCGCGACTCGGCCGGCGCCTTCGTGACCGAGAGTAAGCGGAAGGCCGTAGGTGTACTGCTCCTCGGGCAGGCTCATGATGAAGTCGTCCGAGTGGCAGACGCCGGCAGCGGTGACTTCCAGGAGCACTTCACCTGGACCGGGCTCGGGTTTGGGAATCTCCGTGAGTTCGGGCTCTGCGCCGATTCTCGTGTACTGGATTGCCTTCATTCCGACTCCTTTGTCGTGGTTGGCCAACCGGTCCTGGAAGTGCGTATGGAAATCAGAGGCTCAGTCGATCCCGCCGCTGCCACTCGGCATCGGGATCTTGACCACCTTGTCGTCGTTCGGACCCGGCTCGCCCGCGGTTTTGTTTATCGTGCTCGCCCACATCAAACCGTCGGATCCGAGTGCCAAACCGCCCAGTTGGCCGTACGTGTCTTTCGCCACTGCCGACGGCGCGGTCGTGACGGCACCTGTTCCTGGATCTGCGGCCAGCGCCGAGATCGCTTTGCCGGCCCCCAGCGCGACAGCTACCACTCCCTGCGCCGCAATGCACCCTCCGACGCCGGGTCGGTCAGGCCACGTCCAAGCGGGGGACGTCACCGTTCCGTCGGAGCCGACACGTTGGAGGCGATCCTCGAGAGTGGTTCGGTCGGTCACCCACGTCGCGATACCCGGATCCACACACACGCCGCCGCCGTTCCCGATTCCGGACAGAACAACTTCCGGGCGAGGCGGCGCTGCGGTGGGCGTCAACGATCGGACTCGCAACAATTTCCCCGCCAACGAGCCGGGATCCTGAGCAACCGCAGGGTTTCCGGTATCGCCCGTCAGGACCATGAGCTGGTCCGGGGCTGCGAACTCCAGTGACCCGCCGTTGCCACTCGCGCCGCGTGGAATTCCACCGAGGACTTCCTTTGCGGTGTCGCCCGGAGCGATGCGGACCACCCGGTTGTCGGTACCGGTGGTGACGTAGGCATAGATCAGATTGTCTTCGACAAATGTGGGGGAGAGGGCGATGTCGAGCAGTCCGCCGTCGCCGCTGCCGTCGACGTCGATCTTGGCAACCTCGACGGGCGTCGTGTTGGGCGCTACCTGCATGATTCGACCGGTCCGACGTTCGGCGACCAACCCCGAGTTCCCGTCCGGGAGTGTGACGAGCCCACCCGTGGTGTCGAGACAGGTTGCGATCACGGCAGTGTCGGCGTCCTGACAGGGGCCGAGAGGGCCGGTACGTGGCGCCGGCGGCGTGGTCGAGGGCGGCGGATTCTCCGGCTGCACTTCGGCGCTGGCCTGGTTGGTCGGCTCGGGTGTGAACGGCGAGGCAGTCGATTCGTCGAAGTCGGCGCAACCTGCGAGCAACGATGTCCCGAGCACCAGAGCCAGTGCGCCCAGCGCTGCATGCCTACCCGTAGTCATGCCCAAGACGTTACGTAACCCACGACCGATGCCGCCACGCCGGACCAAGGTTCCCCGTCGAGTTCGTGAATCGGTCATAGGCTCACCTACGTGACTGACGAGCGAAAAGATCCCAGCGAGTTGTCGGATGCGGACAAGCCGACGGGCAATGTGTCCAGTCCGTATGATTCGCCCACCGAACAATTTCCGACGGTGAGCGCCAAAAACCCGTTGCCGCGTACCGACGACGATCTTGACTTCGGTTCCACGAACGCCAACTCCCTCACCGAACAGATACCGACGTATCGCGCACCGGGCGCAGATCAACCGACGGTGGCTCTCGAGCGTGAGACGGCGTACGACGCTCCGATCGCCGCTGTCCCCACCGCCGAAGCGGTGGCAGGTACAACGGAGGCTCCGCGGAGTCGAGGCACTCTCGACCTCGGCTTGCTTGCCTTGCGGTTGGCCGTCGGTGGAACTGCATTGGTGCACGGTCTGCAGAAGTTGACCGGTATCTGGAACGGGCCGGGTCTGGGCGGGTTCGAGACGATGCTGGCGGATGCCGGGTTCCAGCAGGCGAAGTGGATGGCGATACTCGGCGCCGTCGGTGAGGTCGCGGGTGGCGCGCTCCTCATTCTCGGGTTGCTGACTCCCGTTGCGGCAGCGTCGGTTCTGGCCGTGATGATCAACGCGTGGGCGCTGCGTCAGGCGAGCGCCCCGGGTCTCGAGTACTTCGCCCCGGCCGGTACCGAATACGAGATGCTGCTGGGAATCTGCGCCGGCGTCATCATCTTGACGGGTCCTGGCCGTATCGCACTGGATGGTCGTCGGGGCTGGGCCACCCGCCCGTTTGTCGGGTCGCTCGTGGTCTTGATTCTCGGCATCGCTGCCGGCGTCTGCACTTGGATCTTCCTGAACGGTGCCAATCCGCTCATCTGAAATTCGCACAACCAAAACGAACCGCCGCCTTCCGAATCGGAAGGCGGCGGTTCGTTTGTGAAGGGTCAGTCCTTGACGAGTACCGGATCGGCATTCGCAGACGGGATGGCTGTTCCGTCCTTGAGCTTGCGGCCGAGGACCGACTTGCGGTGTCCGTAGGCGAAGTACACGAGCACACCGATGGCCATCCAGACGAGGAAGCGGATCCAGGTCTCGACCGAGAGGTTGAGCATCAGCCAACCGCAGGCGAGCACGGCGACGATCGGAACGAACGGAACCAGTGGGACGCGGAATCCGCGCGGCAGGTCGGGGCGGGTGCGGCGCAGGACGATAACGCCGACGCAGACCAGGACGAATGCGAAGAGCGTGCCGATGTTGACCATTTCTTCGAGCGTGCCCATGGGGAAGAACGCTGCCAGGACGGCAACGATGCCACCGACGATCAACGTGATGCGCATCGGGATGCCCTTGGCGTTGGTCTTGGCCAGGCTGCGCGGCATGAGGCCGTCACGGGACATGGCGAAGAGGACGCGGGTCTGGCCGAGCATCATGACCATGACAACTGTCGTGAGGCCGGCCAGGCCACCGAAGTTGATGGCGGTTTGTGCCCAACCAATGCCGTTGGCCTCGAATGCGGTTGCGAGGGTGGCGCTGGAATCGCCGACCAGCGGACTGCCGTCCTTGAGTTCGGTGTACTTGACCATTCCGGTCAGTACGAGCGTGACGGCAACGTAGAGAACCGTGACGATGGCGAGCGAGCCGAAGATTCCTCGCGGCAACGACTTCTGCGGGTTCTTGGTTTCCTCGGCGGTGGTGGCGACGACGTCGAAACCGATGAAGGCGAAGAACACGAGGCTGGCGGCGGCGAGCAATCCGTATGCGCCGTAGCTGCTTCCACCGGCGCCGGTCAGCCAGGAGAACAATGTCTGGTGGATTCCGCTGGCAGAGCTCTCAGCCCCCTCGGACGGCGGGATGAAGGGGGAGTAGTTCTCCTTCTTGATGTAGAACGCGCCGACGACGATGACGAGCAGTACTACCGCGATCTTGATTGCGGTGATGACAGCGGAGACTCGCGAGGAAACCTTGGTGCCGATCGCGAGGATCAGCGTGATCGCTCCGATGATGAGCAGTGCGCCCCAGTCGAAGCTGATCGATCCGATGTGCGCGGTGGTACTGCCGCTGGCACCGATGACGTTGCCGAGATAGAGCGACCAACCCTTGCCGACGACAGCGGAGGCGAGTGCGAACTCGAGGATGAGGTCCCAGCCGATGATCCAGGCCGCGAACTCACCGAACGTCGCGTAGGAGAACGTGTATGCGCTGCCGGCGACCGGAACAGTGGAGGCGAACTCCGCGTAACACAGTGCGGCAAGGCCACAGGCAATGGCAGCGAGAACGAATGCCAGTGAAATGGAGGGTCCTGCGACATTGCCTGCGGTTCGAGCAGTGAGCGTGAAGATGCCTGCGCCGATGACGACGGCGACTCCGAATACCGTGAGGTCCTTCGCGGTCAATTCCTTCTTGAGCTTTGTCTCAGGCTCGTCGGTGTCCGCGATCGATTGCTCGACGGATTTGGTGCGCCATATGCCGACTCCGGGCATGTATTGCTCCTTGGTTGTTTCCTCGTCGACCTTGTGGGTGACGGGCGGTGGCTGACTGTCGTCGTTGTGATGTGCGTCTCAGCGACCTGATGAGGGAACCACTGGTGAGCGCCGTGTGCAAGTCAGGTCGCTCGAACTGACCGAAATGATCACCTGACTGAAAGTCATCCCCCCTCATGTATCTGAATTGATCAGTTGGTGTCTGGAACCCTACGTCCAAGTGAATTCGCTCACGAGCCAGACGCGCGATTCGGTCTGAAATGTCTGATAGCTCATATCGTTCCGATTGATTGCTCCGCGTGTCGACCAGTCTTCGGTACCTGTCGGTCTGTTTTGCAGTCAATAAGTTCACCGCGCCGGTGTCTGGCAAAGGTCCGTTCCGATCACGGCACTGCGTACGGCGACGACGGTTGGACCGGCCATCGACTGGGTCACGACACGGTCTGGACGGTTCCACAGGCCGCTGAACCCGATCATCATTACACGATGCAGTACAAGGGAATTCGGCTCCAAATACTCGATCGTGGTCTTCGGTAGGTGGAGTCGGGTTCCCGGCTACGTGCATCTCGAGATGTCGGCACTGGCGTGGATCTGATCCCGATTCATGTCTCTCGCCGACAGAAAAGATCCCCGGCCGAAGAGCAGCCGGGGATCTTTTACCGTTCGTGGCGGGACTTACGGAACGTAGCGAACCGCGCCCTTGTCCGCCGACGTTGCCAGGGCGGCGTAGGCGCGCAGGGCTGTCGTCACGGTGCGCTGACGATCGACCGGCTGCCACGGGCGCTCCGAGGTCTCCATCTTGGCGCGTCGCTCGGCGAGGACGTCGTCGTCGACAAGGATCTCCAGCGTGCGCGAGGCGACGTCGATGCGAACCTGATCGCCGTTCTGGACGAGTCCGATGACTCCGCCTGCGGCGGCCTCAGGGGAGATGTGGCCGATGGACAGTCCGGAGGTTCCGCCCGAGAAACGACCGTCGGTGATCAGTGCGCATTCCTTACCGAGGCCCGCGCCCTTCAGGAAGGCGGTGGGGTGCAGCATTTCCTGCATGCCGGGGCCGCCCTTGGGGCCTTCGTAACGCACGACGAGAACGTCGCCGGCCTTGATCTTCTTCTGCAAGATGACCGAGACGGCTTCTTCCTGAGACTCGACGACCAGCGCCGGGCCCTGGAAGGAGAACAGTTCCTCGTCGATGCCGGCCGTCTTGAGGATCGCACCGTCGAGTGCGATGTTGCCGCGAAGGACAACCAAGCCGCCTTCGACGGTGTAGGCGTTCTCGACGTCGCGGATGCAGCCGCCGGCCGCATCCGTGTCGAGGGCAGACCAACGGTTGTCCGTGGAGAACGGTTCGATGGTGCGCACGCCGCCGGGAGCCGCGTGGAAAAGCTCGATTGCTTCGTCGGTTGCCTTGCCGGAGCGGATGTCCCATTCGTCGAGCCACTGATCGAAGCTCTTGGTGTGCACGGTGGAGACGTCGGTTTCGAGGAGTCCGCCGCGGCGAAGCTCACCGAGCAGTGCGGGGATTCCGCCGGCGCGGTGGACGTCTTCCATGTGATAGTCCGAGTTGGGGGAGACCTTGGACAGGCACGGCACCTTGCGGCTGATCGCGTCGATGGTGTCGAGGTCGAAATCGACCTCGCCTTCCTGCGCCGCAGCCAACGTGTGCAGGACTGTGTTGGTGGAACCGCCCATGGCGACGTCGAGAGCCATTGCGTTGCGGAACGCTGCCGGGGTCGCGATGTTGCGCGGCAGAACCGACTCGTCGCCGTCGCGGTAGTACTTGAGGGCAGCCTCGACCACTGTGGTGCCCGCACGAGAGAAGAGTGCGTGACGCGCTTTGTGAGTTGCCAGCGTGGAGCCGTTGCCCGGCAATGCGAGACCGAGGGCTTCGGTCAGGCAGTTCATGGAGTTGGCGGTGAACATGCCGGAGCAGGACCCGCACGTCGGGCACGCGCTTCGCTCGACCTCGTCGAGGCCTTCGTCGGACACGGCATCGTTGGCCGAGGCGGAGATCGCGGTGATGAGGTCGGTGGGGGCTTGGGCCACGCCGCCGACGACCACTGCCTTACCGGCCTCCATCGGACCACCGGAGACGAAGACGGTCGGGATGTTCAGACGCATCGCGGCGTTGAGCATGCCGGGAGTGATCTTGTCGCAGTTGGAGATACACACCAGTGCGTCGGCCGTGTGGGCGTTTGCCATGTACTCGACCGAGTCGGCGATGATCTCGCGGCTCGGGAGTGAGTAGAGCATTCCGCCGTGGCCCATCGCGATGCCGTCGTCGACTGCGATGGTGTGGAACTCACGAGCGACGCCGCCGGCTGCACTGATGGCCTCGGCAACGATCTCGCCCACGTTCTTGAGATGCACGTGGCCGGGTACGAACTGGGTGTACGAGTTCGCTACGGCGACGATCGGCTTGCCGAAGTCGGAATCCGTCATTCCTGTGGCGCGCCACAGGGATCGGGCTCCGGCAGCATTACGTCCGATGGTGGTGGTGCGTGACCTCAACGGGGGCATGGGCGTGTTCCTTATGTGATCGTTGCTGATCCACTCAAATAGAAGCGAGGGCCTTTTAACGCTACTCGCGTGCTATTGGCGCTTCTCTTCGGGCTGGACCGAACCGTTGTCGGCGTTGTCGGACTCGACCTCGGCTTCTGCTGCTGCGTCTTCCTCTTCGGCTTCCTTGGCGGCGAAGGCTTCTGCGGCCGATGCATAGGGATCAGTGATGCGGCCGCCGCTGGCGATCGCGATCTCGGGAAGCCTGACGAAGCTGACCGCAGGCAAGGTCACCTCGGTTCCGTCGGTGAGTTCTGCGCGCGCCCAGCTGCGCTTCGGGAAGCGGAAACCCTTGACGTCGTCCCAGGCGAGGGTGCGCTTGGAGAACGTCGAGCGGACCTCGAGACCGTCAGGGCTGACGGTGGTGCGCAGTCGCGCGACGAGATAGACGGCGATGATCGGAAGGATCAGCAACCAGCTGAAGGCGACGGGCCACCCGAAGATCGGGAAGCTGACCGCGAACAGAAGGAACGCGCACGCCATGTAAGCGAGCTGCGAAATGCGGATGACGTGCCGAAGTGGTTTCGGCGTGTGGGATGATTGAGCCGGTGGCACGGGCTGCTGCGAAGTTGACACCTCTACATCTTCGCATTGCAGCCGATGTATCTCAGATTCTGGGACGGTCGACTCACCAAGTTTGCCGTTCGCGACTAGCGCCTCTACTGTCGAGTGCGTGAAACAGAATGAGTTGCTCGTAATCGGCCGGCGCGTCGTCGCCTGAGTCGATTTTTCAACTCACCAGATAACGACGCGCCACCCTCGCTCAGCAGATGCTGACGGGGGTTTTTTGTTGCCCGGAGCCAAATCAGAGGATTTCCCAGTGAGCGCACCAACAGCACGGCCTCAACCAACGCCGCGCAAGTCAGGGACACCGAGCCCGACAACCGCGGCTGCCGCAACCCAGACGGCCAACCGTCGCCAGCTCCCGCCTGAGCGGGTAACCGGCGCGCAGTCTGTGGTTCGAGCCCTCGAAGAGCTCGAGGTCGACACGGTATTCGGCATTCCCGGCGGTGCCGTGCTCCCGGTTTACGACCCACTCTTCGATTCGGTCAAGGTCCGCCACGTGCTCGTGCGCCACGAGCAGGGTGCAGGCCACGCTGCCACCGGTTACGCCCAGGCGACCGGCAAGGTCGGCGTGTGCATGGCTACCTCGGGTCCCGGTGCGACCAACCTGGTCACGCCGCTGGCTGACGCGCAGATGGACTCCGTTCCGATCGTCGCGATCACCGGACAGGTGGCGCGCTCGCTGATCGGTACCGACGGCTTCCAGGAAGCCGACATCTCAGGCATCACGATGCCGGTCACCAAGCACAACTTCCTGATCACCGACGCGATCGACATCCCGCGCATCATGGCCGAGGCGTTCTACCTCGCAGCCAGTGGTCGCCCCGGTGCCGTCCTGGTCGATATCCCGAAGGACATCCTGCAGTCGCAGACCACGTTCTCGTGGCCGCCGGAGATGCGTCTGCCGGGATACCGCCCGGTCACCAAGCCGCACGGCAAGCAGGTACGTGAAGCTGCACGTCTGATCGCCGACGCCAAGTCGCCGGTGCTGTACGTCGGTGGCGGCGTCATCAAGTCCGACTCCTCGCCGGAGCTGCTCGAATTGGCCGAGCTGACCGGAATCCCCGTCGTCACCACATTGATGGCCCGCGGCGCGTTCCCGGACAGCCACGACCTCAACTGCGGTATGCCCGGTATGCACGGCACCGTTGCCGCGGTCGCCGCTCTGCAGCGCAGCGATCTCCTGATCACCCTCGGCGCGCGTTTCGACGACCGCGTCACCGGTCAGCTGAATTCCTTTGCGCCCGATGCCAAGGTCATCCACGCCGACATCGATCCGGCCGAGATCGGCAAGAACCGATACGCGGACGTCCCGATCGTGGGCGACTGCAAAGAGGTCATTACCGAACTCATCGAGGCGATCCGTGCCGACATGGCCACGGGTACCACGTTCGACCTCACCGTGTGGTGGGCGTACCTGAACGACATCCGTCGTACGTACCCGCTGAGCTACGACCGCCCCACCGACGGTCAGCTGAGCCCGGAGTATGTCATCCAGACCGTCGGCAAGCTCGCGGGACCGGACGCCATCTACTGTGCCGGCGTCGGCCAGCACCAGATGTGGGCCGCGCAGTTCGTCGGTTACGAGAAGCCCCGCACGTGGCTCAACTCGGGTGGACTCGGCACCATGGGCTACGCGGTTCCCGCGGCCATGGGCGCCAAGATGGGCATGCCCGACACCGAGGTGTGGGCGATCGACGGTGACGGCTGCTTCCAGATGACCAATCAGGAACTCGCAACCTGCGCACTCGAAGGTATTCCGATCAAGGTTGCCCTGATCAACAACGGCAACCTCGGCATGGTGCGTCAGTGGCAGACACTCTTCTACGAAGAGCGCTACTCCAACACCAACCTCGGAACGCACGGCGCCATCCGCATCCCGGACTTCGTCAAGCTCGCAGAAGCATTGGGCTGCCACGGAATTCGTGTCGAGCGCGAAGAAGATGTCGAAGCTGCGATCCGTGAGGCGCAGTCCATCAACGACAAGCCTGTCGTGATCGACTTCATCGTCACCGCCGACGCACAGGTGTGGCCGATGGTCGCTGCCGGGACGAGCAACGACGAAATCATGGCGGCCCGGGGCATCCGGCCGCTGTTCGACGACGACGAGGCAGTTGCCGAGCCCGCCGTCATCCACGAAGCCATGTCGCGCGAGCAAGCCGGACCCGCCGCGGGCACAGGGGAGGATCAGAAGTGAGCACCAGTCACACCCTCAGTGTTCTCGTCGAGGACAAGCCAGGCGTGCTGGCTCGCGTCTCCGCACTTTTCTCCCGCCGCGGATTCAACATCGAATCCCTTGCGGTGGGCGGAACCGAGATCCCCGAGATCTCACGTATGACCATCGTCGTCACGGTCGACGAGTTCCCTCTCGAGCAGGTGACGAAGCAGCTCAACAAGCTGATCAACGTCATCAAGATCGTCGAGCAGGACGGTGAAGCATCCGTCGCTCGCGAGCTCGTGCTCATCAAGGTGCGCGCAGATGCAAGCGTGCGCACGCAGGTCATCGAAACGGTGAACCTGTTCCGCGCCAAGGTGATCGACGTCTCCCCGGAGTCCGTCACCATCGAGGCGACCGGTACTCGGTCCAAGCTGGATGCACTGCTGCGGATGCTTGATCCGTACGGTATCCGGGAGATCGTTCAGTCCGGGGTCGTGGCAGTCGGTCGAGGGCCGAAGTCGATCACGGCCACCCGCTAGTACTTTTAGACACGTAAAAATCCAAGGAGAGGTTGAGAACTGTGGCAGTCGAGATGTTCTACGACGACGATGCCGATCTGTCGATCATTCAGGGCCGCAAGGTTGCTGTGATCGGCTACGGAAGCCAGGGCCACGCCCATTCGCTGAGCCTGCGCGACTCGGGCGTCGATGTGCGCATCGGCCTCAAGGAGGGCTCCAAGTCACGCGAAAAGGCTGAAGAGCAGGGGCTGACGGTCGGTACGCCGGCCGAGGTTTCCGAGTGGGCCGACGTCATCATGGTGCTCGCACCTGACACCGCTCAGGCGAGCATTTTCACCAACGACATCGAGCCGAACCTCAGGGACGGCGACGCGCTGTTCTTCGGTCACGGCCTGAACATTCACTTCGACCTGATCAAGGCTCCGGAGTTCGTCACCGTCGGCATGGTCGCTCCCAAGGGACCCGGCCACCTGGTGCGTCGTCAGTTCGTCGACGGCAAGGGCGTTCCTGCGCTCATCGCCATCGACCAGGATCCCAAGGGTGAAGGCCAGGCTCTCGCTCTGTCCTACGCCAAGGGCATCGGTGGAACGCGCGCAGGCGTCATCAAGACCACGTTCAAGGAAGAGACCGAGACGGACCTCTTCGGCGAGCAGGCCGTGCTGTGCGGCGGCACCGAGGAACTGGTCAAGACCGGTTTCGAGGTCATGGTCGAGGCCGGCTACGCACCCGAGATGGCGTACTTCGAGGTTCTGCACGAGCTCAAGCTCATCGTCGACCTCATGTACGAGGGTGGCATCGCCCGCATGAACTACTCGGTGTCCGACACCGCTGAGTTCGGTGGATACCTCTCCGGCCCGCGCGTCATCGACGCCGACACCAAGGAGCGCATGAAGGCGATCCTGGCCGACATCCAGTCCGGCGAGTTCACCCGTCGTCTGGTTGCCAACGTCGAGAACGGCAACACCGAGCTCGAGGGCCTGCGCAAGGCCAACGCCGAGCACCCCATCGAGGTCACCGGCAAGAAGCTGCGCGACCTGATGAGCTGGGTCGATCGTCCGATCACCGAAACCGCGTAATTCGCAGTTTCACGCTCCACGTCTCCACTGGCCTGATGGCGCGCCGGTTCAATTACGTTGAACCAGCGCGGCATTGGGCCGGAGCTGTTTTCCGGGCTGGTTGAGGCCGGATTCATATTGCATCGAGAATTTGCCCGCGAAAGTGTCCACTATGTGGTATTGCCTACCGCGTTGTGGATTCGAAGTCAGCGCGCACTAAACTATCGGTGGTTAAACCACCTTCACACCCACCTAATCAGGGAGTTTGCACGTGAGCCAGCCTGGCCGTCCCGTTGTTCTGATCGCCGACAAGCTCGCGCCGTCCACAGTCGAGGCGCTCGGTGACGGTGTGGAGGTGCGTTGGGTCGACGGACCCGACCGCCCGGCGCTGCTCGCCGCGGTACCCGAGGCCGACGCGATTCTCGTCCGTTCCGCCACCACCGTCGACGCCGAGGTTCTGGCTGCCGGCACCAAGCTGAAGATCATCGGCCGCGCCGGTGTCGGCCTGGACAACGTCGAGATCCCCGCCGCCACCGAGCGCGGCGTGATGGTCGTCAACGCACCGACCTCCAACATTCACTCCGCTGCCGAGCACGCTGTCGCGCTCCTCATGTCGACCGCTCGCCAGATTCCCGCAGCAGACAAGACCCTGCGTGAGAACACCTGGAAGCGAAGCAAGTTCAACGGTGTCGAGATCCTCGGCAAGACCGTCGGTGTCGTCGGACTCGGCCGCATCGGCCAGCTCTTCGCGCAGCGTCTCGCTGCGTTCGAGACCACGATCATTGCGTACGACCCCTACCTGCCCGCAGCGCGCGCAGCGCAGCTCGGCATCGAACTGGTCACCATCGACGAGCTCGTCGAGCGCGCCGACTTCATCTCCGTGCACCTGCCCAAGACCAAGGAAACGGCCGGCCTGATCAACGCCGAGCGTCTCGCCAAGGCCAAGGACGGCGTCATCATCGTCAACGCCGCCCGCGGTGGTCTGATCGACGAAGATGCCCTTTACGACGCACTGGTCTCCGGCAAGGTTCGCGGCGCCGGTCTCGACGTGTTCAGCACCGAGCCGTGCACCGATTCCAAGCTCTTCGGTCTCGACAACGTCGTTGTCACCCCGCACCTCGGTGCATCGACGTCCGAGGCTCAGGACCGCGCAGGCATCGACGTCGCGAAGAGTGTTCTCCTCGCTCTGGCAGGCGAATTCGTTCCCGAGGCCGTCAACGTCTCCGGTGGCCCCGTCGGCGAAGAAGTTGCTCCGTGGCTCGAGCTCGTCCGCAAGCTCGGTCTCCTCGCTGCGACGCTGTCGCCCGAGGCAGTTCAGACCGTGCAGGTTGTCGCCACCGGCGAGCTGTCGGCCGAAACCGTCGACATCCTCGGTCTGGCTGCACTGCGCGGCGTGTTCTCCGCCAGCAGCGACGAGGCTGTCACGTTCGTCAACGCTCCGGCACTTGCCGAGCAGCGCGGCGTGACCGTGTCGGTCGAGAAGCACTCCGAGGCTCTTGCTCACCGCAGTGCGGTCGAGGTTCGTGCAGTTGCCGCCGACGGCACGGTCACGTCGGTCACGGGCGCACTCACCGGCCTGCAGCAGGTCGAGAAGATCGTCAACATCAACGGACGCAGCTTCGACCTGCGCGCCGAGGGACACAACATCGTCGTTCACTACAGCGATCGTCCGGGCGTTCTCGGTGTGCTCGGCACGGTTCTCGGTAACGCGGGCGTCGATATTCTCGCCGCAGCGTTGAGCCAGGACGCCGAAGGCGAAGGCGCAACGGTCATCCTGCGCGTCGACCGCGTCGTCGGTGACACCGAGGTCGAGGCAATCGTCTCGCAGCTCGACGCTCGCGTCGCCCAGGTCGACCTTTCCTGATTTGTTTTTGCTGTGCGCCTTTATTAACCGCCCGCGGTTAATAAAGGCGCACAGTTCTACTGAGATGAGGACTCCATGAAGCTTGCGGTCATTCCGGGTGACGGAATCGGCGTCGAGGTCACAGCCGAAGCGCTCAAGGTGCTCGGCAAGTTGGTTCCGGATCTGGAAACCACCGAATACGATCTCGGTGCCCGTCGCTACAATGCCACCGGCGAGTTGCTTCCGGCCGACGAGCTGGACCAGATTCGTCAGCACGACGCAATCCTGTTGGGCGCCATCGGGGATCCGCGGATCGTCGCACCCGGCATCCTTGAGCGTGGACTGCTGCTGAACATGCGTTTCCAGCTCGATCATCACGTGAATCTTCGCCCCGCACAGCTGTATCCGGGTGCTTTGTCGCCGTTGGCGGCTCAGCCGGAGATCGATTTCGTCGTGGTTCGTGAAGGAACCGAGGGTCCGTACACCGGAAACGGTGGAGCGATCCGCGTCGGTACCGATCACGAGATCGCGACCGAGGTGTCGATCAACACCTGGTTCGGTGCCGAGCGCGTGGTGCGTTACGCATTTGCCTTGGCGCAGACCCGGTCCAAGCACCTCACCTTGATTCACAAGACCAACGTGCTCTCCAACGCGGGCGCAATCTGGACGCGTGCAATCGAGACCGTCGGCGCCGAGTTCCCGGACGTCGAAACCGCGTATTGCCACATCGACGCGGCCACGATCTACATGGTCACCGACCCGTCGCGCTTCGACGTGATCGTCACGGACAACCTCTTCGGTGACATCATCACCGACCTTGCCGGCGCGGTGACCGGTGGAATCGGTTTGGCCGCAAGCGGAAACATCGACGCGTCGGGTACCAACCCGTCGATGTTCGAGCCGGTGCACGGTAGTGCTCCCGATATCGCAGGCAAGGGGATCGCCGACCCCACTGCCGCGATCCTGTCCGCTGCACTGCTCCTTCGTCACCTCGGTCGCGAAGACGACGCCGCTCGGGTCGAGGCGGTAGTTGCCGCGGACCTGGCAACGAGAGGCGAAGGCCCCATCTCCACCACGGAGATCGGTGACCGGATCACCGCAGCACTGTAGGGGTTCTTCCCAACGAGACTGACGCGCGTAAGCCTTTCGGCTTGCGCGCGTCAGGCGTATCCGGCACCCGGATAGACTTGCGTTCATGCGTCTTGGTCGAATTGCCAGTCCCGATGGTGTTGCGTTCGTCAGTATCGAAGGTGAAGAGGATGCCCTCGTCGCCAAGGAGATCGCGGAGCACCCGTTCGGGAATCCCACATTTACCGGCCGAAGTTGGCCACTCGCCGATGTTCGCCTTCTCGCCCCGATTCTGGCGAGCAAGGTGATCTGCATCGGTAAGAACTACGCCGACCACATTGCCGAGATGGGCGGCGAAGCTCCCGCGGATCCCGTGATCTTCCTCAAGCCCAATACGTCCATCGTCGGTCCGGGTGCCCCCATCGTCTTGCCTCCCACCTCCAACGAGGTGCACTTCGAGGGTGAACTCGCGATAGTCATCGGTCAGCCGTGTAAGGACGTTCCCGCGGCGAAGGCGTTGAGCGTGGTCCTCGGCTACACGATCGCCAACGACGTGTCGGCGCGAGATCATCAGCGTCACGACGGGCAGTGGACGCGTGCGAAGGGGCACGACACCTTCTGCCCACTCGGACCCTGGATTGAAACCAGCCTCGACGCGTCCGACGTGGACATCAAGACCGAGGTGAACGGTCAGGTCAAGCAGGACAGCAGCACGGCTTTCCTCCTCCACGACATTCCGAAGATCATCGAGTGGATCTCGGCGGTGATGACCCTCCTACCCGGCGACGTCATCCTCACCGGCACACCCGCCGGAGTCGGCCCGATCGTCGACGGCGATTCCGTGTCGGTCACGGTCTCGGGGATCGGCACGCTCACGAACCCGGTGACCGCCAAGAGTTGATCTGACCCGATTCGTTCAGTCACACGAAGACGGAGGCCCCATCCTTACCGGATGGGGCCTCCGTCGTGCCGTGAGCTCGCGAGTTGTCCATCGAGAAAAGTTGCAAGATGGTAACTATCGGTTGGAGGGCGGTCTGGATTGCCGCCCCACTCCAGCCGATCGCACTCCGTGACTGACCTGCAGGTTTCATGAGTCAAGCAAAGCTTCGTTAGCTCTGCCCTGGCATTATGACCGAAATTCCCGGATTGGAGGCCTTCGCCGCGAGGGTTTGCTGCCGCAACCGATATCAGACCAAATTCCCTGAAATGTAACGCTGAGCAGTAGGGTGGCCGATAACTGGATAGAAGCCGATGGGGCAATCGAGTGGATTGCGCAGAAACGTGGTGACAGATGACGACTTTCGCGGAAGCCTCCCGGACGGCGGCTGGGGACGCGCGGAACGGGCAGCGGCCGGTGTGGCGAGACAAGAAGCGCTACCTGTGGCCGTTGGGTTTGCTGGTGCCGCTCAGTCCCTTTGCTGCTTGGTTCCTGGTCGACAAATTCAGCCTGGGGCTCTTCTGGGCTATCGGGGCGTGGCTGATCGTCATCGTCATTCCTCTGATTGATCTTCTGGCAGGCGAGGACGGGAACAGTCCGCCGGACGAAGCGATTCCACATCTGCAGGAGGATCGTTTCTACCGCTGGTGCACATACTTGTTCCTGCCCCTTCAATACGTCGGTCTCGTGTTCGTCGCGTGGTGCTGGGTGAATGCGCCGATGGCTGCGGGGGAGAAGTTCGCTCTCGCGATGACTGCCGGCGTTGTTGCCGGTGTGGGAATCAATGCGGCACATGAACTAGGGCACAAGAGTGAGAAGCTCGAGAAGTGGCTCGCGAAAGTAGCGCTGGCGCAGTCCTTCTACGGCCATTTCTACGTCGAACACAACCATGGTCACCACGTCCGCGTTGCGACGCCGGAGGATCCGGCCAGCTCGCGCTACAAGGAGAATTTCTGGTTCTTCCTGCCTCGCAGTGTCATCGGCGGTCTGCGCTCGGGATGGCGGATCGAAAGCGCTCGACTGAAGCGTCAAGGACGGCGGACCTGGAGTTGGCGGAACAACATCCTGAACGCGTGGGCGATGAGCGTTGTTCTGTTCGGCAGCCTGATCGCGGTGTTCGGGTGGGAAATCGCACCGTGGCTGGCCGTTCAGGCGATTGCAGGATTCACGTTCCTCGAGACCGCCAACTATCTCGAGCATTACGGATTGCTTCGTGCAAAGAGGCCTGACGGCTCGTACGTTCGCTGCTCACCAGAGGACAGTTGGAACAGTGACCACGTGGTCAGCAACCTGTTCCTCTATCAGCTTCAACGCCACAGCGACCATCACGCGAATCCGCGTCTGCGGTACCAGAGCCTGCGCAGTGCGGCCGAAGCGCCGCAACTTCCCGCGGGTTACGCGGTCATGATCGTGTGCGCGTGGGTGCCACCGCTGTGGCGAAAGGTCATGGACAAGCGACTACTCGCCTACTACGACGGCGACATGACGAGAATCAACGTCCTACCGGGTAGGTGATCGGGGGGATGGAGGAAGGTCTACCGGACTAACCTGTAGTACGACCATCCACCATCGCCGAGCCAAGTGAGCCATGACCAACAGCGAAGTACGCGTCCGTTTCTGCCCGTCACCCACCGGAACCCCGCACGTAGGTTTGGTGCGCACAGCCTTGTTCAACTGGGCATTCGCACGACACCACGGCGGCACGTTCGTGTTCCGTATCGAAGACACCGATGCGCAGCGCGACAGTGAAGAGTCCTACCAGGCCATCCTCGACGCCCTCCGCTGGTTGGGGCTCAACTGGGACGAGGGCCCGGAGGTCGGCGGGCCGCACGCGCCGTATCGCCAGTCCGAGCGTCGTGACCTGCATCTCGACGTCGTAGCCAAGCTGCTTGCCGCGGGGGAGGCCTACGAGTCGTACTCGACCAACGAAGAAGTGGAAGCGCGGCACAAGGCTGCCGGCCGCGATCCGAAGCTCGGATACGACAATTTCGATCGCGACCTCAGCGAAGAGCAGCGCGCCGCCTACATTGCCGAGGGTCGCAAGCCCGTCGTCCGACTCCGGATGCCCGATCACGATCTGACGTGGAACGACCTGGTTCGCGGCGAGACCACGTTCAAAGCAGGCACCGTCCCGGACTTCGCGTTGACTCGCGGCAACGGTATTCCGCTGTACACGCTGGTCAACCCTGTCGACGACGCGTTGATGAAGATCACCCACGTACTGCGCGGCGAGGACCTGCTGTCCTCGACTCCGCGTCAGCTCGCGTTGTACGAGGCATTGATCCGCATCGGTGTTGCCGATTTCACACCGTCGTTCGGGCACCTGCCTTTCGTGATGGGTCAGGGCAACAAGAAGCTTTCCAAGCGCGATCCCGAGTCCAACCTCTTCATTCACCGTGATCGGGGCTTCATCCCCGAGGGACTGCTGAATTATCTGGCTCTGCTCGGGTGGAGCATCGCCGACGATCACGACGTCTTCTCGCTCGACGAGATGGTGGCGGCCTTCGACGTCTCCAAGGTCAACTCCAACCCCGCGCGCTTCGACCAGAAGAAGGCCGACGCGATCAACGCCGAGCACATTCGCTTGCTCGAGCCGGCCGACTTCGCGGCCCGACTGAAGTCGTTCCTGGTGGAGCACGGCCACATCAGTGCCGACGTCGACGAAGCGACGTTCACTGTTGCTGCGGACCTCGTGCAGACGCGCATCGTCGTTCTGTCCGACGCGTGGGATCTGCTGAAGTTCCTGTTCGTCGACGAGGCGTCGTTTGCCCTCGATCCGGCTGCAGCGGCCAAGAACCTGAAGGAAGATGCGGGACCGGTTCTGGACGCATCGCTTGCTGCGCTCGACGGTGTTTCCGAGTGGACGGCGGCATGCATCGAGGAAGCTCTCAAGAAAGCCCTCATCGAGGATCTGGAGCTCAAGCCGCGTAAGGCCTTCGCCCCGGTGCGAGTGGCGATCACGGGCTCTCACATCAGCCCTCCGCTCTACGAGTCGATGGAATTGCTCGGTCGCGACGTCTCTCTCGCGCGGTTGCGAGCAGGTAGGGCAGCCGTAACCGCCTAGATCGGGCGGTCTTCCGGCCGAAAATGAAGCAAAAACCTCCCGTGACCATACGATTTGGTATTTGGGGCAGGGGTACTGGTAATCTTCTTTTCGGCCGGAGACGAGCCGCCGAGCACAACAGCGAAGCGGATCGGGCAAGGCTGGTGAGCAAGACCTTGGGGTATGGTGTAATTGGCAACACAGCGGTTTCTGGTACCGCCATTCTAGGTTCGAGTCCTGGTACCCCAGCGGAAATCCGGTCGATTTTGTGGCCGGACTCAGACAAGCTAAGCTTGCTGAGCATCCAAGAGCAAGACTGAAATACCACGTTTAAAAGCGTGTCCTGGCCCCGTCGTCTAGCGGCCTAGGACGCCGCCCTCTCAAGGCGGTAGCGCGGGTTCGAATCCCGTCGGGGCTACAAAGGAAATACCCTCCGATCATTGATCGGAGGGTATTTTCTTATGTCCGGGAAAACTTCATCGGGTCGCGAAAAGTAATCACCCCCAATCGAATTCGACTGGGGGTGATCGTTATCTCACTCTGTTGTCCGCCCAGGGCTATCCGCTCTTACGACGGAACTCTCGCTTGTGATCGGCAGGGCCATGCGTGTTGTGGACCTTGGACTGTCCGTCGCGATGGTCGGTCGATTTTGCGTTCTGATGATTCTTCCGTTCGAGGGCCTCACGGAACTTTCGTTTGGTCTCCTCCGATTGGGATTCGGGTTCGGACGGGGTGTTGCTGTCGAGATCGCTCATATGCTCACTCCTTGTTGTTGGGCCTGTTGGTGAAACTACGCCGGCCCGAATTCGAATGCTCGTGATTTTTCTGCTCACGAATCTCGGGGCTGCGGCGGCGGTGCGGTAGAGCCGGAAAGAGGCATCGCAGGCATCCCGAGCTTGCGGTGGTCCCACGAACGAGTGCGATCGGGAACGAACCGTACCGCGACGCGTTTGTGGAGCATCGCGTCGACGGCCGGGCGAAGATCGTCGGTGTACGGGCCGGTGTATCGCTCCCAGACGCTGATTCCCACCGCGAAGAGGGCTTCCGGATCCTCGACGATCACTCCGGTGCCTTCCATCGAGACCCCTCGGAGCGTGTCGTACGTCAGGCCGTCTTCGATCAGTACGGACATACGGGCGTCCCGGCGAAGATTGACGGCCTTCTGCGACTTGGCTTTGGTCTCGAACCAGATTTCGCCGTCGACTATCGCGAACCACATCGCGATCAGGTGAGGCATTCCGTCAGCGCTCAACGTCGCCATCGTTGCCGTGCGGCTCTTTTCGACGAAGCTCGAAATTTCGGCCTCGGTCATCGTGATCTGACTACGCTGCTTTCCTGCCATGGTCGCGTCGTACTCCTACGTGCTCGAGGATCTGAAGACCTTACTGTGTCACGAATTACAGACGCTTGTGGAGCGCTTCGGCAGCTGCGAGAAGGTCGGCCGCCCAGCGCGCTCCCGGTCGCCGACCCATCCGGTCGATGGGGCCGGAGACCGAAATCGCGGCAATGACAGCACCTGCGGAGTCGCGGACGGGAGCCGCGACGCTGGCGACACCAGGCTCACGTTCGGCTGCGCTCTGTGCCCAGCCGCGCCGACGCACCTCGAGGAGTACTCGTTCGCCGAACGACGCATCGGCGAGAACGGTCCGTTGGGTTTGTGGATCTGCCCATGCGAGAAGGACCTTGGCGCCGGATCCGGCATTCATCGGCAGCCGAGCCCCGACGAGAACCGTGTCGCGCAAACCTGTCGGCGGCTCCATCGATGCGACGCAGATGCGTTGTGTGCCTTCGCGGCGGTACAGCTGGACGCTTTCGCCGGTGATTTCGCGAAGGCGGGGGAGGATGAGTCCGGCCGCCGCAATGAGTGGATCATTAGCGGTGGCAGCGAGTTCGGCGAGTCCTGGCCCCGGGCACCACTGACCGTCCGAGTCGCGAGTGAGGAGTCGATGGACTTCGAGACCGACGGCGAGTCTATGGGCGGTCGCGCGCGGCAAACCGGTTCGTGCACAGAGTTCGGTGAGGCTGCACGGTTCCTCAGCTACCGCATGAAGCACGCCCATTGCTTTGTCCAGGACGCCGATGCCGCTATGCTGTCTCATAGGTCGATACCAGTTTCTCGCATAGTGGGATGCTACCGCATTTCCTGGAGGGATAGCGCATTTCCTCGGGACAGTCTGCATCTGCTGTGAAGGCTGGGGACCTACTTCACGCGCGGCGGGCCAGCCCGTAGTCCGCCGACGCGAGGCTACGTACAGAGGTGGAAGACATGGCACAGAAAGCACGCACTCTCGCCGAGAAGGTGTGGGACGACCACGTTGTCGTGAAAGGGGAGGGGCAGGATCCCGACCTCATCTACATCGATCTCCACCTCGTTCACGAAGTGACGAGCCCGCAGGCATTCGACGGACTTCGCTTGGCCGGACGCCCGTTGCGCCGTCCCGACCTGACGATCGCCACCGAGGATCACAACGTCCCGACGATCGACATCGACAAGCCGATTGCCGATCCCGTGTCCAAGACACAGGTCGACACCTTGCGCCGAAATTGTGAGGAGTTCGGAGTTCGCTTGCACCGCATGGGCGATCTCGATCAGGGCATCGTGCATGTGGTCGGACCGCAGCTGGGCCTGACTCAGCCCGGAACCACTGTGGTGTGCGGCGACAGTCATACGTCGACGCACGGCGCATTCGGTGCGCTCGCAATGGGAATCGGCACCAGTGAGGTCGAGCACGTGATGGCGACGCAGACATTGTCGTTGCGCCCCTTCAAGACCATGGCGATCACGGTCGACGGCGAGCTGCCTCCCGGCGTCACGAGCAAGGACTTGATCCTCGCCGTCATCGCCAAGATCGGCACCGGCGGCGGCCAGGGCTACGTACTGGAGTACCGCGGCGAGGCCATTCGCAAACTGTCGATGGAAGCTCGTATGACCATCTGCAACATGTCGATCGAGGCCGGAGCGCGCGCCGGCATGATCGCACCGGACGAGACCACTTACGAGTTCATCAAGGGTCGTCCGCACGCACCGTCCGGCGCAGAGTGGGACGAAGCGGTCGCCGCGTGGGAGCTGCTCAAGACCGACGAGGGTGCGGAATTCGACAACGAGGTCCACATCGACGCAAGCGCATTGACGCCTTTCGTCACCTGGGGAACCAATCCGGGACAGGGTGCGCCACTCGGTGACCGTGTGCCCGATCCAGAGCTGATCGTCGACGAGAGCGAGCGTCAGGCAGCTGAGAAGGCGCTCACCTACATGGGTCTCGACGCCGGGATGCCGCTTCGGGATGTTGCCGTCGACACCGTGTTCGTCGGTTCGTGCACCAATGGACGGATCGAAGATCTGCGCGCGGTGGCCGAGGTGCTCGAAGGTCGCCATGTGGCAGAGGGTGTTCGGATGCTCATCGTTCCCGGCTCGATGCGGGTGCGTGCTCAAGCCGAAAGTGAAGGTCTCGGTGAAATCTTCACAGCGGCAGGGGCGGAATGGCGCCAGGCCGGTTGTTCGATGTGCTTGGGAATGAACCCTGACCAGCTTGCTCCCGGCGAGCGCTCGGCATCGACGTCCAACCGGAATTTCGAAGGCCGACAGGGTAAAGGCGGTCGGACCCATCTGGTTTCCCCGCTCGTCGCGGCGGCCACGGCGGTCCGCGGAACGCTCTCGGCACCGGCCGATCTGGTCTGACCCACTTACCTTCTCGAGGAGAAATTCGATGGAATCCTTTACCACGCACAAGGGTATCGGCGTCCCGCTGCGACGCTCGAATGTCGATACCGATCAGATCATCCCTGCCGTGTACCTGAAACGGGTGACGCGCACGGGATTCGAGGACGGGCTGTTTGCAGGCTGGCGTGCCGACCCCAACTTCATTCTCAATCTGGCTCCGTACGACAAGGGAAGCGTTCTCGTTGCCGGTCCCGATTTCGGCACAGGCTCTTCGCGTGAGCATGCCGTGTGGGCTCTCTCCGACTTCGGATTTCGGGTTGTGATCGCTTCGCGGTTCGCCGACATCTTCCGTGGGAACGCCGGAAAAGCCGGTCTCGTAGCGGCACAGGTCGAGCAGGGCGACGTCGAATTGCTGTGGAAGTTGCTCGAAGAGCAGCCCGGACTCGAATTGACAGTAGATCTCGAGAATCGGACTGTGAGTGCCGGAACTACGGTGGTGCCGTTCAATATTGACGACTACACACGGTGGCGTCTGCTGGAGGGTCTGGACGACATCGGACTGACATTGCGGCAGGTAGAAGCGATTTCCGAGTTCGAAAAGTCAAGGCCTTCATGGAAACCGACTACCCTTCCGGCTCGAATTTCGCAGGGCTGAACCGAAATCCGCAACTCCGCGCGGGAAGAGAAATAGGTCACCATTTCGCAGTCACGTTGAATGAGAATTGGCGTGGCACATAGACTCTTGCCGTTATCAGGTTTACCGTGGTTCTCAGTCGGTCCGACGGTGGACCACAATTAGCGGAGGAATTTCAATGAACAAGGCAGAGCTCATCGATGTTCTGACTGAAAAGCTGGGTTCGGACAGGCGCACAGCGACCGACGCAGTGGAGCACGTCGTGGACACCATCGTCCGCGCCGTCCACCGTGGCGAGAGCGTGACCATCACCGGCTTCGGAGTCTTCGAGCAGCGTCGTCGTGCAGCACGTGTTGCACGCAACCCGCGTACGGGCGAGACCGTCAAGGTCAAGCCGACGTCGGTTCCGGCTTTCCGTCCGGGTGCGCAGTTCAAGGCTGTTATCGCTGGTGGACAGAAGCTTCCGGCCACCGGCCCGGCAGTCAAGCGTGGCGTAGCAGCACCGGCCACCAAGGCTGCAGCCAAGAAGGCTGCTGCCAAGAAGACCGCAGCCAAGAAGGCTCCGGCAAAGAAGGCTCCGGCCAAGACCGCAGCCAAGAAGACGGTTGCTGCCAAGGCTCCCGCCAAGAAGGCTCCGGCCAAGACCGCAGCCAAGAAGACGGTTGCCGCCAAGGCTCCCGCCAAGAAGGCTCCGGCCAAGACCGCAGCCAAGAAGACGGTTGCCACCAAGGCTCCCGCCAAGAAGGCTCCGGCCAAGACCGCAGCCAAGAAGACGGTTGCCACCAAGGCTCCGGCCAAGAAGGCTCCGGCCAAGACCGCA
>NZ_JBSGVT010000015.1:0-134309 GCF_053608585.1 Rhodococcus sp. NPDC055024
GCCGTCGACTCCCGAAAGGGAGTCGACGGCCGCTCGTTTGTGCGACAAGCGACGTCAGTGATGGAATCCCTCGGTGACGCGCGGCCGCGGCATCGGGCTGTCCAGTTCGTCGAGGAACGCGGTTTCCTCCTCGATGATGCGCAGCAGATTGGCCGCCAGGTCCATGCTCAGCCCGTTACGAACCACGATGCGCTGCACTGTCAGATCTGCGAGATCATCGGGCATGGGATAGGCCGGCACCAACCAACCCTTGCCGCGGAGTCGGTCCGACAGGTCGTACAGCGTCCAGTTGGACGTGTGCCCCTCGGCGAGGCGCCACGCGAAGACGGGGATGTCGGACCCGTCGTTCCACAGCTCGAAGGCGTCGAGTTTCCCGATCCCTTCGGCGAGGAACTTCGCCACGTCTTGCGAGGACTGCTGGATCGCGCGATAGCCGTCGTGACCGAGACGCAGGAACAAGTAGAACTGCAGGATCACCTGAGCGCCGGGGCGCGAGAAGTTCAGTGCGAAGGTCGGCATGCTGCCGCCGAGGTAGCTCACTTTGAAGACGAGGTCGTCGGGAAGTAGATCCTGCGATCGCCAGACCACCCATCCGAGGCCCGGGTAGACGAGTCCGTACTTGTGCGCCGAGGTGTTGATGGAATGCACGCGCGGTAGCCGGAAATCCCATTCGAGTTCGGGCTGCAGGAACGGTGCGATCATCGCACCGGAAGCGCCGTCGACGTGAATGGGGACGTCGAGGCCGGTCTTCTCCTCGATGGCGTCGAGCGCCTTCGAGATTTCCAGGACAGGCTCGTACATGCCGGTGTACGTGACACCCATGATCGCGACGACGCCGATGGTGTTCTCGTCGACGTACTTGTCCAGATCATGACCGTCGAGGGTCCGATGTTCTTCGCTGATGGGCACGTAGCGCGCTTCGACGTCCCAGTAGTTGCAGAACTTCTCCCAACACACCTGTACGGCGGAACTCATGATCAGATTGGGTTTGTCCGTGGACTTACCCGCGGCCTTTCGTGCGTGCTGCCAGCGTCGTTTCATCGCGAGGCCACCCAGCATGCAGGCTTCGGACGAACCGATCGTCGAAGTGCCGATGGAGTCCTTGGGAGAGGGTGAGTGCCAGAGATCGGCAAGGATGCGCCAGCAATAGGTTTCGATCGCGGCGGTTTGCGGATACTCGTCCTTGTCGATCATGTTCTTGTCGAACGACTCGGTATACAGCTTGGTTGCGTGGTCGTCCATCCACGTGCTGACAAACGTCGCGAGATTGAGTCGCGCATTGCCGTCGAGCATCGTTTCGTCGTGGACGATCTGATAGGCGGTCTCGGGAAGCATGCCGTCGGGTTCGAGTGTGTATTTCGACGCAACCGAATCCTCGCCTGGCCTCGAGAAGATCGGATTGACGGCTACGTAATCGGTGTGATCTGACCTTCTGGGTTCCGGCATGAACTCTGGCTCCTCACATCAGTGTGTCGCGTTGGTCTGTTTCGTACCTACTCTCACCGTTCAGTGTGGACGGGCAGTTGTCAAAGGGTCTGTGGTCCCGAATCATTCGCGAGTCGCCCGGGCCGGGCAGGTTCCGCTCGCTGCTACGGCATTTGCGCGCGCAGTCGATCCGCAGCAGCCGAGGCCATCGACTGCAGAACGTCGGGTGCGATCGGACTCGGCGCCGTCGCGGACACCTGTGTCAACGTCGTCCCCACAGCTGCGACTATCGCATCGGCCACCAGGGTGAATCCGCCACTCTCCGTGATGATTCGGTAAGCGAAAGATGCGTCACCGACATTCGGCGCCGACGATCCACCGGCGCGATAGGTGATTTTCGTTCCGTCGGCATCTGTTCCTGAATACTCTGTGCACCCAGCCAGAGTCGTCTGCAGTTTCTCGAAAGCTGCTGCTGCCGCAGTGCCGTCGGCGTACGAAGCCGAGTCCTGATCGATGCTCGTGAAATCGGGGCCGGTGAACATGTCGGAGAGGTCGGCGACGGATCCGGTGGCCTGGGTGGCTATCGGCGCCAGAACCTGAGCGCACACCGCCGGATCGGTGCTCGACTTGTCCGCCTCCGAACTCTCCGACGCCGGTGCGAGGCCGAGGTCGTCGACCGGATCGGGAACTATGTCGAAGTCCGCGGGTAGTTCGGAGAGGGTGAGCGCTGCGCGTTGGAGGCCGTCACGGTCGAGGGGTGCCCCGCTCAGTGGTGCGGCCGGAGCAACCGTGAACGGCGCCAAGCCGACCTGGGGTGCGGAAACCTGCGTAGTCGTATCGCTGCTGGGGGATTCGTCCGAGCCGCAGCCGGTCACGACGAACAGTGCCGCCGTCGCCGTCAGGCCCAGTGAGAGAAGAGATCGACTGTTCACGATTCCCACCGAATGCTGTTCGAGATGGTCTGCCGGATCACCGAGGAACTGTCCGGATCGCCGTATGCCTGGTCTCCGCCGACGGTCATTTGTCCGTCGATCGGCAAGGGGAGTGAGAGGTCGACGGTGAGGTTTCCGGCGCCGGCCATGACGTACTGATCGATGTTCAGCGTTCCGGCGTCACCGGCCAGGTTCCAGACCGGGCTCTGCGGGGTCTGCGATACGTCCACGGCGAGCGAGAGCCGATTGCCCTCGCGTGCGGTGAGAGTGACGGTGGTTGTCTGGTCGAGCAGGATTTCGCTGCTGACTTGCTGGCGAACCACCCAACGCGCACCGACACCGACGGGAGCGTCGGGAAGTGCAACGGTCCGGTACACCGCTTGGCCGAGCGCCTGCTCGATCGCGGCGCGGGCGGCATTGGCCGAGTTTGCGGACGGCTTCAGCCGTAGGGCGGTGATGGCGCCCGAATCCGTGACGGACAATCCAGCCGCAGATCCGTCGGCCCCGCTCAGTGCTGCCTGCAACGTTGCATCCGGCGAGGTCATCGACGACAGCGTCAGGTCTACGACCGCCGTGGGATCGTCGGCTGTCACGTTTGCCGAGAGCGGAATCGTGATCTCCGGCGAAGAGAAATCCTGCGCCGGCTGTTGATCGATCTGTTGACTCACGACGGCCTGGGTGACGAGCGTCGCCGTCTGCGTGGTGCCGACAGGCAAGTTCGTGCGCAAAACCTCGCGCGGCTCGCTTCCCGCATCGAGTACTTCGACCGTCGCGGCGGTCACCGGAACAGTGACTTCACTCGGCGAGGAGGTCGGAGTGTTCGGAGGTTGATCCGAGTCGCCGCAAGCG
This sequence comes from Rhodococcus sp. NPDC055024, assembly GCF_053608585.1. NCBI lineage: Bacteria > Bacillati > Actinomycetota > Actinomycetes > Mycobacteriales > Nocardiaceae > Rhodococcus > Rhodococcus sp. NPDC055024. The sequence goes on from NZ_JBSGVT010000015.1 coordinate 3,207, forward strand.
GTGAGAACGGTGGTGAGAGCGAGGGCAGCGAGGGCGAACGGAACGCGTCGGCCGGTCGTGGACAGCAGTGGCACGCGCTCCAGGCTAGCCGCAGTTGCAGAGTGCGTGACCCGGTGCGGTGAACATGAGGGATGATGGTTGCGTGAGTACAGACCACCCAGACCGAGATGTCAACGCGGAGGATCAGCCGATTACCGAAATCTCGAAGGCCGACGAGCCCGAAACCGTGCAGCAGAAAGACGCGAAACCGGAAGTTGCGGAATCTGAGGGCGGCGACCCGGCCGAGTCGTCGGCTGCGAAGCCCCGCAAGCTGACCACGCTCATTGCCATCGCGGCGGTCATCCTGCTCTCGGACATTCTCACGAAGGTGTGGGCTGTCGCCGCAGTCAAGCCGGGGCAGCCGATCGAAATCATCGGTGACGTGGTCACATTCACGATGGTGCGCAATCCGGGGGCAGCGTTCTCGATGGCGACGTCGATGACGTGGATCCTCACCCTCGTCGCAATCGGTGTGGTCATCGGTGTGATCAAGATCGGCCGCACACTCCGATCACCGTGGTGGGCGCTCGGTCTCGGCCTGGTTCTCGGCGGCGCGCTGGGTAACCTCGTCGACCGATTCTTCCGCTCTCCCGGAATCATGCGCGGACATGTGGTGGACTTCGTCTCCGTCGGCTGGTGGCCGGTGTTCAACATCGCGGATTCCGCGATCGTCTGTGGCGCGATCCTGCTCGTCATCCTGACACTGTTCGGCTTCGAACCCAACGGTGAACGTCTGCGTGATCACAAGACGGACGACGAGAAGCTCACCGATTCGAAGGCAGCAGCCGAGGGGGAAACCAAGTGAGGGAATCCCGTTCGATGCCAGTGCCCGACGGCCTCGACGCCATGCGCGTCGACGCGGGCTTGGCGCGCCTCCTCGGACTCTCGCGCACCGTGGTCGCGACACTCGCGGAGGAAGGCTCAGTACTCGTCGACGGTGTGGCTGTCGGCAAGTCCGATCGTCTGACCGCAGGGTCGTGGCTCGAGGTCGTCTTGCCCGAACCACCGCGGCCGTTGACCATCGAGGCGACGCCGGTCGAGGGGATGGAGATCCTCTATGCCGATGACGACGTCGTGGCAGTCGACAAGCCTGTCGGAGTTGCCGCGCACGCCAGCGTCGGTTGGACAGGACCGACCGTCATCGGTGGACTCGCCGCGGCCGGTTTCCGGATCTCGACGTCCGGTGCCCACGAGCGCCAGGGAATCGTCCACCGTCTGGACGTCGGTACGTCGGGCGTCATGGTGGTTGCCACGTCCGAGCGCGCGTACACGCTGCTCAAGCGGGCATTCAAGCAGCGGACAATCGACAAGCGCTACCACGCTCTCGTACAGGGACACCCCGACCCGAGCAGCGGAACCATCGACGCCCCAATTGGACGCCACCACGGTAACGACTGGCGGTTCACGGTCACGGCCGACGGCAAGCCCAGCGTCACGCACTACGACACCATCGAGGCGTTCCAGGCCGCGAGTCTGCTGGACGTGCACCTCGAGACCGGTCGTACACACCAGATTCGCGTGCACTTCTCGGCATTGCGCCATCCGTGCTGCGGCGACCTGACGTACGGCGCGGACCCTCGACTTGCCGAACGGCTCGGCCTCGAGCGCCAGTGGCTGCACGCCGTGTCTCTAGGATTCGCACATCCGGCGGACGGTCGCTGGGTCGAGATCAAGAGCAAGTACCCGAAGGATCTCGAACACGCACTCGAAGTTCTCCGGTCCTCATGACACCGCGCGGGCTTGTTCCCGCGTTGGCCGTCGTCGCAGTGGCGGCGGTGGTCGGTGTGGGGTTCGCGAATCCCGTGCCGACCCCGCCGATCAGGACGGACACTCTCGGTCCGGACAGTGGGGAAGCTGTGCCGGACTACCTCGATCGAGCGCGAGATTCTGTTGCGTCGGTCGACGGGCCGGTGTGGGCCTTGGTCTCGTTCACGAAGGCACTCACCGTCGACGAGGTCATCACGACGACGACCAGCAGCTCTCAGGTTTCGAGTGTTCGCGTGTCCGATGTTCGGGTGGCGAGGGTCATGTTTCGAGTACCGATCGAGCGCGTCCAGACGCCGCTCATGTCCGTACCCGTTCCCGACAACGACGAGGCAGTGCGCAGATCGCCCGGTGTTGCAGCCACGCGATTGGTCGCGCTCGGCGGCGACACCGATCGCCAGCAACAGGTGGCGCTCGCGTCGGCGAAGCAATTGTCCGCCGGATGCGCCTGCGCGGTGGGTGTGCTGGTGCGAGCTACTCCCGAAGGACTCGAAGCGATCGGACGTGAGTCGAATGTCCGTGCAGTGGAGGCATTGCCGTCCGACGCCTCGCCGTGGTTCGCGGCTGTTCGCCCCTTGCTGCCGGAGTACGTGGACGTCGTTGCTCCCGGCCCCGACGACGGCCCGGTCCCGTGAGCGAGGACAAACGCGGTAGATCCGGTTCGTCCTCGGGGATCTTCTACGGAGTAGCGGCTTTCCTGTTGTGGGGAACGTTCCCGGCTTTCTTCGGGCTTCTCGACTTCGCAGATCCGGTCGAGATCCTGGCGCACCGAGTGGTGTGGACCCTTCTGCTGATGCTGATCGTGTTGGCCTGCGCCGGCCGCCTCGGATCACTTCGCGGAATCAGCGCACGCACCTGGCTCCTGGTGACTGCGGCCTCAGCGGCAATCGCGGTGAATTGGGGAACGTACATCTATGCCGTGGTGTCCGGCCGCGTCGTGGAGGCGGCCCTCGGGTACTTCATCAACCCGCTGGTCACCGTTCTGCTCGGCGTCGTGATCTTCCGCGAAAGATTGCGCCGCGCTCAGGTTGCCGCGCTCGTCCTCGCCGCCACGGCAGTAGTCGTGATCACGGTCGACTTCGGCAAACCACCGATCGTCGCATTGGTGCTCGCCGGTTCGTTTGCCACCTACGGGTTGGTCAAGAAGGTCGTTCCGCTCGATCCTCGAACCAGTTTGACCGCCGAGGGAGTTGTTGCCGCACCCTTCGCGGTCGGCTACCTCGTGTTCCTCGGCCTGACCGGGGCCGGCGCCTTCATCAGCAGCGGCGCCGGACACAGCCTGTTGCTGCTCGCGGCCGGCCCTGTCACCGCGCTGCCACTGCTCCTTTTCGGCGTCGCCGCTCAGCGAGTTCCGTTGGCGACGATGGGCATGCTGCAGTACCTCACCCCAGCGCTGCAGATGGCGTGGGGCGTGGCCGTCATGCACGAGGACATGCCGGCGTCACGGTGGATCGGCTTCGTTCTGATCTGGGCCGCGCTGGTGATCTTCACGACAGACACCTTCGTCGCAAGCCGGCGTTCTCGGCGTTCGATGAGGTCGAGCGTCGAACCTGAGGTTCCGGTCACGTGATCCGAGGCGGCACGCTGCGACTCCACGATGGCGGTCGCCGAACGTGTCGGCAGCGCGGCATACACTCGATCTCGCTCCCAGACCTTCAGAGAGGCGCACGTGGCTGACTCGTTCGTACATCTTCACAATCACACCGAGTACTCGATGCTCGACGGTGCGGCCAAGGTCGGCGCCATGTTCGAGGAGGCCGCTCGTCTCGAAATGACCGCCGTCGGCATGACCGACCACGGAAACATGTACGGCGCCAGCCAGTTCTACAACGAAGCCAAGAGCGCCGGCATCAAGCCGATCATCGGCATCGAGGCCTACATCGCGCCGGAATCCCGCTTCAACACCAAGCGAGTTCTGTGGGGAGACCGCAGCCAGAAGTCCGACGACGTCTCCGGTAGCGGCGCGTACACCCACATGACGATGGTGGCCGAGAACGCGACCGGGCTCCGGAACCTCTTCAAGCTGTCCTCGCTCGCGTCCATCGAAGGCCAGCTCGGCAAGTGGCCCCGCATGGACGAGGAGCTCATCGCATCGCACGCCGAGGGCATCATCGCCACCACCGGTTGCCCGTCGGGTGAGATCCAGACGCGTCTTCGTCTCGGTCACGATCGCGAAGCTCTCGAAGCTGCCGCGAAGTGGCAGGAGATCTGGGGACCGGACAACTTCTTCCTCGAACTGATGGACCACGGTCTCTCGATCGAGCGCCGTGTGCGCGAGGGCCTGCTCGACATCGGCAAGCAACTCGGTATCCCGCCGCTTGCCACCAACGACTGCCACTACGTCACCAAGGACGCCGCCGAGAACCACGAGGCGCTGCTCTGCATCCAGACCGGCAAGACGCTCTCGGATCCGACGCGCTTCAAGTTCGACGGCGACGGCTACTACCTCAAGTCCGCTGCCGAGATGCGCGCCATCTGGGACAACGAAGTACCAGGGGCATGCGACAACACCGTTGCCATCGGCGAGCGCGTGCAGTCGTACGACGACGTCTGGGCGTTCCACGACCGCATGCCGATCTTCCCGGTCCCGGAGGGCCACACGCAGCAGACCTTCCTGCGCGCCGAGGTGATGCGCGGGCTGGACCGCCGCTTCCCGAGCGGACCTCCGCAGGAGTACCTCGCCCGCGCCGACTACGAGATCGGCGTCATCAATGAAATGGGCTTCCCGGCCTACTTCCTCGTGGTCGGCGACCTGATCAACCACGCCAAGGACGTCGGGATCCGCGTCGGACCCGGTCGAGGGTCGGCTGCCGGTTCGTTGGTGGCCTACGCGATGGGTATCACCAACATCGACCCCATCCCGTACGGGTTGCTGTTCGAGCGATTCCTCAATCCCGAGCGCGTGTCCATGCCCGATATCGATATCGACTTCGATGATCGCCGTCGCGGCGAGATGGTTCGCTACGCGACGGACAAGTGGGGCAACGACAAGGTCGCCCAGGTCATCACCTTCGGCACCATCAAGACCAAGGCAGCCATCAAGGACTCGGCTCGCGTCCAGTTCGGCAAGCCGGGCTTTGCCATCGCCGATCAGATCACCAAGGCACTGCCGCCGCCCATCATGGCCAAGGACATCTCGGTTTCCGGTATCACCGATCCGAAGCACGAGCGGTACAAGGAGGCCGTCGAGGTTCGGGCGCTCATCGACTCCAGCCCGGACGTCGCGAAGATCTACAAGACAGCGGTGGGTCTGGAAGGGCTGATCCGTAACGCCGGTGTGCACGCCTGCGCGGTCATCATGTCGTCCGAACCGCTCACCGACGCTATCCCGGTGTGGAAGCGCGCCCAGGACGGCGCCATCATCACCGGTTGGGACTACCCCTCGTGTGAAGCCATCGGTCTGCTCAAGATGGACTTCCTCGGCCTGCGAAACCTCACGGTCATCGGTGACACCCTCGAGAACATCAAAGCCAACCGCGGCATCGACCTCGACCTCGACACGTTGCCGATGGACGATGCGGCAACCTACGAACTGCTCGCCCGCGGTGACACTCTCGGCGTGTTCCAGCTCGACGGCGGCGGTATGCGCGAGTTGCTGAAACTGATGCAGCCCACCGGATTCGGCGACATCGTGGCCGCATTGGCGCTGTATCGACCGGGACCGATGGGTGTGGACGCCCACATCTCGTACGCCAAGCGCAAGAACGCCTTGGAAGACGTCAAGCCGATTCACCCCGAGTTGGAGGAGCCGCTCGCGGAGATTCTCTCGGAGACGTACGGCCTGATCATCTACCAGGAGCAGATCATGCAACTGGCGCAGAAGGTGGCCGGTTACACCCTGGGTCAGGCCGACTTGCTGCGTCGCGCCATGGGTAAGAAGAAGCTGTCCGAGCTGGAAAAGGCGTACGCCGGGTTCCGTCAGGGAATGCTGGACAACAACTTCAGTGAGGCGGCCATCAAGGCGCTGTGGGACACGGTCCTTCCCTTCGCCGGCTACGCGTTCAACAAGTCGCACTCCGCCGGATACGGGCTCGTGTCGTATTGGACTGCGTACCTCAAAGCGAACTACCCGGCCGAGTACATGGCCGGTCTGCTCACCTCTGTCGGTGACGACAAGGACAAGTCCGCGATCTACCTCGCAGACTGCCGCAAGTTGGGCATCACCGTGCTTCCGCCGGACGTCAACGAATCGCGAGTCGACTTCGCGACCGTCGGCGACGACATTCGTTTCGGTATGGGGTCGGTGCGCAACGTCGGCGCCAACGTCGTGGCCTCGATCATCAAGGCGCGTACCGAGAAGTCGAAGTTCACCGATTTCTCCGACTACCTCGGCAAGATCGACGCGATGGCCTGCAACAAGAAGGTCACCGAATCTCTCATCAAGGCCGGTGCTTTCGACTCGTTGGGTCATCCGCGCAAGGGTCTGATGTTGGTTCATGCCGACGCCATCGATTCCGTGATGAGCACCAAGAAGGCGGAGGCGATCGGCCAGTTCGACCTCTTCGGCGGGGCTGAGGCTGACGAGTCGATCACCTCGGTGTTCGACGTCAAGATTCCCGAGGAAGAGTGGGACTCCAAGCATCGCCTGGCACTCGAACGAGAGATGTTGGGGCTGTACGTCTCCGGCCATCCGCTCAACGGCGTCGAGCACATTCTTCGGCAGCAGTCCGACACGTCCATCGCCGCGATACTCGAAGGCGGCGTTCAGGACGGCGCCCAGGTCACTCTCGGCGGCATCATCGCCTCGGTGGATCGCCGGGTCAACAAGAACGGTCTGACCTGGTGCATCGTGCAACTCGAAGATCTCGTGGGTGGAATCGAGGTGCTGTTCTTCCCACAGGCTTACGCCGTGTACGGAATGGACATCGCCGAGGATGCCATCGTGTTGGTCAAGGCTCGCGTCTCGATCCGTGACGATCGGATGTCGCTGATCGGCAACGACCTTGCGGTGCCTGATATCTCGGCGATCGGGGTCGCGCGTCCGCTGTCGGTCTCGTTGCCGCTACGACAATGCACCAAGGACAAGCTCAGTGCTCTCAAGCAGGTGCTGACCAGGCATCCGGGAACGTCCGACGTACATGTCCGGCTGATCGGAGGAACCGAAATCAGCTTGTGGAAGGTCGACGACGTCCTTCGGGTCGAACCGTCCTCAGCGCTGATGGGTGACCTGAAGGCATTGCTCGGACCGAGCTGTCTGACGGTCTGACCGCCGACCGAGCGGACCTGAATCGAACGAAGGGGCCTTGCTGCTGATGCAGCAAGGCCCCTTCGTGGTCCGTCAGAGATCGGGGAGTGCAGTGATCAGGTGGTGCGTGAGTAGTGAACACGTCGCGTCCACCAGGTGATCACCGTTGCTGTTGCGGCAGTAAGTACGGCCACCTGCATCGACTGCGTGACGGCACCTGCGACGACGAACAGCACGAAACCGACTACCAGAGCTTCGATCTTGTACAGCGGCCACCGAGTCCCGGCCAGATCGACGCAATGATCGGGTGAGGGGTGTGATTCGCGAGTGGAGATATCTGCGGTGGTCATCTCGTCCCTTTCCCGGTGCAGTCTTTTTCACGATGTGGCGCGGCTAGCTGATACGGCTGTTCGAAGCTGTGGTTTCAGAGTAGCCAGAGATGAGAGTTCGGGCAAGCGAACTTTATTGATCGGCAGCTCACTTAATCGATCAACCAGGGGAGTGCGCCGGCGACAGACCTGGTCGGCGTGGTTCGGTGGCCAAGGCAGTCGAGTGGGTGTTCACTGGTACACATGCCAATCACAGGTGAGTACGAACCCAGTCCAGCGTCGTGGGCCGCCGATCAGGTCGCACGCATCGAGAACTCCGGCGGCACCGAGGGAAACGACATGAACGGCATGCCCGTCGTCGTTCTCACGACCATCGGGGCAAAGTCCGGCAAGGTCAGGAAGACGCCGCTGATGCGCGTCGAGCACGACGGTTCGTATGCCGTAGTGGCTTCGCTTGGCGGCGCCCCGAAGAATCCGGTCTGGTACTACAACGTCATAGCGAATCCGCACGTCACGCTGCGTGACGCGACGCAGGTCTTCGACCTCGTAGCTCGTGAAGTCACCGGAGACGAGAAGGCGGTCTGGTGGGAGCGCGCTGTCGCTGCGTACCCCGACTATGCCGATTATCAGACGAAGACCGATCGTGAGATCCCGGTGTTCGTGCTCGAACCCAAGTAACGCAGTCCTCACGAAACGGCAGTCCACAAGAAGCACTGCATAAACCACAAGTAAATCGTCACTCGCGGGGGTCGGCGATCCCGACGCCCGTGAGTGTGTCATGGAGGTCTGATGAGTCCGAAAACCGTTGCAGATCAATTGGTTCAGCAGCTCGTTGACGCGGGTGTCAGTCGGATCTACGGAATTGTCGGAGACAGTCTCAATCCCATCGTCGATGCGGTTCGTCGCACCGGTGGTTCTGAAAAGGGCGGAATCGACTGGATACACGTCCGTCATGAGGAAGCAGCCGCATTTGCCGCCGCAGCAGATGCCCAGATCACCGGAAAACTCGCGGTGTGTGCAGGATCCTGCGGCCCCGGAAACCTTCACCTGATCAACGGCCTGTACGACGCTCATCGCTCGGGCGCCCCGGTCCTCGCGATCGCCTCACACATCCCCAGTGCGCAGATCGGTATGGGCTACTTCCAGGAGACGCATCCCGAGCGGATCTTCATCGAATGTTCGAGTTACACCGAACTCGTCAGTACGCCAGTGCAATCACCCCGCGTGGTGCAGTCTGCCATTCAGCATTCGGTCGCTCGAAACGGCGTCTCGGTGATCGTGCTTCCCGGCGACATTGCCGACTGCCCAGCCGAAGGCACCCCGCCGACACTCGTCGAAACGCGAAGGCCGACAGTCGTTCCGGATGCCGGTGATGTGAAGGCGTTGGCAGATGTGATCAACGGCTCGCGCAAAGTCGCGATCTTCGCCGGCGCCGGTGTGCGAGACGCACGCGCGGAAGTATTGGCGCTGGCCGAAACCGTCGGCGCTCCCATCGGGCATTCACTGCGTGGCAAGGAATGGATCCAGTACGACAACCCGTACGACGTCGGGATGACCGGATTGCTGGGTTACGGTGCGGCGCACGACGGTATCCACGGCGCCGATCTCCTGCTCCTGATCGGTACGGACTTTCCCTACGATCAGTTCTTGCCCGACGACGTTCGCACTGCTCAGATCGACATCGCGGCGGAGCGGTTGGGGCGTCGAACCAGCCTGGATCTGGCCGTGCACGGTGACGTCGCGAGTACCTTGAGTGCACTCATTCCGCAGCTCGATCGAAAGGCTGACCGCGGATTCCTCGAGGACACGCTCGCCAAGCACAACACTTTGATGACCAAAGTGGTTGGTGCATACACAGATCCGGTCAAGCAGCGCACGCCGATTCACCCCGAGTATGCGGCCTCGATCCTCGACGATCTGGCTGCGGACGACGCAATCTTCACCGCCGACACCGGCATGTGCAATGTGTGGACGGCGCGCTACCTCAATCCGAACGGATCGAGACGTTTCATCTCGTCGGCACTGCACGGATCCATGTCCAATGCACTCCCGCATGCGATGGGTGCGGCATGGTCCAGCCCGGGGCGACAGGTCATCTCGGTGTCGGGCGACGGTGGATTGTCGATGCTGCTCGGTGAGTTGGTCACCGTCGCCATGTACAAGTTGCCGGTCAAGATCGTGGTGTTCAACAACTCGACGCTCGGAATGGTCAAGCTCGAGATGCTGGTCGACGGCCTTCCGGATTTCGGGGTCGACGTGCCCGCGGTCGACTACGCGGCGGTCGCCGCTGCGCTCGGAATCTTCTCGCGGCGCATCGAGAATCCTGCCGACATCGAATCCGGTCTGCGCGCGGCGCTCGATCACGACGGACCGGCCCTCGTGGATCTGGTGACCGATCCGCTGGCATTGTCGTTGCCGCCCACCATCACCGGCGGTCAGATGAAGGGCTTCGCCTTGGCGATGTCGAAGATGGTGATGAACGGCGGCGTCGGCGAGGCAGTACAGATGGCCAAGTCGAATCTGCGGAACGTGCCACGTCCCTCGCAGTTGGATCCGCGCGGCTGACCTGCCCCCGCCCTGCCTCGCAGACAATGCGGGGCGGGGTGGTGGGAAGGTTGCGGCGGGGTGGTGGGAAGGTTGATCCCCGACGTGCGAAAATGGCGGAGTGTCTAACTCGCCCGATGTCGTAGTAACGAAGTCCACCGTCCCCGCGCTCGACGCGCAGGAGATCGACGCGGCCATCGAGCGAATTCAGCACGTCATTGCGGCGACACCGTTGCAGTACAGCGACCGTCTTTCGGCGTTGACCGGCGCACACGTGTACCTCAAGCGTGAGGACCTCCAAGGCGTTCGTTCGTACAAGATTCGCGGCGCGTACAACCTGATCGCTCAGCTCAACGAGGCCGAGCGCGCGGCGGGCGTCGTGACCGCCAGTGCCGGCAACCATGCGCAGGGCGTTGCCTTCGCGTGTCGGACCATGCAGATCAAGGGTCGGATCTACGTGCCGGCCAACACGCCCAAGCAGAAGCGTGATCGCATCCGCGCTCACGGCGGAGTGTTTGTCGAACTGTTCATGATCGGTGAGACCTATGACGCCGCCGCCGCTGCGGCCGCAGAGGACGTAGCCGAAACCGGTGCAACCATGGTTCCTCCGTTCGACGACGTACGCACCGCTGCGGGGCAAGGAACCATCGCAGCCGAGATCCTCACGCAACTCGACGCACCTCTCGACACGATTGTCGTGCCGGTCGGTGGGGGCGGTTGCATCGCGGGCATAGCCACCTATCTGCACGAGCGGTCGCCGAAAACGTCGATCGTCGGGATCGAGCCGTCCGGGGCCGCGTCCATGACGGCCGCGCTTGTTGCCGGAGGACCGGTGACCCTTCCCGACGTCGATCCGTTCGTCGATGGTGCCGCCGTCAAGCGCATCGGTGACGTTCCCTACGAGGTCGTCTCACGTCTGGGTGCTGCCGTCGTGTCACACGCGTCGTTGCCGCTGGTGGCTCGTCAACTTCAGACGCGTTCCGGTTCGGAATCGTTTGTCGTCAATCAGATCGACGAAGGCGCTATCTGCACGGCGATGCTCGAGCTGTACCAGAGCGAGGGCATCATCGCCGAACCCGCGGGCGCGCTTTCCGTTGCGGCACTTCAGAATCTGACGTTCGAGCCGGGCTCGACCGTCGTGTGCCTGATCTCCGGTGGCAACAACGACGTCTCCCGTTACGGCGAAATCCTCGAGCGTTCGCTCGTTCACCTCGGGCTCAAGCATTACTTCCTGGTCGACTTTCCGCAGGAACCGGGAGCGTTGCGCCGGTTTCTCTCGGACGTGCTGGGGCCGGACGACGACATCGCGCTCTTCGAGTACGTCAAGCGAAACAATCGCGAGACGGGTGCCGCGTTGGTGGGTATCGAACTCGGTTCCGCCGACGGTTTGGCGTCGTTGCTCGAGCGGATGGAGCACGCGCCGATGCAGTCCGAGAGGCTCGAACCGGGAAGCCCGGCGTACCGCTATCTGACGTAAGGGACGCCCCCGGTCAGGGCCGCAGTCGCTCGACTACCTGTCGATGCAGTTCGGGGTCCGGCTGGGGGAGTCCGAGCATGGCTGCCAGATACAGGCCGTCGCCGACGAGTCGGATGATCTCGGCCTGCACCGGGTCGGCGATCTCGGTCTGAAGGCCCTTGTCCCAGCTTCGCATCACATGTGTGACGGCTTTCTGGATTTCGTCGTGTTGTCCGTCGACTGTTCGGAGCGCAGCAATGATCGAGCGAAAGAGTGAGAGTTCTTCGCTTTCGTTCGCATCGGGGATCTGCAGGTAGAACTCGGTGACCGTGGTTCCGCCGGCTACGGCGTCGTCGAGTTGCTGATCAGAGCGTTCCCCGAGTCTGCGGACCATCGCCGCGAGGAGGGCTTCCTTACTGGGGAAGTGATAGAGGAGTCCGCCCTTGGAAACCCCGGCTTCGGCGGCAACGCCTTCGAGCGTGACTTGGGCGACGCCGCTGACCAGCAGCAGCTTCTCCAGTGCGTCGAGAATTCGATCGCGAGTGTCGGCAGCCATGTGATGTGACCCTACCCGGAAATAACTTTACCGCTCAGACGGTTCACTGTTACCGTAGACCTACTGTACCGGCTGGACGGTGCAGTGAATTTTTTCCGGAGAGAACTCAGAGAAAGTCGCAGGGGAGAAATGTCAGTGTCGGCAGATCACACGTCTGCAATCAATCCCGACGAGGTTCGGGCGACAAAGCGTGACTGGGCGGGCTTGATAGTCCTTGCCTTTGCTGTGTTGCTCATCGCAGTCGACGGCACGGTGCTCGATCTTGCGCTTCCGTTCATCAGCGCCGACCTCGAACCGAGCAGCACGCAGTTGCTGTGGATCATCGACGTCTATTCATTCGTGCTCGCCGGTCTGCTCATCACCATGGGTACGCTCGGTGACCGGATCGGTAGGCGGAAACTGCTCCTGATCGGCGCAGTCGGCTTCGGTCTCGCCTCGATCATCGCCGCTCTCGCTGTCAGTCCCGAGATGCTCATTGCCGCCCGCGTGCTGCAGGGTATTTCCGGTGCAACGCTGATGCCGGCCACCCTCGGTCTGATCCGCACGATCTTCGTCAACCCGCGTCAGCGCACCGAGGCGATCGGCGTCTGGGGCGCGATGGCAGGTGGCGGTACCGCGGCCGGCCCGCTGGTCGGTGGTTGGTTGCTCGAGCACTTCTGGTGGGGCTCGGTCTTCTTGATCAACATCCCGGTCATGATCGCGCTGGTCGTGCTCGGCCCGATCCTGATCCCGGAGTCGAAGGACCCCAATCCGGGTCGATTCGACCTCGTCAGCGCTGGTCTGTCGATGGCGACCATGTTGCCGCTGGTGTACGCGGTCAAGGAATCCGTGGTGCACGGCGTCAGCATCACGTTGCTGGTGATCGGCCTTGTCGGTCTCGCGGCCGGCTACGTGTTCGTGCGTCGTCAGCGGATGCTGAAGGATCCGATGTTGGATCTGAAACTGTTTGCCAACGCGTCGTTCTCCACCGCCGTCATCACCAACCTGCTCTCGATCTTCGCGCTGGCAGGTGTCCTGTTCTTCGGTTCGCAGTACCTGCAGTTGGTGCTGGGTAACTCGGCGCTCGACGCCGGCTTGCTGATGCTCCCGGGTATGTTGCTCAGCGCATTCACCGCGGTTGCGGCGGCCTGGTTGATTCGCCGGTGGTCGGTGTCTCACGTGCTCAGCGCAGGCCTCGCGGTTGCCGGTATCGGCGCTGCGATGCTGCTCGCCCTCGGGGTGGACAGCGGGCCGTTGATGTTCGTGATCGGCTTCGGTCTGGCCGGTGCAGGTGTCGGTGTTGCATTGACGTTGACCTCGGATCTTGTGGTCAGTTCGGTGGAACCCGAGCGTGCCGGCGCTGCGTCCGCAGTGTCGGAGACTGCGTACGAACTCGGCATCGCGCTCGGCGTGGCAATCCTGGGCAGCGTGGTGATGGCGATCTTCCGTAAGGGAATCGACACGTCCATGCTCGAAGCAGATCAGGCGCACGCTGCGCAGGGCACCCTCGGCGGTGCGCTGCAGGAAGCAACGTACCTACCGGGTGAACTCGGTTCGGTACTTGCCGATTCCGCGAAGTCGGCGTTCGTCGACGGTATGCACGTTGCTGCCGGTGCGACTGCTCTGGTTCTGTTCGTCAGTGCCGCATTGGTTTTGCGGATGCTGCGAAGTACACCAGAGAACGCGAAGCGTTAATACGTGCGGAATCTCGAGGGTTAGTCAGCTTTCGAGTACGACGAACGAGTGCCCAGGCACGAGGGTTGCGGACGCGGTCTCGTCCTGTGTCGGCGGATCCCACCAGAGGATGGGGGTTCCGCCGGCCGGGACCGAGGCCGCGTCCGTTCCCAGATTGCACACGATTTGTAAAGCGCCGCGGCGTAGGGTGATCCACTGTTTTTCCTCGTCGTAGTCGACGTGCAGGTGCCCGAGCCAAGGGTCGGTGATCTCGATTCGCTTCTTACGCAGGGCCAGTAGATCGCGATAACACTCGAAGACGCGCGCGGGCGTCTCGTCGGTTCGCTCGCTCCAGTCCAGTTTCGACCGCAGAAATGTCTGGGGGTCTTGTGGATCCGGAATGTCGTCGCTGTTCCAACCGTGGGCTGCGAACTCCGCCTTGCGGCCCTTGGCGGTGGCCTCGCCCAGTTCCGGTTCCGGATGCGAGGTGAAGAACTGGAACGGGGTAGTGGCTCCCCATTCTTCGCCCATGAACAGCATCGGCGTGTACGGCGAGAGCAGGACCAGTGCCGCCTTGATCACCAACTGTCCTGGCGTCAGATAGGCGCTGGGGCGGTCACCGATCGCGCGGTTGCCGATCTGATCGTGGGTGCACGTGTATGCGAGCAGAGCGCTGGCCGGCTGATGGGTGATGTCGATCGGACGTCCGTGGACCCGCCCTCGAAATGACGAGTACGTTCCGGCGTGGAAGAATCCGCGCCGCAATGTATTTGCCAGGGATTCCAGGGATCCGAAGTCGGCGTAGTAACCTTGGCGTTCGCCCGACACGGCCGTGTGAATGGTGTGGTGGATGTCGTCGTCCCACTGCGCGTCCAAGCCGAACCCGCCCGCCGCGCGCGGCGTGATGAGAGTGGCGTCGTTGAGGTCGCTTTCGGCAATCAACGTGAGCGGTCGACCCAGATGGGCCGACAGTGTTTCCGTTCGGACCGCGAGTTCCTCGAGGATGTGCGTTCCGGTGTGGTCGACCAATGCATGGACGGCATCGAGACGTAGGCCGTCGATGTGGAAGTCGCGCATCCATCGCAAGGCATTGCCGATGATGTACTCGCGAACCTCGCCCGATGCAGGACCACCGATGTTGATCGTTCGGCCCCACGTGTTCGCGCCGTCCGCGATGTAGGGTCCGAACCGTTCGAGATAGTTGCCCGACGGGCCCAGATGGTTGTAGACCACGTCCAAGATCACGCCGAGCCCGCGTTCGTGGGCCGCATTCACCAAGCGTTGCAATCCGTCCGGACCACCGTAGATCTCGTGGACCGTGTACCAGAGCACACCGTCGTAGCCCCAGTTGTGAGTTCCGTTGAAGCCGTTGACCGGCATGATCTCCACGAACCCGACGCCGAGGTCCACCAGGTGATCGAGACGTTCGATCGCGGCGTCGAAAGTTCCTTCGGTGGTGAACGTTCCGATGTGCAGTTCGTAGACGGACGATCCTGGGAGTTGCCGTCCGGTCCACTGAGAGTCGGTCCAGGACGCCTCGTGCAGTTGGTGCAGTTGGGAGAGAAGGTGCACGCCTTCGGGCTGGCGTGGTGACCGCGGATCCGGAAGGATGTCGCCGTCGACGACAAATCCGTAGCGAGCCTGGGTGTCGCAGTCGACCTCGGCTCGCCACCATCCGTCGTCCGTGCGGTCCATGTCGTAAGTGATGCCGTTGACTTCGACCCGGACCGATTCCGGTGTGGGCGCCCAGACCTCGAAAGTATGCACACGATCAGCATGCCTTGTTCGGTCGGATGTAGCAGCCTGGCAGGGTCGAATCCGTCCTGCTCTCAGCCCGTCATCGCGAAGAAGGTGGGTGCGCGGCCCTAACTTTTCATACCTGTCGAGTACTCGCCCGTCTCCGGATGACGAGAGGCAGCGTCGTTTTTCCGAGCCGGATCATTCGTCGGCGGGCTCGATGTGTTCGGCACCGAGGACCGAGAGTCGGTATTCCTGGGCGTCCTGCTCGGTTTCGAAATCCTTCTCTTCGAGAAGATTTCGATCAGCGTCGAGGTATCGGTAGGTCGTCATCCCTCCACCGTGCCACTGTTGTCCGATTCGTGCTCGGAGACCGGGTAACTTTCGTCGACGATCGTTTGAATGAGTCTCCCGTAGTGCTGGACCAGATCTTTCGACGACAACGAGTCCTCTCCGAGGAGGTCGAGAGTCCGCATACCGGTGGCAAGCCCGAGCATCAGTGAAGCAACCAGTTGGCTGCGCACCAGATCGGGCGACGTGTCACCGATGTGTCGTGCAATCCCGTGTACGTAGCGTTCCTTGATCTCGGCCCGGGCGGCGTCCGGGTCCGGGGCTTCGTGCACGAGTATGGCGAGCATCGCCCATGGATCAGTTTCGTCGGCTTCCCTGCGGCCGACGAGCCTCTCGACCAGTCGGTAGCCGACGTCACCGGAGGAATCGGCGTTCGGGGCCTCGTCCATCGGAGGTGTGGATGGAATTGCTGCCGAATACAACCGAGCTTTGCTGCCGTATATCTTCATGACCAAGGCAGGGGAGTAGCCGGCCGCGGCTGCGACGTCCTTGATCTTCGTCGATGAGTATCCGTGTTCGGCGAACAGTGCTTTCGCTGCTGTGAGGATGGTGTCTTCGGCGGTACTCATGTCGGGATCTTCTCATGGCTGGATGTTCGTACGGTCGGATGTTCGTGCGGTCGGTTCCCTCATGCGGTCGTCAGTGGCTCCGCGTCGACGGGAACGTCGAAGTCGATGACGGTGGACTGTGCGATAACGGCGATCTGACGTGCCAGTGTGCCGTGTCCGCTCTCGGTCAAGGCGGTCAGGATGTATCGACCGGACGTGGGCAGCGCGATTTCGTAGTGCCCAGATCCGTCGGTGACTGTGGAAGCGACGAACTCGCCAGTGGGTTTCGTCAGGGTGACGACGGTTCCCGAAGTCGTTCGGCCACCAACGCTTACGCTGCCGGCGATTGTGAGCCTCTCGCCGAGCTCTACGGTGTGCGTCGATTGTGAGTTGTCGAAGCAGATCACCTGTGACCTCGGGGACCAGCCGTCAGCGCTCGTCACCACCAGGTACCGGCCGGGCTGAGGTAGCGCGAGGGAGAAGCTGCCCTCGTTGTCGGCACGACTCCAATCGATCGGTCGTCCTTCCAAGTCCATCACGGTGACAACTGCCTGCCGGATCGGTCGGCTGTCCGCTCGAACGACGCGACCGGCGACCACGATTTCGGTATCGCTCGCCGCAGCGTCCGGAAGTTCGAAACCTTCGAGGGTTACTGGGCGAAGTGCCGTTTCGGGTTTTGCACCGCGGCGCGGAATGAATGCGGCCGCAGCGGTCGCAGCCACTGCTGCGAGGGCGGCGAACCAGAATATGTTCTTGAAAGCGTCGATCGACGGAAGTCCTTCACCAGGTCCGGACGAGATGACCATCGAGGTGAGCATGGCGGCCACCACGGCGCTCGAGACCGAGGTGCCGACCGAGCGAAGGAGTGAGTTGAGGCCGTTTGCCGACGCGGTTTCGGTGATCGGGACCGAGCGCATGATCAACATCGGCATCGCGGAGTAGGCGATCGCAGTTCCGATACTGACCACCGCCGCGCTGATCACGATCAATGCGATCGACCCGGTCAGGAACACGCGCGCGATGTAGGCGAGCGCGAGCACCGTGCCGCCGACGATCAGAGTGATCTTGGCGCCGAATCGTTTGGTGATGTTCGCGGACACCGGAGCGAAGAAGACCATAGCGAGGCCTGCCGGAATCATGCACAGCCCAGCTGCCATCACTCCCAGCTCGAAGCCGTACCCGGAGATCTTCGGCATCTGCAGCTGTTGAGTGGTCGAGAGGTTGTTCGCGTACATCGAGAAGCCCACGAGAATAGAGGCGACGTTGGTCAGTAGAACCGGCCGCTTGGCCGACGTCCGCAAGTCGACCATCGGTTGGGTAACCCGGAGCTCGTAAGGGAACCACAGCGCGAGCGTCACGATCCCGATGACGAACATCAGCAACGTCGGTTCACTGGTCCATCCCCAGCGGGCGCCCTTGGAAATGGCCAGAAGAAGTGCGGCAAGTGAAACCGAGAGCATGACCGCGCCGACGAAGTCGAACTTGCCACGGGTACGAACACTTGATTCCGGGACTACGACCGCTACGGCGATAGTGAGGACGATGCCCACGATTGCCGAGAGCCAGAAGATGGCCGGCCATCCGAGATGCTCGTAAATCAACCCGGCGAGCGGGAGTCCGAATGCCGCGCCGACCCCGAGAGTGGCACTCATCAACGCGGTCGCCGACGCGACCTTCTCCTTGGGGAGTTCGTCGCGCATGATGCTGATCCCGACCGGAATCATCGAAATTGCAAAACCTTGAAGCCCGCGCCCGATGAGCAACGCAACGAAGTTGCCGCCGATCGCTGCGACTAGTGATCCGATCACAATTGTCGTCATCGAGACCAACATCATGCGTCGTTTGCCGAACATGTCTGCCAACCGGGTCACGATCGGGGTGGCCACAGCACTGGTCAGCAGGGTGACGGTGACAAGCCACGAAGCGTCGTCGGTGCTGACGCCGAAAATCTTCGGAAATTCAGGCAATAGTGGAATGAACATCGTTTGTTGCAGTGCGACCACGGTGCCGGACAGACAGAGGATTGCGGTGATGAGCCGACTCGAACGGCGAGGGGTTGGAGACGAGTGCAATGCCAACAGTCTTGTCCTTCACGAGGAGTGGGGTGAACGAGAATTCACCCAGAGTGAACCACTGTTCACCCTAAAATGTCACGTCGGCAGATTGTGTCTTCGGTCACGGCGATGGCGTCGCAGGTGGTTTCCTTGCCGGTTTCGAGGGAACAACGGAAGTGGTGTTCTGTGCCTGCGCTGGGCGGGCGGCAAGGAGGAGTGATGCGTGCCGAAGTTGGTGACCGCCTTCATGTTCAAGGGCGAGTTGTCGGTCAGTCCGAGGTGACCGCCGAGGTCCTCGAAGTTCACGGCGATGACGGGGGTCCGCCGTATCTGGTGAGATACGACAACGGGCACGAGGCGCTCGTGTTTCCCGGTAGTGACGGTTGGATCGACCACCCCGGAAAAGGCTCCTGATCTGCGTAGTTCTTTCCGTGCATGGCTGTTGCATCGAATGCGGCTAGAGTGTGCGCAATGGAGGGCAAACGCCAGTATCACTCCCGCGTGCGCGAGGCCTCGGCGCAGCGAACCCGAGAACTCATTCGTGATGCGGCACAGGCTCTGTTCGTGCGGGACGGGTACGTCAGCGCCACTGTCAAACAGATTGCCGACGCCGCCGGCGTGGCCAATCGGACCGTGTTCACAGCGTTCCCCGGTGGAAAGCTCGAGATCTTCGAAGCGGCGCTCGCCGAGGCCCTCGACGCCGATCCGGTTCCTCTCGGCGCGCCGAGTTCGGCCTCGGACCCTGACGACGTTCGGCGGATCGTCTCCCAGATCGTGGCGCAGGGCATCGGACTGCTCGAACGCGCCGGCGCGCTCATGATGGTCACAGTGGAATCCTCCGGTGCCGATTTCGATATGCGTCGTCTGTCCGAGGAATCAGCCGAGCAATCGGCAGTCAACGCGATGTCGATAGCGGAGGGCCTGTCGGAGCACGGTTTGCTGAGGCCGGAGATTTCGCTCGACAAGGCCGCCGGAATCCTTGCCGCCTTCGTCTCGCCTCAGCTTCACCAGCAATTGCGTCGTGTCAGCGGTTGGGACGTCGACGCGTATCGAACGTGGCTCGAGTTCAACATTCGTCACAATCTAATGTACTAATCGGTCTGTTTTAGTTAGCATGGCGAGGGTTTTTTATACTCGGGAGGAATCGCCAGCGTGCCCTATGCCTTGTTCGGCCTCATTACGATGCTGCTCTGGATCTTTTGCATCGTCGACGCGATCACGAGAGATGACGCCTATATCCAGTACCTACCCAAGGTCGTCTGGATTCTGATCATCATCTTCCTTCCCACATTGGGGTCGGTGCTGTGGCTGGTGGTCGGTCGCGGGCAAAACGCACCTCGTGGGTACGTCGGCCCAACCGGTTACGGCGAATACGAGCGTCCGGGCCGCGCGGTGGCCCAGGATCCCGCGGCGGACGAAGCCTTCCTGCGTCAGTGCCGCGAGCGGGCGGAGGAGCAGCGGCGAATCGCCAAGCAGCAGCGCCGCGACGGCGACGCCGATCGGATGTGAGTTACCGGTACGTCATGAGCTGGTCCAGTACGAGACGAAGCGGCGGCCAGGATGTTCGCCCGCGACGGGTCACCGCATAGGCAGTAAGGATGACGGGCGGATCGATGAGTGGTTCGACGTGTACGCCTTCGCGAGTCTTGCGTTCGAGAGGCATCAACCCGACGCCGTAACCGCTGAGGATCAAGAGTTCGACCAAGTCGAGACTGTCGATCTGGTGAGTGATCCGAGGGGTGAATCCGGCCAGCGATGCGAGAGTTCGGACGGCTCGCTCGTCTGCGGTGTTTCGTGAGTTCACTATCCACGGTGTGTCTGCGAAGGCGCGGAAGCCGATCCCGGATCTCCCGGACTCGTCGGGAGTATTCGCGTTGTCGGGAACGCACAGTCCCCACGGCGTAGACCAGAGCGGAATTGCTTCGAGTAGAGGGCTAGGCGACGCGGGGGCGAGGTTGTAGTCGTAGGTCAGTGCGAGGTCGAGGTCGTCGCGTTCGAGGAGTGCAAAGGCCTCAACTGGTTCGTATTCGGAGATCCTCACGTCCACCTGCGGATGGCTGTGTTTCAGGCTTAGCGCGACCGGGAGCATCGCCGTTCGGATGGCAGTCGCGAACCCGCCGACTCGCAAAGTTCCCACCGGTTCTGCGTCAGGATCGAGGTCCAGTCGAGCCGCGTCGAGAGCCGCCAGGATAGTGACGGCATGATCGGCGAGTCGTTGCCCGGCAGGTGTGAGGCGAACGCGTCGGCCTTCCGGCTCGATCAACGCAGTGCCGGTTTCCGCAGTCAGGGCCGCGAGCTGTTGGGACACCGTCGACGTCGTGAGGTTGTGAGCTTCGGCGACGGCGCGCATCGAACCCAGACGCGAGAGTTCGAGGAGGAGATGGAGTCGACGGGTTTCCATCCCTTGATCATTCACTAATCGTGAACATTATGTGGGTCAAAATCGCGTGGACGCGAACGGTCGCTGTCCCGTTCAATTCAGCTATGGATACGAGAGCGCGAGCCGGCGTCGGCCTGGCTGTTCTGGCGATGTTGTGCGTGCAGCTCGGGCTCGCCGTGTCGGTGGGTCTGATCGATCAGCTTGGCGCAGACGGAGCAGCGTGGATACGTCTCGCCTGGGCGGGCATCATTCTTCTGATCATCGTCAGGCCCCGTCCCTCCGCGTTCACTCGCAAAGCGTTTCTGGCCTGCGTGGTACTGGGTGTGGTCACCGCCGGCATGACGCTGTTGTTCATGGCGGCCGTCGAGCGTCTTCCTCTGGGAACGGCAAGCGCGCTGGAGTTCTTGGGTCCGCTGACGGTTGCATTGCTGCGGGGGCGTGGCCGCGTTCTGTGGCCGGTTCTGGCAGGCGTGGGCGTAGTCCTTCTCACTGAACCGTGGGCAGAGACAGTCGATCTGGTCGGTGTGGCGTACGCACTTGGCGCGGCGCTCTGCTGGGCGATCTACATACTGCTCACCCAGCGGGTCGGCGACGAGGTTGCCGGTATCAACGGGCTGGCGGTGTCGATGGCGGTTGCCGGACTGGCAGCGACAATTGCCGTGGCGCACTCGGCTATTGGGCGACTGACCCCGCACCTGATTCTCGTGGGACTCGGGCTCGCGATTTTGCTGCCCGTCGTCCCCTTCGTCTTGGAGATGGTCTCGTTGCGCAGGCTCTCCACGGCGGCGTTCGGCACGCTGATGAGTCTCGAACCTGCGTTCGCTCAGCTCATCGGTTTGGTTGTGCTGCACCAGGTCCCGAGCATTCTGGCGGTGGCCGGTATTGCTTGCGTCGTCGTCGCCGGTGTCGGCGCGGCCCGAGGTGGTGCTCGGGACGGGGCCCAGAAGCCGGCTGACCCACCCTCCGATTCCGAGCGAACGTACCTTTCGGCGCCTTCATGAGACCGAGAGTGCCGTTCGCTCAGCGGGAGTTCGCCGCCTCGATCGCGCCATCGAACAGGTCGGCGACCTCGCCGAGGGAGTCGAGAATCGGCTGACCTGATTGTTCGACGCGAGCCCGAACCAGCGAACCCTCGAGCGCCGACACCGCCAGGACGGCAAGGCGCTCCGCTCGGGTGCGCGCGACACCGGACCCGATCAGTGAGTCGCGCAGTAGCGATGACCACTGTCGGTAGACCGCCTGCCCGGCGGTGGTGACGCTCTCCGAATCGGGGGCGAGCTCCAGGAGCACCGTCGTGATCGGTGAGCCTTCGTGGAATTCGGATTCGCTCACCCATCCGACCAGTAACCGCGCGTACTCGCGTAGAAGCGACCCGGCGTCCGGTTGACTGTCGGCGAGTTCTGTCAGAGTGTCTGCGACCAACTTGCCGCCGACGCGAACAACCTCCGCGCCGATCTGCTCTTTACCGCCGGGAAAGTAGTGGTAGAGCGAACCTTTCGGGGCCCCACTCGACTTGAGGATCTCGTTGAGTCCTGTTGCTGCATACCCCTGGCGGCGAAAGAGATCGGCCGCTGCTCGGACTAGCGCTTCGCGGTGTTTCGGGGGAGTTGCCACGAGTTGGAGCTTAAACACCCCAGTGATCCACCACAATCTATGTAGACTGGTCTACATGGGAAATTCTGAAATGCTCGAACAATTGCGCGCGGTCAACGCGTCGGCGGCCTTCAACCGTTGGGCCGGATTCGAAGTCACGGAGGCAGAACCGGGTCGCGTCTGTCTGCGGCTCGAGTGGCGTGAGGATCTGGGCCAGTACTCGGGACACCTGCACGCTGCGCTCGTGGCGGGACTCGTCGACACCGCGTGCGGGTTCGCTGCCTTCACGCAGGTTGGTGTCGTGGCGGCGTCCAACTGCGCGGTCAATTTCGTGAGCCCGGGCGTCGGAACCGCATTTGTCGCTACGGCGCGCTCGGTCAAGGCCGGCCGCAAGCAGGTGTTCGTCACTGCCGAGGTACATGCCGAACGCGAAGGCGAATCGGTGCTCGTCGCGTTCGGCACCACCCTGTTGGTTCCACTCGCCGCTAAGGCCTAGGCAAGCGCTAAGGCCTAGACAAGACAGGCCTGAAGGTCACGGAATCAGGATGAACTTCCCGGCGGGGTGCGAACTCTGCAACTCGGTGTGAGCGAGTGCGACGTCCGCGAGCGGGAAGGTCTTGGCGATCTTCACGATGAGGTGTCCGGAACCGGCTTGTGCGACAAGTTCGGATCGTGCCTTCAACCGGGCTTCGGCGCTTGCCGGATTGCCGCCGCCGACGGAAGCGAAACCGTCGGTCTGAGCTCGCCCGAACGCGACAATGGTGACGATGCGACTCCTGTCGGTGACCAGAGCCAGAGATGCATCGACGGCTTCGTCCGTTCCGGCGGTGTCGAACGCCGCATCGACGCCATTCGGTGTGAGTTCACGAACACGCGCTTCGAGTCCTTCGCCGTAGAGCACCGGCGTCGCGCCGAGTGAACGCACGTAGTCCTGATTGGAGGCTCCCGCAGTGCCGATCACGGTGGCTCCACGAGCCACTGCCAATTGGACGGCAATCGCGCCCACACCGCCGGACGCGCCGTGGATGAGGACGGTGTCCCCGGAGCCGACTCGAATGGTGTCGAGGGCGTCGACTGCAGTTCCGCCGACAAGAAGGAGGCCGGCCGCCTGTTCCCAGCTGATGCCGGCGGGCTTCGCGGTGATCGAGGAGACCGGCACGACTACCTGTTCGGCGTAAAGACCGTTGCCAGGGCTGACGATCACCTCGTCGCCCACGGCTACGTCGGTGACACCGTCACCGACGGCCGAGACGACACCCGCAGCCTCGCCGCCGAGGTGGATCGGAAGTTTCTCGGGGTCGGTGCCGAAAGCGCCGCTGTAGAGCTTGAAGTCGAAGGGGTTCACGCCGATCGCTTTGACATCGACCAGGACTTCTCCTGATCCAGGCGACGGTAGATCCACGTCAACAAGCTTCAGGACCTCGGGCGTTCCGTATGTCTGCGCTACAACAGTTTTGGTCATGTGTCGCGCAACCGTCCTCGGGGAAGCGATATTCCCCGAGGACGGGAAAAACTCGAGAAGATTCGATCAGCGGATCAGCGTTCCCAGATCCAGTGGCATCGCGATCCCCGTGATGTGGTGGGCTTCGTCGGAACCGAGGAACGCTACGGCGGCGGCAATGTCCTCGGGCTGGCTGACGGGATCAGGCAAGGTTTGCATGAAGATCGGGCCGAGCGTGTGAGCGTGTGCGTCGATGAGTGGCCTCATGTCGGTCATCTGCATACCGGTTTCCACGCCGTGCGGGTGGATCGTGTTGACCCGAATGTTGTACTGCCCCAACTCCGAGGCCATCGTCTTCGCCAGGCCGGTGATGCCGTGTTTGCTCGCGACGTAGTGGCCGAGGAAGGGGAGCCCGCGCAGGCCCGCCACGGAGCTGGTGAAGATGATCGAGCCGCCGGTGCCCTGATCGATCAGGTGCGGGATTGCTGCCTTTGCGGTGTGGAAGACGCCGGTCAGGTTGACGTCGAGCGTTTCCTGCCACTGCTCGGGCGTGATTTCCCACGACATGTTGGCCGAACAGATTCCGGCGTTCGCGACGACGACGTCGAGGCGCCCCAATTCGTTGATGCCGGCCTCGAGCGCCGCCGACAGCGCAGCGAAGTCGCGGACGTCTGTTTTGGTGGCGACAATTCGACGGTCCAGTGCCTTGACCAGTTCGACCGTTTCGGCAAGGTCGTCTTCGGTGGCGCCGGCATACGAGGTGGATTCGAACTGAACACACGCATCGACGGCGATGATGTCTGCGCCCTCTTCTGCCAGACGGACCGCTTCAGCGCGCCCCTGACCGCGGGCTGCCCCGGTGATGAAGGCGACTTTCCCGGTGAATCGACTGGCAGTCATGCTCAAACCTCCGAATAGTGGTGACAATCTGCTCTTCGGAAGTTAGCGCGACGAAGTTCTTTTCGGGCGGGAATGTCCAGTCAGCGGAAATCGCTCAGCGCGCTCCGGTCAACAGCGCACAGTGCCCGGCGGCGAAAATGTCCCGCGCATCCGCGGACGTGACGGGCCGTCCGCTCAAAGCATCGACCCAGTCGCCATCTGGCAGGTCGACTCGCGTATCTCGCCAACCATGCGCCGAGAGTCCGAGTGAATGCCGCGTCGCCAGAGCAATGACTCTGGCCGATTCGCCGACGGGGCCGCGCGAGAACCCGACCAGATGACCGGACGCGGAACCCGAAGCGAATATCGGCCGATACTCACCGCGGTCGAACCACGAGGGATTCGCGCGCCGCAGAGTCAGCGCCGTGCGAACGAGGTGCAACTTTGCGGCTCCCGTCGCGTCGATCGTCGCGGCGTCGGCTTCGAGGAGTGATCGCCTCGCTCCGTAGTCGACAAGGCGCCGGTTGTCCGGATCGACCAACGAGTCTTCCCACAGCTCAGTGCCCTGATAGACGTCGGGAACGCCCGGCCCGAGGAGTTGGAGCAGCTTTTGGCCCAAAGAGTCCGACCAGCCGTGACGAGCGATCCGGCCGACGAACTCGCTGACCGAATCGCCGACCGGACCGTCGATCACCTCGTCGATCCACCTGTGCACCTCCGATTCGAAGCCGGCGTCCGGATCGTTCCAGGAAGTCTTCGCGCCGGATTCGCGGACAGCCTTCTCCGCATAGGCGTGTATACGCTCGCGCAACTCGGGAACCGAGGCCGCGGAACGACCGTCGGCCGGCCACACGCCGATGATGTTCTGCCACAAGAACAATCCGGTCAGTGGATCAGGGCTGGGGCAGACGTCTTCCCAGTCGCGAAGAAGCCGGGACCACAGGGTCGGCACCTGGGACAGAACACCGATTCGCGCCCGCACGTCCTCGCCGCGTTTGGTGTCGTGAGTGGACAGACTCGTCATCGCACGCGGCCACTGCTTCGCTCGGTCTGCGTTGTGGAGATGGAATTCGGCGACGGAGACAGCAAGCGATGCCGGGTTGCCGCCGACTTCCTGACGCGAGACCAGGCGCGCCGTTCGATAGAAGAGTCGATCTTCGACGGACTTGGCCATGACAGCGCCGCACACCTGCTGGAAACGAACCGCTGCTTCACCGCCGTTGACCAGCGCTTGCGCCAACACGTTGAACGCTGCTTCATGCCCAGGGGCCAACTCGTGCATGTCGCCGACGATACGAGCGGCCAAACCGGCAAGGGGACTGTAGTCGGATCGATACACCGGCATCCGGGCGATCGCGACGACAACTGCGTCGTTCAGTTCGGTCTCACTGCAACGACTTCCGGTTTCGCGCTGGATTGCGCGCACGAGCCTGCGAACCTCGGGTGCCAGGTCACCGCGCCCGGTGTCGCGTTTGAACTGACGTTCGGTGTGATGCAACCATGCGCCGTCCCCGTCGTCGCCGGTCAAATCTGCAGAGAGTTCGGTCAATTCGAGTTCGGCGGCGGGATCGACGAAGATGCCGCCCAGTTGATTGAGGGCGTCGTATCCGGTGGTGCCGTCGATCGGGAGCAGCGGATCGAGTGGTTCCGTGTGGCCGAGGATCTTCTCGATCACAAGCCACTGCTCTGGTCCGAGCAGTGCCCGCAGACGCCCCAGATACTCTGCCGGATCTGCGAGTCCGTCCGGGTGATCGATGCGAACTCCGTCGATCAGTCCTTCGTCGACCCACGACTTCAGTTCCCGATGGCAGAGTTCGAAGACTCTGGGATCCTCCTGGCGCAGGGCAGCGAGTTCGTTGACGGCAAAGAACCGTCGGTAGTTGATGATTCCGGCGTTCCACGGTACGAGTCGGTACGACTGCCTGGCGTGGACCTCCTGTGGGGATCCGAATTCGGTACCGGCCGCGACAGGGAACCGATGCTCGTAGAACGCGAGAAGTGTTTCCTCGCCATCTTTTTCGACAGTCAGGGCTTCGAGATCGTCCTGGCTGCCCAGTATCGGGAGCGAAAGTTTTCCGTCGGCGCCGTCCGCGCCGTTGGCTCCGTTGTCCTCGGCCCAGTCGATGTCGAAGAAATCCGCGTACTCCGACCCCCGTCCATGCGTGAGAACGTCCCACCACCAGGCATTTTCGCGTGGCTTGGCAACCCCGACATGGTTGGGGACGAGATCGACGATCAGGCCCATTCCGTGTGCCCGGGCCGCGTGCGACAACTCCACCAAGGCCTCGCGGCCGCCGAGTCCAGCGGACACGGTTGTCGGATCGGTGACGTCGTAGCCGTGCGTCGACCCGGACGTTGCCGTGAGGATGGGGGAGAGATAAAGATGCGAGACCCCCAACGCGTCGAAGTAGTCCACCAGTGCGGCCGCATCACGAAGGGTGAACGCGTCCGGGCGCAACTGCAGTCGGTAGGTGCTGGTTATCGGGGCCATGTGCACGTCTCCCTCAAGCGGTTCTGCGAAGTACCGTCAATGCTCGCGCTTTTACATCCAACGTTGTGCCGGCTTTGATCACGGTGTCGCTCTCACCGGTCGGTACCGACGTGTCGAGCACGACGGTCCACTCCGACGCGTAGTCCGCGTTGGGGGTGGAGAATTCGAGATCCTCGTAGTGGGCGTTGAAACAGAGGAGGAACGAATCTCCGGTGACGCGCTCGCCGCGGTAGTTCGGCTCCGGGATCGCGTCGCCGTTGAGAAAGACAGCCAACGACTTGCCGAAACCGCTGTCCCAGTCGGCCGGAGTCATTTCCTCGCCCGACGGCGTGAGCCAGGCGATGTCGCGACTCTGATCGCCACTTCGAATGGGTCGGCCCTCGAAGAATCGACGACGCCGGAATACCGGGTTCTTGGCGCGCAAGGCAATTGCGCGCTTGGTGAACTCGACGAGGTCCGCGTTGGTTTCCGCGAGAGTCCAATCCATCCAGGACAGTTCCGAATCCTGGCAGTAGACGTTGTTGTTGCCCTGCTGAGTTCGACCCATCTCGTCACCGTGAGCCAGCATCGGGGTGCCTTGACTGAGCATCAGCGTTGCGAGAATGTTCCGGCTCTGGCGTCCACGCAGTTCGAGAATCTCCGGGTCGTCCGTGGGGCCTTCGACGCCGCAGTTCCAGGATCGGTTGTGTGACTCGCCGTCGTTGTTGTTCTCGCCGTTGGCTTCGTTGTGCTTCTCGTTGTACGAGACGAGGTCGTGCAGGGTGAATCCGTCGTGGGCGATGACAAAATTGATGCTCGCGCCGGGGCGTCGTCCGGTTGCCTCGTAGAGATCAGAGGAACCGGTGAGGCGGGAAGCGAACTCGCCCAGGGTTGCCGGCTCACCGCGCCAGTAGTCGCGGACGGTATCGCGGTACTTGCCGTTCCACTCGGTCCACAGGCCGGGGAAGTTGCCGACCTGGTAACCGCCTTCGCCGACGTCCCACGGTTCGGCGATCAGCTTCACCTGACTGACGATCGGATCCTGTTGCACCAGATCGAAGAAGGCGGAGAGTCGGTCCACGTCGTGCAGTTCACGGGCGAGCGTCGAGGCGAGGTCGAAGCGGAAACCGTCGACATGCATTTCCGTGACCCAATACCGCAGTGAGTCCATGATCAGCTGCAGAGTGTGCGGATGACGGGCGTTGAGGCTGTTGCCCGTTCCGGTGTAATCCATGTAGTGCGCTTCGTCGCCGTCGACCAGGCGGTAGTAGGCGGCGTTGTCGATACCGCGGAAGCTGATGGTCGGTCCCATGTGGTTGCCCTCGGCGGTGTGGTTGTAGACCACGTCGAGGATCACTTCGATACCCGCCTGGTGGAAGCTACGCACCATGGCCTTGAATTCCGCTACGGCCGCATCGGGTTTTGCTGCCGAGGAGTAGTCGGTATGCGGGGCGAGGAAGCCGAAGGTGTTGTAACCCCAATAGTTTCGCAGCCCCTGGTCGAGCAGCACCTGGTCGTGCATGAACTGGTGGACCGGCATCAGTTCGATCGCCGTGACACCCAGATTGGTGAGGTGCTCGATGATCACCGGATGCGCGAGTCCGGCGTAGGTGCCGCGCAACTCCTCCGGAACTCCGGGGTGCGTCGCGGTCATGCCCTTGACGTGCGCTTCGTAGATGACCGTCTCGTGGTACGGACGCTTCGGTGAGCGGTCGGATGCCCAGTCGAAGAACGGATTGATGACGACGGTCGACATCGTGTGACCGAGCGAATCATGTTGGGGGAAAGGGATGGTGGCGGGTTCGTCGACCAGCGGTTCCGGGTCGAAGGGTTCGGGGTCGGAGCCCAGGGCCTCGTCCGACTCTTGATCGCCGGTGGAGCCCTCGTCTTCGTCCTCGAGGTCCACCTCGGTCGATGTAGCTTCAGTCGACACGCCTTCAGTCGACACGCCTTCAGTCGACACGCCTTCAGTCGGTTCAGCTTCGGCCGATTCGGCTTCCGAACTCGTCTCGTCGGTAACTTCTTCCGACTCCACCGCAGGAGTGTCGTCGTCCGCTGAAGGTTCGGGATCACCCGCCGACTCCACGTCGTAGGAGAACAGTGAACGGTCTCCGTCGAAGTCTCCGTCGAACGCTTTGCCGTACGGGTCCAGCAGGAGCTTGCTCGGATCGCATCGCAGCCCTGCCGCCGGATCGTACGGCCCGTGCACGCGGTAGCCGTATCGCTGACCGGGGGATACCGACGGAAGGTACGCATGCCAGACGTAACCGTCGACCTCGTCCATCCTGATGCGGGTTTCGGTTCCGTCCTTGGCAATCAGGCACAGTTCGACAGCTTCGGCGACCTCGGAGAAGAGCGAGAAATTGGTTCCCGCGCCGTCGTAGGTTGCACCGAGTGGGTACGCACTGCCAGGCCATACCGGGATGGGAGTGGCTGAGGGCGCGCTCGGCGGTTGATCCATGAATCAGACCCTATCGGGTGCAGCCGATCGAATCTCGTCGACTGTCTACGCCGCTGATCACCGTTTTGCCTGGCTGCGGGCGGTTGCAAGCATTCCGGCTGTGATCTGTTCCACCTCTGCCTCCGAACAGAGGTAGGGAGGCATCGCGTAGACGAGGTTTCGGAACGGTCGTAGCCAGACGCCGGCGTCGACGGCTGCATCGGTCGCGCTCTGCATGTCGACCGGCTGCTCGAGTTCGATCACTCCGATTCCGCCTTTGACGCGGACGTCGACGACCCCGGCAATGGTGACCGCTTCGGCGAGGCCGCGAGCGAGACCATGTTCGAGGGCAGCGACGTCACGCCGCCAGTCCATCGCGAGCAGGAGTTCGGTCGACGCGACCGCGACGGCGCACGCAAGTGGATTGCCCATGAAGGTGGGGCCGTGCATCAGCCCGCCGCCCTCACCGGCGGTGATGGTCTCCGCTATCTCCGTGGTGCACAGCGTTGCCGCCAGACTCATGTATCCGCCGGTCAGTGCCTTGCCGACGCACATGACGTCGGGACTGACGCCGGCGTGATCGGCGGCGAACAGTTCTCCGGTGCGTCCGAATCCGGTGGCGATCTCGTCGAAGACCAAGAGGACTTGGTACTTGTCGCAGAGGTTACGTAGGTCGATCAGGTACGCGGGGTCATGGAAGCGCATTCCGCCGGCGCCTTGGACTACGGGTTCGACGATCACCGCGGCCAACTCGTCGTTATGCTCCGCCAGTAGCGCTTCCAACTCCTGCACGTACTCGGGGAGATAATCCGCCGGGGGTGTCTGGGCGAAGACCTGAGGGCGAAGGACGTCGGTCCAGAGAGAGTGCATGCCGCCGTCGGGATCGCAGACGCTCATGGGAGTGAATGTGTCACCGTGATATCCGCCGCGCCAGGTCATCAAACGATTTTTCGACGGCTTTCCGAGGCTCCGCCAGTACTGCAGGCACATCTTGACTGCGACTTCGACGGCCACCGAACCGGAATCGGAGAGGAACACCTTGTCGAGGTGAGGTGGTGTGATGTCGACGAGCATTCGCCCGAGGCGAGCGGCGGGTTCGTGCGTCAGTCCGCCGAACATGACATGGCTCATCTTGCCCAGCTGCCGCGCGGCAGCAGCGTCGAGCACGGGATTGCGGTAGCCGTGGATGGCGGCCCACCACGAGCTCATCCCGTCGACGAGTCGCCGGCCGTCGGAGAGCGTGAGCGTGGCCCCCTGTGCAGAGTCGACGATCAGCGGACGAGTCGACGCGGGAAACGATCCGTACGGATGCCAGAGGACATCGGCATCGATGGCGGAGACGTCATGAGGATCAAGTCCGGTTGTGAGCACGGATGCACCCTAACCATTGAGTTGAACGGTGTTCAAGTATGGTCGGAAAAGTGAACACCTCGCTCAATTGGCTCACTGCCGTCGAAGCGGACCGTAGGGCCGCTGGACTGCGCCGCGAACTCCGCCCGCGCACGGTCGACTCCCCGCTGATCGACCTGGCGTCGAACGACTACCTCGGACTCGTGCGGCACCCCGACGTGATCGAGGGTGCTACGGCGGCGCTGCGCCGCTGGGGCGCAGGCGCCACTGGTTCGCGTCTGGTCACCGGCACCACCACCGAACACGAACTGCTCGAAGTCGAACTGGCCGAGTTCGTCGGGGCGGACTCCGGTCTCGTGTTCTCCTCCGGCTACACCGCCAATCTCGGCGCGGTGACGGCGCTCTCGGGTCCCGGATCATTGATCGTCTCCGACGCGGGATCGCATGCCTCTCTCGTGGATGCCTGCCGACTCTCACGCGCGCGGATAGCAGTTGCCCCGCATTCGGACGTGAACTTTCTCGCCGACACGCTGCGCACCAGATCCGAACAGCGAGCGCTGGTCGTCACCGATTCGGTCTTCAGTGCCGACGGAGATCTCGCTCCGCTGCGGGAGATGCATCAGGTGTGCCGCGAACACGGTGCGATTCTGCTGGTCGACGAGGCGCACGGCATCGGTGTGCGCGGTGCCGGTGGACGCGGACTCGTTCACGAGTTGGGCTTGGCCGGTGAACCCGACGTTGTCGTGACGGCGACGTTGTCGAAGTCGCTCGCCAGCCAGGGCGGAGTTGTACTCGGCGACAACAAGATCCGCGCGCATCTCATCGACGCGGCAAGAACGTTCATCTTCGATACCGGTCTCGCACCGGCTGCCGTCGGCGCGGCCAGGGCTGCACTCGCCGTCCTCCAGCGCGAGCCGACGCGAGCGCTCGACGTCCTTGCCCGGGCGACCGAACTCGCCGACGTCACCGGGGCCCCATCGCCTGAATCTGCCGTCGTCTCGGTCGTTCTCGGTGATCCGCAACGGGCGTTCGATGCCGCGTCGGCGTGCCGGGACCAGGGGCTGCATGTCGGATGCTTCCGGCCACCGTCGGTACCGGAAGGAACGTCGCGCCTGCGCCTGACTGCACGAGCAACGCTGTCCGCTGCCGAAATGGAGCAGATCTCACTCGTACTGCGCGAAGTATTGGCAGGTGCCCGCGCATGAGCATTCTCGTAGTGACCGGAACGTCGACCGACGTGGGGAAAACTGTGGTGACGGCAGCACTGGCCTCGGTGGCCCTGCAGTCCGGAAAGTCGGTCGCTGTGCTCAAACCAGCGCAGACGGGCGTCGACGTGGACGGTGCGGGTGATCTGGCCGAGGTCGACCGTCTGACCGGTGGCGGTGTGACGCTGGTCGAGTTGGCGCGGTATCCCGAACCTTTGGCGCCCGATACTGCTGGCCGTAGAAGTGGTCTCCCGTTGTTGGCGCTCGACGACGTGATCCGGGTCGCTTCCGACCTGGACACCACTCACGACCTGACTCTGATCGAAGGCGCCGGCGGCTTGCTGGTCCGGTTGGGGACAGACGGATTCACCGCGCGTGATCTTGCCGCGGCTTTGTCAGCGCCCGTCTTGCTGGTGGTTGCCTCCGGCCTTGGCACGCTCAATCACACTGCTCTGACAGTGGAAGCGCTCGGGGCATCCGGCGTGGACTGCGCCGGGTTGGTGATCGGTTCGTGGCCGCAGGAACCGGACCTGGCCGAGAGGTGTAATCGCGAGGATCTGGTCTCGGTCAGCGGCGTCCCCCTTGTCGGAGCAATGCCGGCCGGTAGCGGCAGCGTGAGTGCCCGAGAGTTTGCTCAGACAGCTTGGGCCGCGCTCGGCAAGTCTCATTTGGCCAACTAGAGCCGTAACATCCGATTTGTCTGCATCGATAGCCAAGGCACAGCGGGGCGCCTGGAATTCGGCGTCCGTCGCGTACGATTCCGGTCGGTATATTTCGGCCGGCGTCTTGGGCGACCCAGAGTCCTGGGCCCGAGTCGCCCGATCGTGGTTGTCGAATTGTGAGTTGGTCAGTCGAATGTAGGTGGTGAGTACGGTCGGAAGATTGTCGTCATCGGCCGTACGCCGCGCAGTGCTCATCGGTGTTGTCGTCTTCGTCTCGTGCCTGGTCGGAATTCTGAGCCGCCTACCCGGCACGCTTGCTGTCTTCTGGCCGGCCAACGCGCTGCTGCTCGGGATTCTCTTTCGGTCACCGCGCTCCGCGACACCGCTCACCTGGATCTGCGCAGTGGCAGGTTATGTCGGAGCCGACCTGATCACCGGCGGGGCGTGGGAGTCCACGGTGTGGCTCAACGCGGCCAACATCGTCGGGGTCGCGAGCGCCTTCTACGCCTTTCGCTGGGTTGACGGCGAGGATCGTCGTCTGACCAGTATTCAGTCTGTCGGATATCTCGTGTCGATGACGGTCGTCGGCGCGTCGATGGCAGCGCTCGTCGGCGGAATCGCAAACCGCGTGCTGTTCGGCGGACAGTGGTGGGACGGCTGGTTGCTCTGGTTCTCGAGTGAGTTCGTCAACTACATGACCATCGTCCCACTGGTGCTGACGTTCCCCTCGCTTCGGCGAGTTGATCGAGACCGGAAAGCCGTTGCCGCACTTGTGCGTCGATCGCTCGTTCCGACAGCGCTCCTGGCGATCTGCATCATCTTGGAGTGGGTGATCGGCGGCGCCGGAGCGATCGCGTTCGCCATGCCCGCGCTCGTGACTGCAGCCTTGCTCACCAATGTTTTTGTCACGTCGATGCTCACAGCCGTATCAACTGCCTGGACGTTGGTGCTGACGGCCGACGGTCATCTCGGATTGTCCAGCGAAGGCCTCTCGCCCGTCAGTGCGTCGGTCCAGATCGGATTGTCGCTGCTGGCGGTAGCGCCGATCGCGGTGGCATGTGTGATCCTCGAGCGCCGCCGCGCGCTCGAAGCGCTGACACAAGCCGTGACCCACGACGATCTCACCGGTGCGTTGCGTCGGGACGAGTTCTTCCGGCGAGGCGGCGGCGTGACGGGTGCGACCGATCCGCGTCGACGCTCCGGACGTCCGGTCAGCGTCCTGATGATGGATCTGGATCACTTCAAGCTGGTGAACGACAACCTCGGTCACCGCGCCGGCGACACCGCGTTGGTGAGTTTTGCCGACCAGGTCCGGCGGAACCTCGACGACAAGCATCTGTTCGCCCGCTTGGGCGGCGAGGAGTTCGTCGTTTTGATGACAGGTGTCGATCTGGAAGGTGCAACCGCAACGGCCGAGATGATTCGACGCGCTCAGGCGGAGAATTCGTCAGCAGTGTTGGGCGACTTCGGGCCGACCGTCAGCATCGGTGTCGCGTGTTCACCTCACGGCGACGCAGATCTGACGCAACTGGTCGACGGCGCCGACGAAGCCTTGTACGAAGCGAAGAAACTCGACCGGAATCGAACGGTCTCGCTGACGCTCGGAGAAGTCACGTAACCCGTGCGGACCCGCAGTGTTTGCAGGTCCGCACGGGCTGGTGGTGTCGAGCGATTCAGAAGAGGTTGATCAGTGCCGGAACGCTGAACAGGGCGACGTAGTAACCCATGAACAGGACACCTCCGTGAATCTTGAACAGACGCCCGAGAAGGCCACCGACCAAGCCGACGGTCACGGTGATCAGGAGGCCCAGGATGCCGCCCTCCCAGATGCTGATGACGACGACGAGTCCCGTGAACACCGCGATCACAGCTTCGTGACTGATGTGCTTGACCACCGCTGACGCAGCGCGGTACGCGTAGTTCATGGCAAACGGATATGCGATGACCGTTGCCGTGACCACTGCCAGCAGGCCGTAGAGAAGGAACTCCCACTGCGTCAGGTACGTGGAGAGATTGTTGATCACTCCGGTTTCCTGATTGGTCTCGAAAACCGGCGGAGCGTTGAAGAGAGGTGCCGCGGGACCTGCAGCGAGCGGGCTGAGCGGAAGGCCGAACGCCACGAGCGGGATGAGGGTTTCTGCGATGTAGGTGGATTCCGTCGTACCGTTTTTCGCCGAGACCATCGTGGTCAGTCGGTGATAGCCGTTCTTGATTCGCGCACCTACCAGCTCACCCATCAGAACGGTCATGGCGACGGGGCTGAAGACGAACGTTGCGCTCGATACCGTGGAAGCGGCTGCGGTGTAACCGATTTGCTTGCGATCGAGGACCTTCAGGGGATTGGGGAAGTATCCCTTCCATCCCTTGATGTCCGGGGCCAGTGCAACAGTTTTGGGTTCACTGCGCTCCATGTCCTTACGGGTCGACGGACCCAAGGTCAGTGCGAGGTCCGCGATCAGCGGCCCGACTGCGATGGCAAGGAAGTAGCTGATGTTGAGCGACACATCGTAATTCGACGTCAGCGCGCGGGCGCCGAGGATCAAGATGACGAAGGGAACGAGGGCGACGACCCCGGCCCAGCGGCCCGGCGAGGCGTAGGCGATACCGATGGCGGCGACCAGGAACAGCCAGGGTGCTATCGACTGAACGGTGTCGGCGAACGGCGCGAGGATGGTCGCGAACAGGACGGCGACCGGCACAGCGACGAACGCCGAGATCACCGCGCCCGAGATCGCCTTGCGGAGTGCGATGTGCGGGATGCCGAGTGAGCGCATCATCTGCGCCTCCGGCAAAAGCGGAATCGCCATCGTGTCACCGGGAATGCCCAGAAGCATCGTCGGCACCGCGTGCGTCATGTGTTTGGCGATCGCGCCGGAGAGGAAGAACGTGAACACCGCGGCCGGGGGAGCGCCGAGCAGGATCACGAGCAGCGTCAGTGGCGCGATGGTGGCGGTCTCGTCCGTGCCGGAAATCAATCCGATGAACGTGAACGCGCCAGCGCCGATGATGCCGAAAAGAACGGCAATCAGAATTTCGTTGGTCAGAACCGAACTCATGCGCGCCCACCGTCCTTCGGTGCATTCGAGGCCGGTGCGTGCTCGGCCTCGGCGGCGGCGAAATGGTCGTACAGGCCGAGTTCGCGAAGTTCCTGTTGGCTCTGTTCCGGGATGTCGGCGAGAGTGCCCAGACCCTGGCGTTGTTCACTCATCATCGTGATGACGCCGTCGATCGATTCCGCGTCGGCGGCCGCCAAGGCGACTATCCTCTTCGGCTTGATGAAGATTCCGCAGACGACGCCGGCGAGCAGGCAGGCCGCGATGCCGACCAGCAGGCTGTACGCCTGGGCCAACGACGGTTCACTGACGACCCGTTCGAACAGTGCCTGGGCCGCGAGAAGGGCCGAAGCGCCGACGACACTGCCGACCAGGACGGAGATCGCGAGGTGTCGACCGTTGACGGTGT
Source organism: Rhodococcus sp. NPDC055024 (assembly GCF_053608585.1). NCBI lineage: Bacteria > Bacillati > Actinomycetota > Actinomycetes > Mycobacteriales > Nocardiaceae > Rhodococcus > Rhodococcus sp. NPDC055024. The sequence goes on from NZ_JBSGVT010000015.1 coordinate 39,305, forward strand.
CGCCCCAGACTTCGAGGTACGTCTGCTGCTCGGTCGGTTCGGTGGTGGTGGTCGGCGTCGTTGCCGACTGCGGTGGTGACATCAGTCTTCTCCAGTGTCATGCATGGCGAGAGGCTTGCGAGGTGGGGGACTTGCGAGATGAGGGGCTTGCGCGACGAGTGTCAGGTGCGTGCTGCGCGGAGGGCGCTGACAACTCGGGACGGACTCGGGTGTCCGATCTGTTCCGCCATCCAACTGCTTGTGTCGGTAAGGGAATCCAGGTCGATGCCGGTGTCGATCCCGAGGCCGTGGAGCATCCACACCAAGTCCTCGGTGGCGAGATTTCCGGTCGCGCCCTTGGCATACGGGCACCGTCCGAGACCGCCTGCGGAACTGTCGAATTCGGAGACACCCGCAGTCAGCGACGCGTAGACGTTCGACAGTGCCTGGCCGTAGGTATCGTGAAAGTGCATCGCGATCTGCGAAGTGGGGATGCCACGTTCTCGGATCGCACCGAGTAAGGCGAGCACATGGCCAGGCGTGCCGACGCCGATGGTGTCGCCGAGAGAGAGCGACGTGGCACCGCAGTCGATCAAGGCTTTCGCGATGTCGGCGACACGCTCGACGGGCACGGCGCCTTCCCAGGGGTCGCCGAAGCACATCGAGATGTACCCGCGGACGGGAAGTCCCAGGGCTCGCGCGGCGGCAGTGACCTCGGCGGCCGCGGCGATTGCTCCGTCCACCGTAGAGTTGAGGTTGCGTCTCGCGAATTCTTCTGTAGCGCTGACGAATACGGCAACTTCGCTCGCCCCGGCGGCAACGGCCCGCTCGAGACCTTTGCGGTTCGGGACAAGGACGACCGTGCGTACCGAGTCCGGCAGGTGCAGTCGACCCATCAATTCTTCCGCGTCGGCAAGTTGCGGGATCCATCGAGGCGAGACGAAGCTCGTCAATTCGACGGTGCGGGAACCGGCCGCGACCAGGCGTTCGATGAACTGGGCCTTCGTCTCGGTCGGGATTACTGCCGTTTCGGCTTGAAGTCCGTCGCGTGGTCCGACTTCGTAGACCCGGACCGCGGTCGGTAGACCCGTCGCCGACACTCGATGAGGCGCCGGCTTCCACACTGGTGATCCTGCAACTGTTTCGGTCATCGTGGTCAGTTTCCGCCGCGGATCTCGGCGAGAACCTTCTCGGCATGTTCGACGCGAATGCTCTCGTCCGCGATCAGGCGTGCAACCACGGCGTCGATCTCGCTCTTCTGGGCTCCGGCGCTGGCAGCGATGTTGCGGGCGTGTAGTCCCATGTGCCCGCGCTGGACACCCTCACTGGCGAGAACGCGGACAGCGGCAAGGTTCTGTGCGAGGCCAACTGCCAGAATGATGCCGGCGAGTTCTTCGGCGCTCTCGACGCCGAGCATCTTGATTGCGGCCTGCGCTACCGGGTGCACCTTGGTGGCGCCGCCGACGAGGCCGACCGGCATGGGTAGCTCGAGGGTGCCGACGATGTTGCCGTCGGCATTCTTCTCGAAATGCGAGAGTGAGGAGTAGATTCCGTCGGCGTTGACTGCATGGGAATGGCACCCGGCTTCGACTGCGCGCGTGTCGTTTCCGGTCGCCAACACCACGGCGCTGATGCCGTTCATGATGCCCTTGTTGTGTGTCGCGGCGCGGTAGGGATCCAGCTCTGCCAAGCGTGCGGCATGGATCAGGTTGTCCACTACCTCTGCACCGCCGATCAATTCGGCGTCGAACACGGCACGAACGCGCGTCAGCCGCAGATCTGCCTTGTTGGTGAGAATGCGAAGAACGACGTGCCCGCCGCCGATCTCGGCTACTCGATCCGCGATTGCCTCTGCCATCGTGTTGACTGCGTTGGCGCCCATCGCATCTCGTACGTCGACGTGAAGATGGAGGACGACGTAGGCGGCCTTGTCCGAGGACACGATGCGAACCGAAATGTCCTTCACGCCACCGCCGACGCTGACCAGCTTCGGGTCTTGCTCGTTGGCGAGTGCAATGATTTCTTCACGTGCCTCGAGGAGTCGGATGCGGGCAGCTGCCGGATCCACTACGTCGACGAGTTGAATCTGGGCTTGCATGATCGGCTGGGTGCTCGAGACGTGAAAGCCCCCGAGCCCGCGTGCGATGCGAGCAGCGTTACTCGCAGCGGCGACCACCGACGGCTCCTCGGTGGCGAGGGGGATCAGGTAGTCGTTGCCGTTGATCGTGAAGTTGGTGGCCACGCCGACCGGGATGCCGATGACGCCGAGGACGTTTTCGACCATGCGATCGGCCTGATCGATGGTGAGGCCGTCGGCAGCGTCGTAGACCGCGATGTCTGCTTCGGTCAGGTCGGTCTGGCGAACGATCTCGGCGCGCCGTGCGGCGACGTCGTAGGACCGGAAATCGGCGATGCGGCTGTTGGTTGATCGGCTGTTGGTTGATGACACGGGGGGTCGTCCTCCTGAAGTGGTTCTGTGCTCCGCTTCACAGTAGGGAGGTTGATGCCTGCCAGACCACGTGCTCACAACACATCGATCGGTCGAAATTGTAGTGTCATGCACCATCGTCGCTGTCGTTGATGTCGCTTCCACCCTCTTCGGCTCCCACTTCTCGAAGTTCGTCGAGCCTCGTCGCCATGGACACGCGAAAGAAGTTCTCGTCTTCACGCCACGAGTGACCGAGGAGCGTACGGATGCGGTCGAGTCGCTGAACGACGGTGTTCGGGTGGTAGTTGAGTGCGCGGGCAGCCTTGGTCGGGCTCCCGTCGTTGCGGACCAGAGCCCGAAGGGTCGCCGTGAGATCGGTGTCCTTGTCACGGTCGTAGGCGAGTACCGGGCCGATTACTTCGTCGACGAATTGATGGAGTGTTTCCGGATTCTCCCCGAACAGAACGGTGTACGGCAGGTACGACGCAGTCGTGACCGCGCCGTCGGTCTTGCCCAACGCCGACAGTAGGCGGGCGGTGCGCAGCGCAGAGGTGAAGCGCGCCGGGAGTTCTTCGGGGCGCTCCGCCGTTGCCGGCGCAATCACTACAGCGTGGGGTCCTACCGAACCGGTGATCTGGCGGTGAACGACGGTCGCCGCGGCTGCAGGGTTCCCCGAGCGGGAGACCACCGCGATCAATCCGGCGTGCTGCGACGCCAAAGCTCCGACCGGCAGACTCTGCCCGATTGCACGGAGCGCCGCGGTGCGGAGTTCCGGAGCGACCGACACCACGAGGACGGTGTCGAGTTCGCCGAGGGAGATACCGAGGTTGCGGGTCCGACGTTCGAGATCGCGCCTCCGCTCGGGCGCAGTGCTCAACAGGTCGGCGACCAGTTCGTCACGTGCGCGCCGATCCGCTGCCGCTGCCGCCGAGTGTTGCAACACGAGAATCGCTGTAACCTGAGCTGCCCGTTCCACGGTCCTGAGTTCGACGGGTCCGATCGGCGCGTCCGATCGATTCAGCAAGATCGCCCCGAGGAATGATTCTCCGGCGGTGACGGCGCTGACGAGTTGGATCACGGTCTCGCTGTTATCGGCGACAAACGTGCATCGGCCACTGCGGCGACTCTGGTGGATGGCATCGGACACGGCGCGAGGTAGCGACAACGGCACCGTCGTGATCTGCTCACCCGACGATGTCACGAGAGGGCGTAGCTCGTTGTCGACGACGGCGGTGCTGCGCTCGAGTGCGCTGCTGAGGGTTCGTGCAACCTGGGCGTAGCCACCGCCGCGGAGAACGGCATGGATCAGATCCTGGTGGACAATGTTCGATTTGTCCCGCGCGGACACGTGCTCGCGCAGCTCGTCGAGTGCTCGCCCGGTCTCGGCGGCGGATTCCTCAGCGCGGTCCAGCGCCCGTGCGGTTTGCAGGACTACCGAGGCGTGATCGGCGAGTGCAGAGAGCAGGGCGATCTGATCTGCGGTAAATCGTCGTTCCCGGCGGTCGGCGGCAAACAGGACGCCGAGGATCTGGCCGTCCGAGAGCATCGGCACGCCGAGAATCGCCACCAGGCCCTCGGCGACTATCGCGGCATCGACCACCTCGTCGTGCCGCGACTGCGTGTATTCGCTGTAGTTCTGGACCCACTGGGCCGCACGAGATTCGGCAATCGCGCTGACCAAGCCAGCGCCCGCAGGAACCTGCAGATGCTGGAGCTCCGGCGAGACCGCGCCGGCCGTCTTTCGAACATTCAGGTCGCGAGTGATCACGTCGAACTCGGACAGGTACGTGACGTCGGTACCCATGATGTCGTGTGCGCGGTTCACCAGTCTCTGCAGCAGTGTGTCGACGTCGCGAACCTGCGCAAGCTCGCGCGCACTCGAATAGAGGACCGCCAATTCGTTCTCGCGGCGGCGCAGTCGACGAAATTCCGACCGACTGGCCCGGATGCGGGCCGCGGTCTCCGTGATCTCCGTTGTGCCAAGGCCGAATTCGGAAAGTGCCTGTTCGACGTGTTCGTCTCCGACAGCGTCGGATGTCACGTCGAACAGTGCGGCAATCTCGTTGGGGTCCGAGTCGGAGTCTGAAGCTGAGTCGGAGTCTGAATCAGGGGCGGTCACACCGAACAAACTACAGACCGGTGGAACCGCCGAATTCGTCGAGCGCCGAGGATTTGTGATTGTTGTTCATCTCTAACGTATTTCGATCCGTTCTCGTGCCTCCCGTCTCCGTGCGCAGTGTGTCGAGTTCCCTCTCGAGCGCGCTGACTTTTGTCTCGAGGGCGCCTATTTTTCGGTTCAAGGCTTGGATGCTCGCCATGCACACGCCGTTCGCATCGACGGCCGAGATACGACGGGTGTTGGATCCCAAGCCGAAAATCGCTGCAAAATCCTGCGCCATCGGACCCAGGTGACGGATCGACTTGTGGTCGAAACCGTAACTCCACGTGCTTATTCGAAGGGCTGTCAACCTGTCGAGCACATCCTGGGCGCTGGTCGGAACAACCGCGTCCGTATGCACGCCCCGTCGTCGCGTGGCCCGTGAGAACACCCAGTGCGCGGGATGGCGCATCGCGGCGTTCACTCGAGGGCTGACTCCAACGCCGAGGTATTCGGTGCGCTCGCCGTTTTCAGTGCGCTCGCCCTCGTCAGGCGGTGAGTTCACGTCGTGCGGTTTTGACGGTCTTGTCGCTCAGCAGAATTCCCGCTCCTGCGCCGAGCAGTCCGAGGCCGATTCCGACAGCAGCGCTGCCGAGGCCCAAAGCAATTCCCAACATGATTCCTCCAAAAATTGTGCGGTGAATTGAGGGGCCAGGTGTCCGACGAAAGTGCTGCCGACCTGCTCCGCGCTCATCTTTCACATTGCTCCGCCGTGCGGTCGATGACAACCCGTCTGGACCGAATTTCTCGTGGAAAACACAGGCGTGCAAGACTGGGTGAAGAACTGCTGAGTCATCGGCGTCTTGTCGGCGCCGTACGGGCGGCAGTATTTAAGTAGCCATCGACCGATCTCTAACGCAGGTTTATCTGCGCGCGGCAACGATGACCAGGCAAAAGGGTGGCATGTGAACGAATCGAACAGTGGCTTGTTTTCCGACCTCAGTGCGTCGGAGCCCGTTGTCGACGCAAAAAGCGCCGAGCAATTGGCGGCCGAGCGTGAAACTGCGGCAGCGGAACGCTCCAATACCGACACCGCTGAACAGCGGCAGTCACAGCTGTTCAGCGGTTAAGCGCGTCAGGACTCCTTGATTACCGACAGAACATTGCCGGCGGGGTCGGTGAACCACGCGATATCGGGGCCGTTGCCACGCATGATGCCTCGCGCATCCTGCGGGAATCCGTCGTATTGCAGAAACTCCACACCACGAGCGGTCAGTTGATCGACGGTTGTGTCGATGTCGTCGACGACGAAGTTGAGGATCGTGTACGTCGCCGCTTCGTGATTCGGTTTCGGATAAACCAGGATCTCGGTTCCGCCGGCAAGATGTAGGCGAATGAGTCCCATGTCTTCGTCGGTCACTTTCAGCCCGAGTGTTTCGCCGTAGAACTTCTTTGCAGCGTCGATGTCAGTCACCGAAAATCCGCTGAATGCTTTCGTGTCTGCAAGCATGACTATCTCCGTTCCCAGCGGTTGCCGGACTAGGTGGTGTGGGAATCCGTCATTCCGGATTCCATCTCGGCCCTGGCTTCCTCGCTGAACTCGATGATCTGAACGTAGTTTCCGTCGGGGTCGATAGCGGTGGCGAACAAACTGCCCCCGCGGTCTTCGAGTGGGGCGAACCAGTTTCCGCCGAGTGCATCGATGCGCTGCGCGATCGACCGGGCGTCGTCGGTCTCGACGTTGAGGAACATCCGGCCGGGCTGCGGGTTGGTATCGCCGACGTCGTCGCGTCTGTCGAGCATCACGTAGAAACCGTTGAAGTCGAGGACGTCGTAGCCGGGTTCGCCCGGGGTGCGGTCGACTTTCGGGGCGAACGCCTCGGCGTACCAGTCGCGCAAGCGTTCGGGGTTGGTGCTCGAGAGCAAAATGCTGCTGATGCTGGATCCGGACATGTGTCCTCCTGCTGTTGGTCGTTACTGGTGTCGGTGATCGAGGCGCTGGCCACATCACCTCGCAGATACAGACTTCCCGCAGCGGCGAAACTCATCGGCGAAACTGATCGAGGCTCAGGTGTGCTCCGAAACCATGATCGCCGTCGTGCCTGGTTCGAGTGCCCGAAAGATGTGTTCCTCGTCGCCGGGATAGGCGAGGTAGTCGCCCGGTCCGAGCTCGATCGGATCTGCAGTCGGCCCGACCTCGGCCCGCCCCGTACCGATCACGACGTGTTCGGTGGTGCCGCGGGCATGCGGAGTCGAAATGCGCGGCTCGCCCGGCTCGGCGACGATCCGATACAGATCGCGGCGTGCGTTCGGTGGGCTGGGCGCCAGGAGAGTCGCGATGTACGACGCGTTTGCCGACGCAATCGCGGGCCCTTCTCCGGCTCGAATCAACTGAACGGTCTGTGCCTGCGAGTCGACGAGTTGTGAGAATGGCACACCCAATGCGTTGCCGAGTGCCCACAGTGTTTCGAGGCTCGGGTTTCCGAGGCCGGATTCGAGTTGGGAGAGTGTGGATTTGGCGATGTCGGCGCGCCGGGCGACCTCTGAGAGGCTCAATCCCGCTCGGGTGCGCTCGCGTTTGAGCGCGACGGCCACCAGCTTCTGAGGGCTCTGATCCGTGCCGGTTTCACCACTATCCATCGTTCGATTCTCCGATCGATCGTTTTTCTTGACGAACAGTTCCATTTCGTTCAACATAGAATACATGCGTTCTTTATGGCGAACAGTTGATCGCGACACAATCCGGGTGAGTGTGCTGATCTGTCTCTCCGTGGCCATCGTCGGCGTGTCCTACGGTGTGACGGCAGGATCAGCTGGATTCTCGCTGTGGCAGCTGCTTGCCTTGGCTGTGCTCGTTCTGGGTGCCTCGTCGGAGTTCCTGTTCATCGGAATCATCGCGGCCGGAGGCGGCGCCGTCGCTGCAGTTGTAGCCGGCTTGCTGATCAACTCTCGAAACTTCGCCTACGGATTGGCAGCGGGATCTTTTCTCGGCGAGGCTCGCCACACGGATTCAGGCTGGCGCAGGTGCTCGGGTTGGCGCAAGTTGGTCGGCGCGCACCTGGTCAACGACGAAAGCGTCGCGGTTGCCATGGCGCAGGGCTCGGTGAAGCAGAAGCGTGCGGCTTTCTGGTTCTGTGGGATCGGGATCGCGGTGTCGTGGCCGATCGGAGCTCTCCTGGGCGGGCTGCTCGGCAGCGTCGTCCAAGATCCGGCCGCGTTGGGATTGGATGCCGCTTTTCCGGTCGTCATTCTGGCCCTTGTCCTGCCCGCGCTGAGGGAAAAGATGACATTGCTTGCCGCTGTGATCGGTGCAGCGGTTGCAGTGGCCACGTCACCGTTCCTGCCGTCGGGTACCGCGCCGCTCGTAGCTCTGCTGAGTATCGCGGTGACGATACCGTTCCGGGGGAAGGTTCGATGAATGCTGCATCGGTCTGGATTGGCATTGTCGTGTTCGCTTGCGGCTCTTACGCTTTGCGAGTCAGTGGTGTTCTGCTCCGAGCTCGGGTGACGCTCTCCGGCTTCGCCGAGAAGACCCTCGATCGTGCTGTCGTGGTGCTGTTGCTTGCAGTGGTTGCGACCTCGACGATCTTCACCGGACATGACGTTGCGGGTCCGGCGCGGATGCTCGGCGTGGTGGCCGGAGGTATCTGCGCCTGGTTCAAGGCCCCGTTGGTGGTCGTGGTGATTGTCGCGGCCGGCGCTACTGCATTGCTGCGACTGTCAGGAGTGTCGTAGAACCGATTCGGTGTGGGCTGAATTCAGGGTCGAATTCAGGCGAGTGCGAATGCCGTCGATGAAGAGGTCCAGGCCGAACTGGAATCGCACTGTCGGATCGCCGTCGAGGAGGTCCTCGTCGGAACCGCCGCCGATGACCTCGGGAGAGTCGGGCGAGATGGGAGCCCGGGTGAGTGCCCCCATTTCTTCCATCTGCGCCCGGGACTGCTCGTCGACGGTGTGGCCGAGTACGTAATACAGCAGGGCATACGCCGCGAGTTGGGCGTGCTCGCGTGAGAGGCCGGATTCTAGCCCAGCCTGCACGAAGTGCTCGCGCACCTTGCTGCTTGTCATCCGTGAGGCGAAGGTGGCGCTGACCAACTCGGCGCCGTCGCGGTGCGCCAGCAGGGCAGACCGAAGTCTGTGTGCCAGTTCGGAATACGCCTCCTGCCACGTGTCCGCGTCAACGGGTGCGTCGAGGTCTTCGAGGATCTTGTCGACGACTGCGCCGAGCAAGGTCTGTTTGTTCGGGAAATGCCAGTAGAGAGCGCCGGGTTGGACGCCAAGCGAGGTTGCGAGCCTACGCATCGTGAGGTCGGCAAGCCCGAACTCGTCGAGTATCGCCATGGCGCCGTCCAGCACGTCGCCGCGTCGCAACTGCACTTGTTGTTCCCCTCGTTTCGCCTCGCTGTTGACTGCTCGCGATCAGATGTCGATCGGACCCGCCTTTGACAGTATTCCACCACGTCTCTAACGTGAACACCGTTCAACTTGTACGGTGTTCAATTTTGCTGGTTCTGAAGGAGACGTCTGTGACCCCGCCCCCGATTAGCACGGCCCCTGCGACGGTCGACATCCTCGACCAGGCGCGCGAGCAAGTTCTCGAAAGGGGAGTTGGCCTGACCGAAAGCCAGGTGCTCGACGTACTCCGGCTCGACGACGACAGGCTCGAGGACCTGCTGGCTCTCGCCCACGATGTGCGTATGAAGTGGTGTGGACCGGAGGTCGAGGTCGAGGGCATCATCAGCCTCAAGACGGGCGGCTGCCCGGAGGACTGCCATTTCTGCTCGCAGTCCGGACTCTTCCAGTCGCCGGTTCGTGCGGCCTGGTTGGACATCCCGAGCCTGGTGGAAGCTGCCAAGCAGACTGCGAAGTCGGGCGCTACCGAGTTCTGCATCGTGGCAGCCGTCCGCGGACCCGACGCTCGGTTGCTCGCTCAGGTCGCCGCCGGCATCGAGGCGATCCGCAACGAGGTCGACATCCAGATCGCCTGTTCGCTCGGCATGCTGACCCAGGAACAGGTCGACCAACTGGCCGCCATGGGTGTGCACCGGTACAACCACAACTTGGAAACCTCGAAGTCGCATTTCCCGAACGTCGTCACCACGCACTCGTGGGAAGAGCGTTGGAACACCCTGCGGATGGTTCGCGAAGCAGGCATGGAAGTGTGCTGCGGCGGAATCCTGGGCATGGGCGAATCGCTGGAGCAGCGCGCAGAATTCGCGGCCAACCTGGCTGAACTCGAGCCGGACGAGGTCCCGCTCAACTTCCTCAACCCGCGTCCGGGCACCCCGTTCGGTGATCTGGACGTGCTGCCCGCCAGCGAGGCGCTCAAGTCTGTGGCGGCATTCCGTCTCGCACTCCCTCGCACGATCCTTCGCTTCGCCGGTGGACGCGAGATCACTCTCGGCGACCTGGGTGCCAAGCAGGGCATCCTCGGCGGAATCAACGCCGTCATCGTCGGCAACTACCTGACGACGCTCGGGCGTCCCGCCGAGAAGGATCTGGATCTGTTGGTCGATCTGCAGATGCCGATCAAAGCACTGAACGACACTCTGTGAGCACTCCGGTGACCGAGGAGCGGTACAACCCGTTCACCGGGCGTCGGATCGTCGACGGTGTCGACGATCCGACGCCGACTGCGGCGTCGATGGGGCTCGAGCCACCTCGCTTCTGTGAGCAGTGCGGACGTCGCATGATCGTTCAGGTCAGTCCTGACGGATGGTGGGCGAAATGCTCCCGTCACGGTGTCGTCGACTCTCTCGACGCTGCCCGCAGGTAGCGTCACTCTGTGTGATCTCTCTTCGGCAGACTCGTCTGCGCACCGCGATCGTGATCGCCGCAACCACTGCGGGCGTGAGCGTGCTCGTTGGTGTGCTGTGGGCGTTCTTGGCTCCGGCAGAGCACCTGTTGGTGGTGTCCGAGGGGCGCGGCGTCGCGTTGACGGGTGAGAGTCTTCACCAGTTCGACGCGAGCGCAGTATTCATCTGGCTGGCACTGATCGTCGGTGTGCTGTCGGCGGTGGCTGCCTGGCTGGCACGCCTGAGTCGAGGCCCGTATGCCCTGGGCGGGTTGATCGTCGGCTCAGCGGTAGGAGCGGGCCTGATGGCACTCGTGGGTTCGGGTGTGACCAAACTGCGATTCCCCACGGCCGACAATCCGGCGGTCGGGGAGATCATCGCGCGGGCGCCGAACATCGGCACCTTGCTCGTCCTTCTGTTTCAGCCGCTCGCGGCTTGCGTCGTGACTTTGGTTCTCGCAGTGCTCAATCCGTACGACGACCTCGGTGTGGGTGACCATCCGGAATCTGGGGATCCAGAATCTGCGGATCCGGCCACCGAGACCGAACAGACCGAAGACGAGATCCAGCCGAAGCTCCCGTAGCTGTTACGTCGCTACGCCGGCGACGTCGACGAGCGCTTCGCTTCGGACTTCATTCGCACGTCACCCAGCAGTCGGCCCGAAATCAGCGCCCCCAACCGGCGGGTTGCGAAGCGAGTGCTGATCGAGGACACCCAGTTCGGCAGTCCTGATACGACGGTCGGCGGCGCGTTGCGTCGATCCAGTGCTCGGAAAGCGGTGTCCACCACCTGAGTTGCCGTCTGCATTCGCCCGACCGCTGCGTCTTCGGAGCCGACTACGTCGAAGAACTCGGTGCGCGTCGGACCGGGGCATACTGCCAACACGGTCAATCCGCTACCGCGAGCTTCTGCCCAGAGCGCTTCGGTGAAGTTGAGTACAAACGCCTTTGATGCGCCGTAGACCGCCATGCCCGGTGTCGGCTGGAACGACGCGGTGCTCGCGATGTTGACCAGTGCTCCGCGGCCGGTGAGAAGGTCGGGCAGGAATGTGTGCGTCAGTTCGACGAGTGTGGCGATGTTGAGCTGAATTTCGGACGTGACGCGCTCGAGGTTTTCGTCCACGAATGCTCCGTGTGTTCCGAATCCGGCGTTGTTGATCAGGGACGTGACCGTGATATCGCGACTGGCGAGTTCTTGGTGCAGGGTCGCGCCGACGCCGGGTGCGGCCAGGTCGGCGGGCAGGACTGTCACGGTGATGCCGTGGGCGCCACGGAGTTCGGTGGCGAGTGCCTCGAGGCGGTCTGCCCGCCTGGCGACCAGAACGAGGTGTGCGCCGCGAGCGGCAAAGCGATGAGCGAATTCCACTCCGAGCCCAGCGCTGGCTCCGGTGATGAGGACGGTGGTTCCGGCTACGTCGATGGCCATGGTGGCTCCTTCGGTTCGGGTGATCCCAAATGTAGGCACTGACACCATAGTTGTCAATGGCAACATTTTGATATGGTGCCACCATGCCCGCCCACGAACAGCCGTACCATCACGGCAGCCTGCGACAGGAACTCCTGGCGTCGGCCGAAGCAACACTCGAACGAGATGGCGTCGACAAGTTGTCGCTGAGGCAACTCGCGCGCGAGGCGGGCGTGAGCCACGCGGCTCCGGGCAAGCACTTTCGTGATCGCCAGGCTTTGCTCGATGCCTTGGCCGAAAGTGGATTCCATCGGATGACCGGTGCGCTCGAGCGGGCGGTCGCGGATGCTCCACGGACCGCGAGGGCCCGGTTCTCCTCGCTCGCGAATGCCTACGTGGATTTTGCGCTGGACCATCCCGGACTTTTGTCGTTGATGTACAGCAACAAGCATGCACCGGGCGCCGCCGAGACTGTCGTCAACGCGGGGCACGCGACGATGGACCTGACCGTCCGGCTCGTATCGGAGGCTCAGGCCTCGGGTGATATTGCCGCCGGTGATCCGGAAAGTATTGCGCTGGTTGCCTTTGCGACGTTCCATGGCGTCGCGACGCTTGCTGCGGGCGGAATGTTGGGTGACGCACCGGTCGGCGATGTGGTGAACGCGGCCTCGACGGTCTTCTGGGCGGGGCTGTCTCGATCTGTCTGAGGTGGGGCGCGCGCAATTCCCCAGAGTTCTCACAGAACCAGCACAAGGGAAGCACAAGATTGCGGACTTACATAGGAGTCAAGAAGTTTGATTCCGACTGGAGGTTCCGCAATGAGTGTTTCAGAGATCGCCCCGAACAGGGGAGTTGTACTTGTCACGGACATCGGATTCGAGCACGGTGCGCGCACTGCCGCCGAGTTTCTCGACGCCGGGTGGAGCGTGGCAGTCACCGCGCGGACGGTCACCGAATTGGTGCGCGTCATGGCGGGAAAACCCGCCCATCGCTTCTTCGCGATTGTCGCCGATCCGACGGATCGTTGGCAGGCTGATCGGATTCTCGATCGGGTGACGACACGGTTCGGTGCAATCAACCGGGTCATCGATCCGGCCGGCGCCGTGACCTCGGTGTGGCTGCAACGCGGAAATCTCGAAGCTGTTGCCTGACAGTGTGATCGGTGTCAGCTCGGGGGCCGTAGTGCGGCAAATTCGTCGGTGACCCGCAAGGTGGAGTCGGTGAAACGGTACAGCGCCGGTGGACGTCCACCCGACTTGCCGGACGGTGCGGTGTTGCCGGTGGGAGTCAGAACGCCTCGACGCCCCAGTACGCGTTGCAAGTTGGTGGCATCGACCTGGTAACCGAGTGCAGCGCAGTAGATTTCGCGAAGCGTCGACATCGCGAACTCTTCGGGCGCCAGCCCGAATGCGATGTTGGTATAGGAGAGTTTTGCAGCCAGTCGATTGCGCGCGTGCCGCACCACGGTTCCGTGGTCGAACGACATCTCCGGCAATTTCGAAACGGGGTGCCAGGCAGTGTCCGGTGGAAGTTGTGGATCGGCACTGAGGGGAACGAGTCCGAGGAAGGTCGACGCGATGCGGCGCGGGCCCGGCACTCGTTGTGGATCACTGAAGACGGAGAGTTGTTCGAGGTGGGCGACCTTTCGTAGGTCGACCTTCTCGGCGAGGAGTCGTCGAGCGGAGGTCGTCAGGTCCTCGTCGTCGCGCAAGGTGCCCCCGGGCAGGGACCACGTGCCCTTCTGCGGGTTGAGTGCACGCTGCCACAGCAGCACGGCCAACTCTTCGCGTCCTTGTGGGCAGTGATCGCCGTCACCTGCGGCGATGCTTGCGGGGAAGGTGCGAACTTGGAACACCGCTGCAAGCACTTCGTGGGTGGTGTTACTATTGGGCACGTTTTCGATCCTAAGTCGAAAACCTCGAATACGGAAATCCGGGCCAGCCCGTCCGGATTTGAACTGGGTGACGAGCCCGGGTTCACGGTGAAGGAGAACGCCATGACGACCACGACGTTATGGGAGGGATCGGCCTCGCAGATTCACGACGGCCCCGGCGGATACAACGGAGTCGAAGCGACCCCCGAGTGGGCCGCTGAGATCAAACGTCTGGCTCGCGAACGCGGCGCGACGATTCTTGCGCACAACTACCAGCTGCCTGCGATTCAGGACGTCGCCGATCACGTCGGAGATTCCCTGGCGCTCTCGCGAATCGCGGCCGAGGCACCCGAGGACACGATTGTCTTCTGTGGTGTGCACTTCATGGCCGAGACCGCGAAGATCCTGTCGCCGTCCAAGACCGTGCTGATCCCGGACGAGCGGGCCGGCTGCTCGCTGGCCGACTCGATCAATGCCGAGCAGCTTCGTGAGTGGAAGGCCGACAACCCGAACGCGCTGGTGGTGTCGTACGTGAACACCACGGCAGAGGTGAAGGGACTCACCGACATCTGCTGCACCTCGTCCAATGCCGTTGACGTGGTCAACTCGATCGATGCCGACCGCGAGGTGCTGTTCCTGCCGGACCAGTTCCTGGGAGCCCACGTCAAGCGCGTGACCGGCCGTACCAACATGCAGATCTGGGCGGGCGAGTGCCACGTGCACGCCGGCATCAACGGTGACGAGCTGACGGCCAAGTCCAAGTCGCACCCCGATGCCGAGCTGTTCGTGCACCCTGAATGTGGTTGCGCCACTTCGGCTCTGTACCTCGCCGGCGAAGGCGCGGTCCCCGCGGACAAGGTCAAGATCCTCTCCACCGGCGGAATGCTCGACGCTGCCCGCGTCACCAAGAGCAAGCAGGTTCTGGTCGCAACCGAGATCGGGATGCTGCACCAGTTGCGTAAGGCGGCGCCCGACGTCGATTTCCAGGCCGTCAACGACCGCGCATCGTGCCCGTACATGAAGATGATCACGCCTGCCGCGTTGCTTCGCTGCCTTCTCGAGGGCAAGGACGAGGTCCACGTCGATCTCGAGATGGCCAAGCGTGCACAGAAGTCGGTGCAGCGCATGATCGAGATCGGTAATCCGGGCGGCGGCGAGTGACCAGCCCTGCCGGGCGTTTCGCCTGGGAGGCCCATGCCGACCTGGTCGTCGTGGGAGGCGGTGTTGCCGGCCTCACCGCAGCGCGCACCGCTTCTCTGCGGGGACTGAAAGTACTCACTGTCAGCAAGGGTGGTCCGACGGACACCTCGACTCAGTACGCGCAGGGTGGCATCGCGGTCGTCGACGATCTGAATACGGATTCCGTCGAATCGCACGTTGCGGATACGTGTGAGGCCGGCGTCGGTTTGTGCGACGAGGAAGCCGTCTATTCCATCGTCGAAGCTGGTCACGATGCTGTTGCAGCGCTGGCCGCGTTGGGAGCGGTGTTCGATCGCGGGCGAGACGGAGAGGTGTCGCGCACCCGCGAGGGTGGGCACAGCACACGTCGGATCATCCACGCCGGCGGCGACGCCACGGGCGCGGAAGTGCAGCGGGCTCTCAATGCTGCCGGCTTGCCCGTCCTGTTCGGTGCGGCGGCAGTTCAGGTGGTGACCAACCGCCGTGGGGTGTGTGGACTCATCGTCTCGTCCCCGGAAGGGCTCGGTGTGATCCATGCACCAGCGGTACTGCTCGCTACCGGCGGACTCGGTCAGCTGTATGCGTGCAGCACAAATCCGCCAGGCGCAACTGCCGACGGAATCGCGTTGGCACTCGAAGCTGGTGCGGCGATTGCGGACCTGGAGTTCGTTCAGTTCCATCCGACGGTGCTCTTCACTCCGGGTGGGGTAGGCCGCCGACCCCTGATCAGTGAGGCGGTCCGCGGCGAGGGTGCGATTCTTGTCGACACCAACGGTGATTCGGTGACCGCAGGTGTTCATCCGCTGGGTGATCTCGCCCCGCGTGATGTGGTTTCGCGGGCAATCGCAGCACGCCTACGAGATCTCGGCACCGATCACGTCTATCTCGACGCACGAAAGCTCGACGGTTTCGATTCGAGATTCCCGACCATCACCGCGTCCTGCCTCGAAGCCGGTATCGATCCACGCACCCAATTAATTCCGGTCGCTCCGGCCGCGCATTATTCGTGCGGGGGAGTCGCCACCGACGTCCATGGACGAACGGGAGTGCCTGGACTCTACGCAGCGGGTGAAGTGGCTCGCACGGGATTGCACGGCGCGAATCGCCTTGCGTCCAACAGCCTTCTCGAGGGTTTGGTAGTCGGGGAGCGTGCAGGAATCGCAGCTGCCGAGCGTCGCGATGTCCATGCCGAAGTGGTCAACGTGGTGCGCAAGCCGATGCCGATCCTGCCGCGAGAGACCGTGCAGTCCGTCATGACGGCACACGCGTCGGTGGTTCGCGACGGAGGCGGTCTCCAGACTGCGCGAGCCGCGCTTGCCGACGCCGAACAGACAGTGGCGGTGGCCGCTCCGGACCTCGAAGACGCGGCGCTCACACTGACAGCGACTGCACTGGTCGACGTGGCCGTGGCGCGAACCGAGAGCCGTGGCTGCCATACCCGCACCGACTATCCTGAAACAGATCCGAATCAGCGTCGCAGCACTCGGATCAAGATGGGCGCCGATGGAGCGCTCGAAATACCCGACATGTTGTTGACAGGAGTTCATTGATGACCGAGCAGAAGATCCTGCCCGCGCCGCTCGACCGTGACGAGCTGCTCACATTGGTCAGGCTCGCTCTCGACGAGGATCTGCGCTATGGCCCCGATATCACCTCTACCGCAACGGTTCCCGCTGACGCGGTCGCGAAGGCTTCGGTCGTGTCACGCTCATCGGGTACCGTCGCCGGCATCGACGTCGGACTGCTTGTTCTCGACGAGGTGATCGGCGCGGGTAACTACGAGGTAGTCGATCGGGTCTCCGACGGAACTCGGGTTGCGCCAGGTCAATCGGTGCTCACCGTAGTCGCGCCCACTCGCGGACTTCTCACGGCAGAGCGGACGATGCTCAATCTCGTCTGCCATCTCTCGGGGATCGCCTCGGCGACATCACAGTGGGTCGACGCCATCGCCGGCACTCATGCCAAAGTGCGCGACAGTCGAAAGACGTTGCCAGGCCTGCGCTCGCTGCAGAAATATGCAGTTCACGTGGGCGGGGGAGTCAACCACCGCATGGGGTTGGGTGACGCCGCATTGATCAAGGACAACCACGTTGCTGCTGCCGGTTCGGTGGTTGCTGCACTTCGCGCTGTCCGCGAACTCGCGCCGGACATCGAATGTGAAGTAGAGGTCGACAATCTCACTCAGCTCGATCAGGTGCTGGCGGAAAAGGTCGAACTTGTTCTGCTGGACAACTTCCCGCTCTGGCAGACGCAGATTGCGGTCCAACGCCGCGACGCTGTTGCTCCCGAAACCAAGCTCGAGTCCTCGGGCGGTCTCACCATCGACGTTGCCGCAGAGTACGCCCGAACCGGCGTCGACTACCTGGCCGTAGGTGCACTGACACATTCGGTGACGGTGCTCGACCTCGGACTCGACATGTAAGTGTCGCTAGTGCTCGGCGTCCAGCAGTAGCGGGACTGCCGAGCGAAGCGCGCTTGTCACGGTTGTGACTGCCGGGTGTGCGTCGGAGCCGGCTCGGTGGGCGATCTTGGTCCTTCGCCGAATAGGCATCGGCGTGAGCTGCACTCCCGGTGGTGGATGACTTGCTCCGAGTTCCGGGACCAGTGAAACTCCCTGTCCCGCAGCAACGAGGGCGAGAACAGTGGCGAACTCGTCGATGTGATGACGCACTTTCGGTGTGAACCCGGCAGCTTGGCACGCGCGAATGGTCATTGCGTGGCAAGCGGTTCCGGGGATCGCGGTAATCCAGGGACGTTCTACGCAGTCGGTCAGCGATGCGACAGCGTTACCTGGATCTGACTCGATGTCACTCGACGCGAGGTACACGGCTTCGCTGCACAGCGGCAATGTCGTCAGGCCCGGTTCGGTGGGGCGAGGGACGAAGTCGTAGTCGTGAATCAAAGCCAAGTCCAAATTCCCGGCTCGTAGCGCGTCGGCGACGTCGGCTGGGTCGATTTCCGAGACCATCGGTTCCAATCCCGGGTGCTCGTGCGACAGTGCGATCAAGGCCTGAGGGAGGATCGCGCGTGCGGCGGTCGGGAAAGTACCGATCCGTAGCGGTCCGGCGAGGCCACGACGAGCGTCGACCAATTCACCCGATGCCTGTTCCAGGCGTTGCAGGATGACTTCGGCGTGACGTGCGAGGTTCTCGCCTGCCGGCGTGAGGCGCACCCGACGCCCCGTGCGTTCCAACAGAGGAACGCCGGCTTCACGTTCGAGAACGGCCAACTGCTGCGACACGGCAGAGGGACTGAATGACAACGCCTCCGCGACGGCAACGATGGTGCCGCGCAGCGCTAGTTCACGCAAGAGCCTCAGTCGACGAACATCAAGCATCAGCTCAGCTTACGCTCGACGATGGAAACGCGAACTAGACCTACAAGGTTTGTTGGGTGAGGCTGAGTTCTATGACTACTGCTCGAATTGACCTCGCCGGAATCCATGTCCCTTTGATCACCCCGTTCGAGAGCGGCGGTCGTATCGCAACCGCCGCACTCGAACGGCTTGCGCACCAGGTTCTCTCCGATGGTGCGGTCGGACTCGTTGCGCTCGGGACGACGGCGGAGAGCGCAACGCTGACGGAGCAGGAGAGAGTGGCCGTTCTGGATACCTGCGCGAGCGTGTGCCGTGCGCGGGGCGCGACGTTGATCGTCGGCGCTGGCGGTAGCGACACGGTGGGCAGTGCGCGGGCGCTCGACAGTCTGAGTCGGTGGCCGGAGGTCTCGGCGGCGTTGGTTCCGGTTCCCTCATTCACGAGGCCGTCGAAAGCCGGTGTGGTGGCGCATTTTACGTACCTGCAGGAATCGAGCCCGGTACCGCTCGTCGTCTATCACGTGCCGTACCGAACTGCGTGCGATTTGGACGGTCGCACACTGCGGGAGCTGGGAGCGTTGCCCGGGGTTGTTGCTGTGAAGTATGCCGCCGGCAGTATCGACGCAGCTGCCGTCGAACTCTTCGCGGATCTTCCGGACGACTTCGCCGTACTGGCCGGGGATGATCTGTTCCTCGCACCGCTCCTGGCCTTGGGTGCGTCCGGCGGCATTTTGGCGTCGGCTCATGTGTCGACTGGTGACTTCGTCCGCTTGGTAAAGGCTTGGGACAGTGGCGATGTGGACAGTGCTCGCGACCTTGGACGACGATTGTCGAAGCTGTCCGGGGCCCTGTTTTCCGAACCGAATCCGACTGTGATCAAGGGTGTGTTGCATGCGTTGGGGCAGATTCCGACGCCCCAAGTGCGATTGCCGTTGCTACCGGCGAGCGATGAATCGGTGGATCGAGCGATGGAGATCTATCACTCTTGACTCGAACGCATGTTCGAGTATTGTTGGGGGTGGGGATCGGGGGATTCAATGAGTGTCTTGTCGTCGGACGTGGTGTCTGGCTCGGCGGTGGGGTTACGCGGACGACTGTGGCAGCTGGCTGCCGCCGAGTTGCGCGCCGCAGCTGTCGAGGCGAGTGCGGAGATTCTGCGCCTGGAAGCGGTGCGGGTGGCGGTGGTGGACGAACTGTCGATGCGTCCGGATGATCAGGTGATTGCCAGCCGCGGCGTCGGTGCGTGGTTGGCGGCCAACACGATGCTGCAGGTTCGAGACGGGAAGAAGATCGCCGCCCTGGGCGCGGCACTGCGGCCGTTTCCGGCGGTAGCGGCTCGGTTCGATTGCGGGGATTGCTCGTTCGAGCACGCCGTCTTGATCGTCGCGTTTTGTGAATCCCCGCCGAAGGGGATGCCGGACGAGGCGTTACCTCGCTGCATCGACCTGCTGCTTGCGGCAGCCTCGGGGGTGGAGGCGACGACGACGAAGGTGCGGCACGTTATCGCGACGTTGGAGCGGGTGTTCGAATCGGATGAGATTCCGCCTGCCGAAGATGTCGATCGGAACGAGCTCCGTATCGCCTCGACACTTAATGGTCGGGTGGTGGTTCGTGGGGATTTCGACGCTCTTACCGGCGAAATGTTGCTGTCGGCGTTGTCGAATCTGACGATGCCGACCCCGGCGCCCGATGGAACTCCCGATGCCAGGTCGGCGGCGAAGCGGACCGCGGACGGGTTCACCGAACTGATCCGCCGGTACCTCGACTGCGCAAAAACCGGAACCGATGGTGGGCAACGTCCGCACGTGAACGTGCACATCAACGCCCGTGATTTGGCTGAGCATCGGGATTGTGCCGCCGCGCCTACAGATGGTGAAGAGTCCCCGTCGGATCTTGATGTCGGGCACATGCCATGGCTGGGACCACTCTCGGTGTCGCAAACGAGGTTGTTGGGGTGCGATTGTTTCCTGTCGACCGTCCTGCTCGATGATCACGGGGCGCCGCTTGATGCGAAACCCGGAAAACGATTGGTCAACGCCGAACAGAGAGTGGCGCTGATTGCCCGAGACAAGGGCTGCGCGTTCCCGGGGTGTTCTTGCGTTCCGGCGTGGACCGATGCGCACCATATCCGGCACTGGGCAAACGGCGGTCCGACAGTGATGAACAACCTTGTCCTGCTGTGCCGTTCACATCACCGCTTGATGCACCGTAAATCCGGGTTCGTCGGCAAGTGGGACATCAGAATGGGTGTCGACAACAAACCGTGGTTCATCCCGCCGCCCTCGATCGACCCGCAGCGGCACCCCAGGCCGGCGAACACCACCTTCAAAACCTGACCGAGTGGCGGGACCCGTTCAGAGACATAACTTCACGCCGTTAGGCTCCATCTCGCAGATACATCCGAGGCGGAGCCTAGAGGTCGTGCCGCTGTGGGCCGCACCTGTGGATGGTCGTATCGAGGGGAGGGATCACGACTGTGGACGTTGTTCGGGCGATCGCAAGTGATGCGCCGGCGATCTTGGCGCTTCGGCATGGGGCGGAAGACTGGTTGGCGGAACGTGGAATCGCTCAGTGGCGTCCACGCGAAGTGTCTCTCGAGCAGATCGAGGCCCAGATTTCGCGAGGGGAGTTTTATGTCGCGCGAGACCAGGGGCAGTCGAGGATCGTCGGTGCGCTGAGGTTGATCTGGTCAGACCCTCAGGTTTGGCGCGATTCGGATGAACCTGCAGGCTACGTGCACGGATTGGTTGTCGATCGAGCATTTTCGGGCGACTCGATGGGTGAACGCTTACTGCGCTGGGCGCGTCGACGGTCTGTAGAGGAGGGTGCGCAGTACCTGCGGCTCGATTGTGTGGAAACGAACGTGCGATTGCGTCGCTACTACTTGAACGCGGGTTTTACAGAGGTCGGGCGTCGTGACTTCGGAGATGATGCCGACAACGGTTGGTTCAGCGTCGTGCTGTTCGAGCGCGCTCTGACCTGAGCCATTCACAGCAACCTTCCAGCCGGGTCCCAGTGCCGCCAGGGTTGGAGACGCGATCGTTGACAGGACAGTAACTCGTGAAGGGACTTCCTGATGACCGCCGTTCTGCATCCGGCCCCACCTCAGCGGCCGGCACCAACTGCCCATCGAGCGGAGCCCTCGCTGTCGTGGTTCCGCACTCGCCGTACAGGATTGGCGCTGACGACCCTGTTGGCGGCAACGGCGTTCCTGTATCTGTGGAATCTGACCGCGAGTGGATACGCCAACACGTTCTACGCTGCGGCTGCGCAGGCCGGCTCACAAGATTGGAAAGCGTGGTTCTTCGGGTCCCTCGATACCTCGAATTTCATCACGGTCGACAAACCGCCCGCTTCGTTGTGGGTCATGGGTCTGTCCGGACGGATCTTCGGATTTTCGAGTGCCAGCCTTCTAGTTCCGCAGGCATTGATGGGCGTCGGATCGGTTGCGCTCGTGTATGCGGCCGTCAAACGAGTGGCGTCGCCCGCTGCGGGTCTTGTGGCGGGAGCTGTGTTGGCCGCTACGCCGGCTGCCGCCCTGATGTTCAAGTTCGACAATCCTGATGCACTGTTGGTTCTGCTCATGACTCTCGCCGGCTACTTCGTGATTCGGGCAATGGGTACGGCGATGGGTCGACGAGCCGCGATGTGGGTAGCCCTCGCCGGTGTTGCGCTGGGGTTCGCTTTTCTCACCAAGATGTTGCAGGGGTTGATGGTATTACCTGCATTCGGAGGTGCGTATGTGATTGCCGGACAGGCACGTCTGCGAGCTCGCTTGGTCCACTTGGCGATCGGAGCCACGGCTGTTGTCGTATCGGCCGGTTGGTGGGTATTGGCAGTGTGGCTGTGGCCTGCGGATTCTCGCCCGTACATCGGTGGGTCGACCAACAACAGCGTCATGGACTTGGTGTTGGGATACAACGGATTGGGTCGACTTTTCGGTAACACCGGTGGCGGTGGCGGAATGAACGGTGGCAGTGCAGGTTCGAGCTTCGGGGGGAGTACCGGATTGGAGCGGCTGTTCGGCAGCGAGATGGGTATACAGATTTCCTGGCTGATACCTGCGGCACTGATCGCAGTGGTGTTCGGACTGCTCGCTCGGGGACGCGCACCGCGCACAGATCTTCTCCGCGCGTCGTTGATCCTTTGGGGTGGTTGGTTTCTCGTTACCGGCCTGATCTTCAGCTATATGTCCGGCACGATCCACCCCTACTACACAGTTGCGCTTGCGCCCGCCGTCGCGGGGATGATCGGGACCGGTGGATACGCTCTGTGGTTGGTCCGTGCCCGTTGGATCGGACGTTGCGGCTTGGCTGCGATGATGCTGGCCGCAGGAATCTGGAGTTGGGTGTTGTTGCACCGCAATGCCGACTGGCTGCCGATGCTGAAGTGGATTCTGTTGGTAGGCACGATCGTCGGCGCGATCCTGGTTCTCGTGGGAGCCAAGGATCGATTCCGAAAGCTTGCTGTCGCTGGATTGATCATCGGCTCGTTGGCAGGGATAGCAGGTTCGGCGTCTTACGCGATTGCCACTGCCGCAGCCGCGCACGGCGGATCCATTCCGACAGCCGGACCCGCCGGTGCGGTGTCCGATTCCGGAATGGGCGGGGGAGGAGGTATGGGTGGGGGCCCAGAGCTGCGAAACGGTGACGCTCCGCCGAATTCTTCTGACGCGACTGTAAATCCGGCGTCGAACGGGCAAGAACTGAGTAGCGGCAGCGAAAGTGCTTCCGAGTTGACGGCAATGCTGGTCAATGCGGGCACCACGTGGTCGGCCGCGACCAACGGTTCGCAAAGCGCAGCAACCTACGAGTTGGCCAGCAATACCGCGGTGATGGCGATCGGCGGTTGGAGTTCCGATCCCGCACCGACATTGGATCAATTCATCCAGTACGTGGCAGACGGAAAAATTCACTATTACATTGCCGGTGGCCAGGGCGGAAGCCAGAGAGAGGGCCAAAGCGGGGACAGCACGTCGAGTGCCATCCAGGAATGGGTCGAAGCCAATTTCGGATCGACGACAGTGGGAAATTCCACGGTGTACGACCTCACTGGGTATGTCGGATAGTGACGTAGTTGTTACCGTAGGCAATGATCGAGAAATGTCTGGGCACACCGCACACGAGTCGAACCGTCGTCGCGAGCAATGGACCTGGCGCGACGGGCTGGTGATCGTCTCGATCGTCGCATTGGGAACTGTTGTCGCGGCGGTGACGAACGAGGACACAGGCACGTCGATTCCTGGCTGCGATTCGGTTGAATCGCCGGGTCCGCCGGTACGATTCAACTACGGTTCCGCGGGCGAGCCTGGCTATGACGATCCGGACTATCCGTGGTTCTCGGGGCCGAAGGCCACCGCCATGAGCGACGCGTTACTCCAATCGTTGCCTTCAGCTGTCGAGGTTGTATTTGCGAGTCCGTCGAAATCGTTCGAGTTTGCGCCGATCCAGAATTTCCGGGGTGCATCGTTTCCTGACGGGGTCGACCCGATCGAGTTCAGCGGTTCGACGAGGGCAAGCGGGGCGGTAAGTCGCGGCGGGCAGACGGCCGATGTCTCGGTTCACGTTCGTGCATGGGATCAGCCGGTGCCGCCGTGCTTGGAGGGTCTTGTGGATCGGCGGGAGCATCTCGCGAACGGAACAGTGCTGGACATTGCCGATTTCGAGGACGAAGTCGCGTCGGATGCCGGGGCCAAGCGAGGTGTCGTCGCGTATCTCGGCGACGGATCCCGGGTTGTTGCCAGCATCGACACGTCGACGGAGACTTCGACGGATACTGGTCCGCTTTTGACGATGGACGAACTGATCGGGCTCGCAACCGCGCCGGGGCTTGCGGTGACTGCGCCGGTTCCAGACTCGACGCCGCCGCCGATGGCATCGTGCTACACCGATTCTGTGAATGCCGGTCCACCTGCGACGCGCATGGATGTCGACCGACTGAATCAGTTGCTCGATGCACGTTGGAAAGATCTCGGCGCGGCAGGCGTCACCTTGGAACGCCCACTCGGTTCGTTGGTTCCAGATGATTACGGACAGGGAGGAGTGTGCGAGCGAATCGTCGCTTCGACAGCGGACGGCAGCAGCGATGTCGAAATATCGGTTGGTACCGCTGTGCCGGAACCGGGTGAGACACTCACGTTGCCGGGCTCCACCGCCGTGACTCGCCTGGTCGATCCTTATGGCTCGGGCGACAACACGGTCCGTGTTGTCCACCCCTCCGGCGAAACCGTCGTGGTGACCCAGTTCGTGAAATCGGCTGGCTCCACTACAGCGCCACCCTTGACGACCGAACAACTCGAGTTCATCGCAACCACTCCAGGACTGATGCTTTCGGTTCAGTGAGTGTGGTGCTGGCACAATAGTGGCGGATAGTTCGGACCCAGTTTGTTCGGACCGGTTTTGTTCGTACTCAGTGACGTCGGAGGCTCAACGAATGGGCGATGCCAGCCCTGCTCGCGGTGACGATTTCTCCACCTGGTTCATCGACCAGTTCTCCGTGTACTGGCAGTCCGGTGGTGGGGCTCGTATCGAAGGTCGGATTGCGGGCTATCTGTTGATCAGCGAGTCGCCAGGGGTCAGTGCCGAAGAGTTGGCGCAGGCACTCGGAGCAAGTCGCGGATCGGTGTCCACCTACATTCGCCGGTTGATCGACCGGGGCTTCGTCAAACGCACACGCAAGCCTCGGGATCGGACTCACTACTACGTCATGGATTCCGACGTGTGGGGCGGATTCCTCGAAACAGAGCACGTGTATCTCGAGAATCAACGCAAGCTTGCGACCGAGGCGCTGCAATACGCAAACCCCAACGGTCCCGCGTACATTCGTGTGCTCAACATGCGCGATTACATGGGGTGGATCATCGACAATCGCATGCTGAGCAGTGAGTGGATGCGATTCAAGAGCGAACGTGACGGCAAGAAGCCCGCATCCGAATAGGACGCGGGCTTCTCGATCGCACGGTGCGTATCTACATCACTTGTTCAGCTTCGCGATTGCCTCGTCGATCATCGGTACGTAACGCTCGAGCGACCAGGGCACGGTGAGCGGGTTGATCATCGAGGAACCCGTGACGAAGGGCTGTTCGGTCGGAGCGATCACAGTTCCCCGAGCCACGGCGGGGATGGCCTGGTACGCGGGCTGCGCTTCGATCTCGGCCCGATTGGCCGGGTCCGAGTAGAAGGTGAAGAGCAGGTCGGACTTGTCGAGGAGGTTTGCGTTCTCCAGGCCAATGACGGCTGAGTCTGTTCCTTCCGATTCCGTCAAGGTGTAGACGACGGGATCCACCTGCAAGCCGAGTGCGCGGACCATGGCCACACGCTGCTCTTCGGCGAAGAAGACGCCGAGCGTTCCCGGGCCCGTGTTGTAGATGAAGGAGAAGCTGACGTCGGCGTAGTTCGGATGTGCTGCAGTCGATTCCGCGAACTGCGACTTGATCTTGTCGATTTCGGCCGTTGCCTTCTCGGATTCACCCATGGCTTTGCCGATGACGTTGATCTGCTCTTCCCACGTGATGGTCCACGGACTCTCTGCGTAGGCGACGGTCGGCGCGAATGCGTTGAGTGAGTCGAACTGCTGCTGAGTGATGCCGGACCAGGGCGCGAGGATCAGGTCTGGTTCGAGAGCGATGATCGCTTCGATGTTGAGGTCCGTTCCGCCGGTGAACTGCTCGGGCAATTCGCCACCTTGCTTCGTGACCGCTTCGTGGACCCACGGCAGATATCCGGTGTCGTCGCTGCCCCATGAGTACTTTTCGACGCCGACCGGGATTGTGCCGAGCGCGATCACAGTCTCAGCCGATCCCATGCCGAGGGTCACGATTCGCTCGGGCTTTTCCGTGATGACGGCGTTTCCGAGTGCACTTTCGATGGTGACGGTGTCGAAGTCGCTGTTGCCTGATTCGGTTTCAGCGTTGTTGTTGCTGCATCCACCGACCACTAGGGCGGCAATGACCAATCCACTCAGCGCCACAGTTCGGCGAAGTGAGCGCACACGGGCGTATCGCATGAGGAACCTTCCGTTGTCGATGCGCCGAGGAGTGAGACTCCGACGGATCGCAGCCGACGGCCGGTTCCAGGCGCGTCAGGAAGCATAGGCTAGCCTAAGCCAAAGTTTCAAATCTGTTGAAAGTTCATCGAGGGCTGCCGAAAGACGCTGATCGGCAAACGTCCGCTCGGAAGGGGAGCGATAGACGTTTGCCTATCACGTTCAGCAGGTAGGCACGTCGACCGTGATCCTCGGTTCGTCGACCAGCGGCTGGACCGGTACGCGCGCCTCGCCCTCGGCTGTGGGCTCGGTCAGATCGAACTTCAGTTCAACAGTCTGTCCTCGCGGAATGACGGCCCTCGTCATGTAGGCCGGGTGACCCTGCTCTGATCCGTTGACGGCAAACGAAATCTGCCCGCCCACCGAGACCGCGTCGAGTTTTGCTCCGGTCGTTGCCAGCAGGGTGACTGCGGCCACGTTGGTGCCCTTGGGCAGTCGTCCGGGGTTGTCGACGATCCCGCTGACGTATTCGGTCAGGTCGGCGTCGGGTGCGTTGTTTGTCAGTCGAACGGTGACCGTTGTCTTTCGGGTGTCGCCGGTGCACGTCTGCGCTGTGTAGTCGATTTCTCTTGTGAGGTAGTAGTCGAGCTTGTTGCCGGCTTGGTTGTTGATCACCACACCGGCATACGGCGCCGAATCTCCGGGGATGGTATGACCGAGGACCGTGTCGGCGAGCACCGATTGTTCGTCGGGGTGCGAGCTCCACACCGCGATTCTGCCCTCGCTGACGCCCTT
The DNA here is from genome assembly GCF_053608585.1 of Rhodococcus sp. NPDC055024. Classification (NCBI taxonomy): domain Bacteria; kingdom Bacillati; phylum Actinomycetota; class Actinomycetes; order Mycobacteriales; family Nocardiaceae; genus Rhodococcus; species Rhodococcus sp. NPDC055024. The sequence continues at coordinate 66,152 of NZ_JBSGVT010000015.1, forward strand.
GCCCAGTGCTTCCAGCAGTGCGCTCGGGGACTTGATGTTCCCGGTCATCTTCTCGACGACGCGGGCCGCGATCGTCTGCAGATACTGCTTTCGTGCCTTGTTGTCGGAAGGGAAGCGTGCATACGCGGTCGACTCGGTCAGTTCCACGACGTTGTCGGCCGTCACCGACTCCCCGTCGGGCATCTTGATCGGCCCTACCGCTTTCAGAATGTAACTCAGGGCTATCGGATCGGTCGCTATCGCACCGTCGACCATCTCACCCCCGGACTCCTGTGACCACAGGGACTGCCAGATCTGTGCCGCGTAGGGAAAGTGTGAGCTTAGGTTGCTGTTGCGAGAATCGGTGGTCGGGCGACTTGTTCCGTACAGCTGGTTGAAGTCAGGACCAAGGTCTATCGGTTGATTGTCCAGTGTTAGTTCGGAGTTGGGGGAGAGTGTGTCCACCCTAGCGGCGCCGTCGCCGACTCGGACGATGCCGTATCCGCCCAAGAGGCCACCGGTTCCGCGGGCTTCCGCATTGGTCTGGAAACCGATGAAGTAATTGCGCGGTCCGTCGGTGCCGAGCATCGCCGGTGCGATGCGAGCCGCTGTGGCGGTGTTCGTCAACAGGGTAGCCAGTTCGCTTGTCTGCGACTGCAATTCTGCTCGGGCATCGTTAACTCGGCCCAGGTACTTCGATTCGGGAACTTCCTGTGCCTGCGACGACAGCAATTCCGCGGCGATAGCTGTTTCGGCCAGTTTCGGTTCTGCTTCGCGTAACGGTGCGAGTGCCAAGCGTCCGCCGGGCTGCACCAATTCCGTTGGTGCGAGTGAAGTTCCGACAGTGACAGCAGGACCGAGAACGTCACGCGTGAGGCCCTGAACGACCTCGGTCATCTGGCGCGTCGAGTCGAAGGGCGACCCGATGACCGGAACAGCGGCGGCGATGTTCCAGGGAAGCGAATGGGTGTTGTCATAGGCGGTCGACGCCGCGAGATCGGCTTCCGCCGCGGCGGACTCTGCGACCCCCGTATCCCCGGCAAGGAGTGCACTCTTTGCCGATTGTGCATGGTCGCGAGCCGCTTCCAGGTTGCCCTGCGCCTCGTATGCCGTGTACCCGAGCCAGGCCACAAAACCGCCCACGACCAGTGTCGATGCCGTGATCGCGACTGCAGTTCGGTGGCTTCGGAGAAATGCAGCCGACCCCTTGGATTCGCGCTCCGGACCGCTCGGCGGGATGTTGTCGGAGTCGATCGGTTCAGCCCCGGAATCGTCGTCGGACTTTGGTCCCACCGTGTCGTTGTTCATCCGCTGAAGCTCCTGACGTTTGAGTGCGTGAAAGCTGCGTCGACATGTCTAGCAGTGTTGGCCCGGTGGTGAAAACTTAGACGAGACAGTAGGGTTCGGTTCGGCCGTTCGTGGTGTTCGCTCCCATGGATTCACGTGATCAGCCACCGAATGTTCGTGAATAACAAGGCTGGTGAAATGTGAGGTGACGGGTTGAGTGCTTTTCCGTTGTCTCGGGCTCAGCTCGCGCTGTGGTTCGCGCAGCAACTGAGTCCGTCAACTCCGTTCGTGGTGGCTCAGTACGTGGAACTACGAGGACCGGTTGACGTCGACGCGCTGATCGAGGCAACGAACACGGCATGTCATGAAGTGGAGTCGGCGTTCGTTCGCCTCGTCGCTACTGATGCCGAGCCGCTTCAGGTCGTCGATCACTCCATCGTCGACGATCTCGAATACCTCGACCTCCGCGGCGATGACGATCCAGTTCAGCGCGCGAACGAGTGGATGACAGCGGAATACTCACGGCCACTTGACGTGATATCGGATCGCTTGATCTCGGCGACCTTGCTACACCTGGCAGACAATCACTATTTCTGGTATTCGCATGCCCATCACCTCGTGCTCGACGGGTATGCGGCGATGACACTCACCACGCGAGTGGCCGAGCGCTATTCGCATCTTGTTCACGGCAAGAAGCTGACTCCTTTCGGTGGTGCGGGGGTACGTGCGCTGCACGACCTCGATGTCGACTACCGATCCTCGGCGCGGTATCGATCGGACGAGCAGTACTGGACGGAGGTGTCCGAGGGCCTGCCTCGCCCGGTTCGCCTCGCCGACGGCGCCGGGCTGACGTCCATGCCGCAGCGCATGATGGTGCAGACGTTGAATCCAACTCTTGCAAAACAGCTTTCGGATGTCTCGACGGAGTGGGCTACGTCCGAGGTGGCGATCCTCGTCGGTGCATTCGCGTCCTATCTCGGTCGGATGACTGATTCCGACGACGTCGTCCTCAGCCTGCCGGTGTCCGGCCGCACCACGGCAAGGTCGAGACGTTCGGGCGGAATGCTGTCCAACATCGTGCCTGTTCGTGCGCAACTTGATCGGGATCTGTCGCCACAAGAGTTGGTGCGTCAGATCTCTGTGCAGATGACCGGCGCATTGCGGCACCAGCGATTCCGATACGAGGACATGGGTTTCCAGGGAGATCAGGGCGGATCCCGCGACTCGGCGGGCCCGGCAGTGAACGTCATGATGTTTCACGAAGTGATTCGGCTCGGTGACGTCGTCGGCGAATTTCACGTCCTCACATCCGGACCCACCGAAGATCTGTTCTTCAGCATTTATCCGTCGATCGCGGGGGAGAACGTTCGCCTGTCCTTCGAAGCCAATCCGCGCCTGTACAGCGAACGTGATCTGGCGATGCACCATCGTCAGTTCGTTCGGCTACTCGAGGGATTCCTCGACTCGGCCACCAGGGGGCTCGGTGACCTCCTTGTCCTCTCGGCGGACGAACTGAATGATCTGGTCCCCGCGCTGGGTGCGCGGACGGACGGATTCGCGACGCTCGATTCGGTCATCAGAGACGGGGCAGGGCGGGGGAGTGCCGTCGCGATCCGTGACCAAGGTGTGGACGTCACCTACGACCAACTCGGCGCTCGCGCGGATGCACTGTGCGCCTTGCTCGTAGAGAACGGCGTCGTCCGAGGTGACGTCGTCGGGATCCTCGCCCCGCGGTCGACCGATTCCGTAGTTGCATTTCATGCAGTGGCGCGGGCCGGTGCGGCTCTTCTTTTCGTGGATCCTCAAACGCCCTCCGAGCGTGTCGCTTTCATTCTCGACGATGCCAACGTGTCCGTTGTGGTCGGTGACGATCCGGCAGGCGTGCCGGCTTGGGTCTGCGTCGTCAGTCCCAGGGGCGACGAAACTGTCGATGGGCCGATCGATCGAGGTTCGGAGGCCGGTTCCTCTATCGCCGACGTGTCCCTGGACGATACCGCCTACGTGGTCTACACCTCGGGGTCGAGCGGACGGCCGAAGGGCGTCGCGGTCAGCCACCGTGGCATTTTGCCGTTGCTGCGTTCTCACGCACGGCGACTGAACATCGATAGTTCCTCCCGAGTCGCGCTCCTGGCATCCACGTCGTTCGACGTGGCGATCCTCGAGATTCTGCTTGCTCACGGCTGCGGTGCGACTGCCGTGGTCGTTCCTCCCGGACTGATCGGCGGAGTGGATCTCGAAGACTATGTGCGGCTCGAGGGTGTCACGCATTTGATCTCGACACCATCGGTTCCGCTGACGATGGATCCTCGGGAACTGCCGGATCTTCGAGTATTGAACGTGGGCGGAGAGCGACCGCCGGGGACGCTCGTCGATGCGTGGTCGAGTCACGTCGACATCGTGAATTCGTACGGCCCTAGTGAAGCAACCGTCGCGGCATTCATGAGCGAGCCGCTGGTGCCTGGCGGTGATACACCGATCGGGCGCCCCATCGACGGCGTTGCCGCTGTGGTGTTGGATTCGTGGTTGCGTCCTACTCCGGTCGGCGCCGCGGGTGAGCTGTACGTGATGGGACAAGGACTGGCGCGTGGGTACCTTTCGCCGACGCTGACGGCGGAGCGTTTTGTCGCGGCGCCCATAGGTGCGGCCGACGCTGGTGCGCGCATGTACCGCACCGGGGACGTGGTGCGGTGGAACGATGCCGGTCAACTCGAGTTCTTGGGCCGCACTGATCAACAGGTGAAGATCCGTGGAGTACGCGTCGAACTGGGCGAGATCGAAGCTGTGCTCCTGTCGACTCCTGGCGTCTCGCAGGCAGCAGTGGTGGAGCGATCCGGGTCGCTTGCGGCGTACGTGATCGCGGACGAAGGCTCAGCTCATCCGTTGAGCCAGACGATGGTGCTCGATCATCTGGCTTCCCGACTTCCGCGTTCCATGCTTCCGAGTTCGGTGACGATTCTGGCAGCGTTGCCCGTCACAAACCATGGAAAGACGGACCGTGCAGCGCTCCCTGAACCGACGACGACCGCTGTCACCGAGCAGCACTCGGCGGTAAGCCGCCCGATCGAGTACGACGAGGAATTGATTGCCTCGGTGATGGCCGAGGTCCTCGGCGTCGGAGTTCTCGGACCGCACTCCGACTTGTTCGCCTGGGGCGGTAGTTCTCTCGACGCCGTGTACGTCGCCGCGCGCGTGAGTTCCGCCTTCGGAAGAAGGATTGGTGTCAGGGACGTGTTCGGTGCCCCGACGCCGGCGCAGCTGGCCCGGAAGATCCGCGAGGGTCGGGCGGAGTGGGTGGTGGAACCCCAGCGCATTTCGGACGACGTCACCGTGGAAATAGCTCCGGCACAACAACGTCTGTGGCTGCTCAATCGTCTGGATCCGCAGTCGTCGGCGTACAACATTGCGTTCGAGGTCTCGTTCAGTGGTGTTCTGGATGCAGCGGCGATGAGGGAGTCGGTAGTTGACCTGACCGATCGCCATCCCGTCCTGCGCACGGTGTTCTCGTTCGACCAGAACCGCGACACGTGGCCGATCCAGGCTACGTCTGCGGCGTCCGTGACCCTGATCGAGGTTCTGTCCGAAGAATACGACTCTGCGTCAGCGGATTTGGTTGCGGCCGGGTTCGACCTGGCGACCGAATTGCCCTTCCGGTTGATCCTCACCTCGGACGGCGATGCCGACCATCGCATGACCGTGGTCGCCCATCACATCGCCCTGGACGGTCTTTCGTTCGCGACGATCGTCTCGGACCTCATTGCGGCGTACGACGCCCGCGCCGCTGGGAATTCGCCGATCTGGCCTTCGCCCTCGCTCGACTATCGCGACTATTCCGCTTGGCACAGAACCGTTCTCGGTGATCCTGCGGATCCGCAGAGCCTCGCTGGCCGTCAGTTGGAATTCTGGGAAACAGCTCTCGCCGGCGTTGATCCGACTCTCGTGCTTCCCGCGGACAGATCCCGCCGGCCGGACCAACCGTCGTCGGCGGGGGACGTGACGTTCGAACTGTCCTCGCCCGTCCACGCGGCGCTGAACGAAATTGCCAGAGCACACGACTGCACGACCTTCATGGTGCTGCACGCCTGCCTTGCGATCGCGCTGAGCAAGATCACCGGTGCGCCCGATATTGTCATCGGAACCCCGACGTCCGGTCGTACACACCCGTCGTTCGACGGCTCCGTCGGTATGTTCGTCGGAACCGTGGCGCTGCGAACGCTCCTGCTCGATGGAGACACCTTCGGTGAGTTCTTGACTCGAGTACGCGACGTCGACGTGGCGGCTCTGTCCAATGCCGACGTGCCGTTCGACTGGGTAGTCGAGCGGGCGGTCGGTGGGGCCGCAGGCGAGAAGAATTCCTTCCTGCACGTGGTTCTTGCCGTCGATCCGGTAGCTTCGGTTCCCGAGATCGCCGTGGGAACGATGACGGCTCGAGGAATTCCGTTGCCTCCCGCGCACCCGCGGTTCGATCTCGAAGTGACTGTGCGCGAAGATCGTACGGTTGACGGAGGTGCGAGCGGCATTTGGGGTACCTTCCGATATGCCGCCGATCTGTTCGATGCGGCCACCGTAGGCGGTTGGGTCGAGCGACTACGTCGAGTGTGCGACTCGGTCACCGAGAACTCGTCAATTATGTTGCGTGACATCGATGTTCTCAGCGTTGCCGAGCGCGAAGAACTGCGGGTGCACGTGCCGGCGCCAGCACTTGGTGCGAACTCACTGTTTGGCCTGTTCGCCGGGGTCGCGACGAAGCGGTCGAACGCAATCGCCGTCACGAGTGGAAATTCTCGGGTCACCTACGCAGAGTTGCACGTTCGTTCGGAGGCGCTCGCAGCCGCCTTGATCGATCGAGGAATTCGAGTGGGGGATCGCGTGGCCGTCGGCCTCCCTCGCTCGATCGACCTGGTAGTTGCGATTCTCGCGGTCGTTCGGGCGGGCGCCGCGTACGTCCCGATCGACCTGCAGTATCCCGACGCTCGCATCCGATACGTACTCGCCGATGCGCGTCCGAAAGCGATTCTGTCGACGCCCAGTTCCGCTCCGCGTTTCGGTGAGTACGAACATGCCGTCGTATCCGTCGAAGAGACGGCTGACGCGGCGCAATGCTGGCCAGTTGCGCCCTTGGAGTCCGCCGCTTACGTGATCTACACCTCCGGATCAACCGGAGCCCCCAAAGGCGTCGTTGTATCTCAGTGCAACGTGTTGGCTCTGCTCGCCTCGACTCGAGAGATCTTCGACTTCGGGCCCGAAGATGTGTGGACGATGTTTCATTCGTACGCATTCGACTTCTCGGTATGGGAGATGTGGGGTGCGCTGACCACTGGCGGATCGCTGGTGATCGTGGACGGTGACGTCGCGCGCTCACCCGAAAGATTCGTGGATCTGATTGTGCGGGAACAAGTGACCGTTCTGAATCAGACCCCGGCTGCCTTCTATGCGTTGGCGGAAGTCACGCAGGAAATGCTGCTTCCGCTCCGGTCGATTGTTTTCGGCGGTGATCGCCTCGACGTGGGGCGCGTGGAGGCCTGGTTCGGTCGGCACCCGGATGTGCGGGGCGTCAACATGTTCGGAATCACCGAAACCACCGTTCACGTCACCAGTGTCGAACTACCGGCCGGTGACGGAGCTGCCTCGCCGATCGGATCTCCGTTACCGGGCTTGCGCAGCTACGTACTGGACACCGCGCTCGAGCCTGTCCCTCCCGGATCTGTCGGCGAACTGTACGTTGCCGGTCCACAGGTGGCCGCAGGCTACTTGGGTCAACCCGGGATGACGTCTTCACGATTTGTGCCTGAACCGGGATTCGACGGGTCGAGGATGTACCGCAGCGGCGATCTGGTCCGTTGGCGAGCCGGTCGACTCGAATATGTTCGCCGAGCCGACGGTCAGATGGCCCTGCGCGGTTACCGCGTCGAACCGGGCGAGGTCGAGACCGCGCTACTGGCTCACAGTTCGGTGGAGCAGGCCGCGGTGGTGGTGCGAGAACTCGACAGCGGGCCGACATTGGTCGGTTACATCACCCCGGAGAAGGGACACGACCTCGACGACGTATTGCGGACTGCCCGTTCGTTGTTGCCCGGGTACATGGTGCCGTCGGCTTTGATGCCGCTTGCGTCATTGCCGGTCACGATCAACGGCAAGGTCGACCGTGCGTCGCTGCCGACCCCGGTGTCTCTCACGCAGCCCTCTCGGCAGTCACGAGACTTCTTCGAGCAGACAGTCGCAGCCATCCTGAGCGATTTGATGGACGTTCCGAATGTCGATCCGGTTCGGAATTTTTTCGATCAAGGGGCCAATTCCTTGATCGCCACTCGACTCTCGTCGCGACTGAACGCCATCCTGGGCTGCAACCTCGACGTCCGCGATGTCTTCGAGCACCCATTCGTCGATCAGCTGGCGGGAATTGCTGCTGCCAGAATCGGTGTAGGGCAAAACGGCACGGGGCCGGTGTCCTTGGTGCCTCTGTCTTTGGCGCCGCGTTCGGACAATACAGAAGTGCAGCTGTCAGCTTCGCAACACCGAATGTGGATTCTGAATCAGTTGGATACAGCGTCCGCCGGCTACAACATTCCGATCGTGTTGCGCCTGACGGGTGAATTGGATGTAGTTGCAGCCGAACTGGCCATTCGTGACCTGATCGATCGCCATCGCACCTTACGGACCGTGTACCCGGTTGTCGGTGAGCGCCCGGTTCAGAAGGTGCTCGACGTCAGGGAAGCAAGTCCGCCGCTTCAGCTCGCGGCGCTCGCGGGCGAGGACGCCGAGAATCGCGTCGCAGAACTGGTGGGTTCGGGCTTCGATGTCACCACGGATCCGCCTGTACGGGTGGCCCTTTTCCAGGTTTCACCCGACGAGCACGTCCTGGCCGTCGTTGTCCATCACATTGCCGCCGACGCTCGATCGCTGGAAGTGCTGATACGTGACTTCACTGCCGCGTACATCGCTCGCGCGGAGCAGCAAGCTCCGCAGTGGTCGCCGCTCGCGCTCGAGTACTCCGATTACACTGCATGGCAGAGAGAATCGGGGATTCCAGACACGGTATCCAACTACTGGAAGCAGGCTCTCGAAGGCCTTCCCGAGCAGGTGACGCTACCCCTGGACCGCCCACGCTCGACGTCCGCTCGCGCGTCGAGCTGTCGAGTGGTGATCTCAGGTTCCGTACGGACGGGCCTGCAAGCGGTGGCACGATCGAACAACGCGACCATGTTCATGGTTGTCCACGCTGCTCTCGCGGCGCTGATGGCGAGGCACACCGGCAGCAGTGACGTGGTTGTCGGCACTGTCGTGTCCGGACGCACCGCACCTGAACTCGATGAGCTCGTCGGTATGTTTGCCGGCACGATTGTTCTCCGAACCGAAGTCGATCCGTCGGAGTCCTTCGGCCAGTTGGTCGAGCAGGTTCGTCAGCGCGACGTATCGGCGTTCGCGCATGCAGAGATGCCTTTCGAATCGCTGGTTGATCTGATCGACCCACCGCGATCGCGCTCGCGGCACCCGTTGTTCCAGGTGGCGCTCTCGTTCCAAACAGTGCATCCCACCACCTGGTCCGTGCCGGGGTTGTCCGTCACACAGATTGCTCCTGATGTCAGGCACGCAAATTTCGATCTGCAGCTCAACGTCGCGGATTCGGGGATCGGCGGCGGTCTCGCCCTCGAATTCGTCTACAACGCTGATCTATTCGACGATCTGACGGTATCGAGCTTTGCGGGCCGGTTCGAGCGCTTCCTGGGTCAAGTGTCGATCGATTCGACGGTCGCCGTAGGGGGAATCGACCTGTTGGACAGTGCGGAACGAGCTCTTCTCGTCCCCGCACACGGCGCGGCCGACCGGCCTGGTCGATCTCGACGTTCCGGTACGACGCTTGCCTCGATGCTGCGCTTGGGTGTCGAATCCGCCCCGGATGCTGTGGCGGTCAAGGGCGAGGGCAACGCACTGACTTATCGGGAACTCGATGCCCAGTCGAATGTCGCAGCCGACGAGTTGCGCGCCCGGGGAATCGGAGTCGACCAGGTCGCTGCCTGGACTGCAGATCGGTCCATTGCGTCGATCGTGCAATTGTGGGCAATCGCGAAGGTCGGGGCAGCTCCGGCGTTGGTGGATCCGGAACAGCCGCAAGCACGACTACGCGATGTCCTCGAAACACTGGGCGACGGCACGATCGGCAGCCGCAACGCTGGTGGTGAGAAGGTCACAGACTCGGCGCGCGAATATTCCGACAGCCTTGCGGCATACGTAGTCTTCACTTCGGGTACGAGCGGAACCCCGAAGGCTGTAATCGTGACCAACGGTGGGCTCGACGTCATCGCCGAAGACCTGCCGGGTAGGCTCTCGGCTGGACCAGGTTCTCGCGTATTCCATCGCGGAGCACCAGGATTCGACATGACGTTGCTCGAGGTGCTCATCGCGAGTACGTCCGGGGCGACGCTCGTCCTGGCGAAGAACGACGAACTGTTCGGTTCGGGACTCGCATCAGCGTTGAGGCGCGAGCGTATTACGCATCTCTGCGCCACACCTACCGTCGTCGCCTCGATCGGTGCTCCGTCGCTGCCGGACCTTGCAACGGTGATGTTCGGAGGCGAGCGGCTCAGCGGTGCGTTGGCGAAGCGTTGGCACGCCGGACGCAGAGTGATCAACGGATACGGACCCGCTGAGTCGACGATGTATTCGCTTGCTACCGAGCCTCTCTCGAGTGAACACTTGTCGAGCGGTGCTTACGACGGGTCCGTCGGACATCCGCTGGCCGGGGTCGACGCGGTGGTGCTCGATGATCGACTCGTACCGGTGCCGCCGGGAGTTGCCGGAGAACTGTATCTCTCAGGTCGAATGCTCGCGCGCGGGTACGCCGGCCAACCTGCCCGCACTGCGGAACGATTCGTGGCAACCAGTTCAGGCGCCAGGATGTACCGGACCGGCGACCTGGTGATGTGGAAGCCTGAGATCTCCAAACCGGCAACCCAGAAGCCCGAAGGCGATACCTATCGCCTGCACTATCTCGGGCGAACTGACGCGCAGGTGAAGGTCAACGGTGTCCGGATCGAGCCGGGTGAGATCGAGGCAGTCATTCAGTCTGTGGCGAAGGTCGATTTCTGCGTCGCCGGGGTACGGGCGACCGAAGGTGGAAGTCCGCTGTTGGTCGCCTACGTGAGAAGTTCAGGCGCCGAGAGAGTTGACACGGGTCGGCTTCGCGCCGGCGTCGCAGAAGTTCTTCCGACGTACATGGTTCCGCATGTCATCGTCGACATCGAGGGCGACATTCCGATGCGGAACGGCAAGGTCGACTTCGCCGGTCTACCGTTGCCGGCACTCGCTGCTTCCCGCACAGAGGGCCCAGAGACTGACACTGAGCACCTGGTTGCTGCGGCTTTTGTCGCCGTTCTGGGCGGAGACGGGGACGATCGTGACGCAGACTTCTTCTCGCTCGGGGGCAACTCGCTCTCCGCCGCGGAGGTCACGTCACTCTTGAGTAGTTCTCTGGGACAGGTTGTTCCGCTGAGGACCGTATTCGAGCATCCGACGGTTGCGGCGTTGGCAGCCCGGCTCGATTCGCTCGAGCAGAACGACTCGGTGACCGACGTCGTCCGACTGGAACCGCGCCGCGATCCCACGCCCACACCCCTGTCACGAAACCAGCGTGCGATGTGGGTACTCAATCAGCGGAACACAGCGAGCGGTGCGTACAACCTGCCGATCTGCATCGAGATCGACGGTGAACTCGACGTGTCCGCGCTGCGTCAAGCCGCGACCGATCTTGTCGGCCGGCATGAGGTCCTCAGAACCCGGTATCCGGGCACTCCACCGGTTCAGGTCGTAGATCCTCCGTCTTCGGTGGCAGTGGAAACGCGACTGGTCGGCGACGTCGAGGTCGAAGTGCTGCTGCGAGAGTTCGGCTCGCGCGGTTTCGACGTGGCCGCAGACCTGCCGGTGCGCTGGATGCTGCTCCAACTGTCGCCGGTCAGACATGTTCTGGCGGTAAGTTTTCACCACATCGCAGTCGACGGGGTGTCGATGCGAACTGTGGTCGGCGACCTCCTGACCGCTTACGGCAAGCGCCGAGCCGGACTGGATCCGCAGTGGCCTCCGCTGCCGATCCAGTACGGGGATTTTGCCGCGTGGGAGGCAGCGAGTGACGTTTCCCCTGTCGTCGAAGAGTTCTGGCGCCGAGCACTCGACGGCGTGACGTCTGTGTCTCCGCTGACGGTGGATCACACTGACGACGGACCGATTTCCGCGGCGCAGCGAGTGAACTTTTTGATACCAGCCGTCGTCACCTCGGCACTGCAGGCGCGAGCAAACCGGTTGAAGGTCTCGCTGTTCGCGGTGGTTCATGCGGCGCTGTCCGTGGTGCTTGCCAAGCTGAGCGGGAATCCCGACGTCGTGATCGCGACCGCGGTCGACGGACGGCGTACGCCCCAACTCGACGGCGTGGTTGGAATGTTCGTGGATACGGTGCCTCTGCGCCTGCGGATCGACGGGGACATGCCGATTGATCTTCTGTTGGCTACAGCTTTCGATGCTGACGTGGCAGCGTTCGAATACAGTTCTGTTCCTGCCGAATTGGTTGGTGAGTTGCTCGGTGGACGAACTCCCCAGGTTGCGCTGGGTCTGCAGAATTTTGCGGTCCCTGCCGTGGAGGTGGCCGGTCTCACGATCGAGGCTCGTGAAATCGAGACCGCAACAACGAAGTTCCCCATGCATGTCTCGCTCGCACCCGCTGTCGACGGATCATTGACCGGCGCTGTCGTCTATGCCGCGAGCGCGTTCGATCCGTCGAGCGCCGACGCGGTTACTCGACATCTGTCGAGAGTGCTCACCTCGATTGCCGAGGATGTGCCAGTACTCGTTTCGGATCTCGCGGTGGGCGCGGCGCCCAGTTGGACTGCTGTCGAGGTCGATTCGTCTCGGACACTCACCGAGATCTTTGCCTCCACAGCGGCGCGATTCCCGAACAACATTGCTCTCGACGACGGACAGAGCACGGTGACGTATGCCGAACTCGACTCTGCCTCGGATGCTCAAGCCTGGGAACTGGTAGCTCGGGGAGCAGGGCCGGGCGCTGTATACGAGATTCCGGCAGTGCGAACTATCGCTTACCTGGTCCGAATGTTGGCCATCACGAAAACGGGCGCGGCATTCGTGCCGATCGACCCTGACCTGCCGACGGCACGGTTGAAGCAGCTACGCACAGTGCTCTCCGACCGCAGCGTCGTTCCCGGCCGGCAGTATCCGGATTCAGTTGCGTACGTCGTTCACACGTCCGGGTCGACCGGTGAACCGAAAGGCGTTGCAGTCACCCACAGAGGACTGGGCCTTCTGACCGACGACGCAATCCGGAAGTACGGGGTGACTTCGGACTCGGTTGTGCTGCACGGATACAAACCGACGTTCGATGCAGCGATCCTCGAGATGATGCTGGCGATCGGCGCCGGGGCTACCTTGGCGGTCGCGCCTCGTGAGGCTTTCGGCGGAAGAGCACTCGAAGAGTTTGTCGCAGAACGCGGCGTTACCCACATGTTGTCGACTCCGGCCGTACTCGACACCATGGCACCGGAGCGGTTCGACTCGCTCGAGGTAGTGGCAGTCGGTGGCGATGTGCTCTCACCTTCCACCGCGCGCGCGTGGAGTCGCCGTGCGCGAATGCTCAATGCGTACGGACCGACTGAATGCACCGTGGTCACGACTGTCGCCGAGGTGGATCATCGGGTCACCATCGGAGTTCCGCTCACCGGAATCGGTGCAGAGGTACTGGATACGCGACTGCATCCGGTGCCGTGGGCCGGGATCGGTGAGTTGTACGTCAGCGGACCCGGGCTGGCGATGGGCTACGCCGGAGATCCCGCCGGCACCGCCAGTTCGTTTGTCGCCGCACCAGGTGGGCGCCGCCGTTATCGGACCGGTGATCTGGTTCACCGCCGCACCGATGACACGCTCGGATTCGTCGGACGCTCCGATCGCCAGATGAGTGTGCGAGGAATCCGCGTCGAGCCTGCCGAGATCGAATCGGCCCTGCGTCGGTGCCTCGGCGTCGAGGCCGCTGCGGTCGTCCTCGTCGACGAGATCGCTGTGGCATGTGCGGTTGGTGAGTCATTGGAGTCGGATCAGCTGACAATCGAGTTGGCAGCGATGTTGCCTGCATATCTGATGCCCGGCCGAGTAGTCGTGCTGGAGTCGATCCCGCTCACGTCGAACGGAAAGCTGGACGCAGACGCGTTGCGGCGCCATGTGTTCGAGAGCCAGGTACCCGACGCAGCAGTGACGGTTTCGGAGGAACTCGTCACCGCTGTCATGTCGGAACACGTGTCCGGAAGCTTCGGCGCTCTGCACAACCTGTTCGAATCGGGTGGCGATTCGTTGGCCGCGGCCGCGGTGGCAGGTCGACTCGCCTCGATCTTCGCCCGGGACGTGCCTGTTCGAGCCGTCTTCGACAATCCGTCACCGCGAGCGATGTCTCAATGGCTTTCGTCGAGCGCATCCGACGGCACGCGCCGCGAATTGACTCGACGCGATCCCGGGACGCCCGCGCCGCTGGCGCCCTCTCAACAGCGACTCTGGCTGATCAATCAGCTGCAGCCGGAATCGACCGCGTACAACCTGACGTTTGCAGTAATCCTGGCAGACGGCATCGATCGGTCGGTCTTGAGCAGCGCACTCGGTGACGTCGTCGATCGCCACGCCGTACTGCGAACTGTGTTGGTTCCAGGTGAATTCGGTCCACAACAGGTCGAAATAGATTCTGTTGCATTCGATCTCACCCCGGTGCAGGTCGACGATATCCGTGCGAGCGCTCGAGCCTTCGCGAATGTGCAGTTCGATCTCGAACGAGACCTTCCGTTCCGAGTGCGTGTATTCACCGAGGATGCAGGAGTCGTCTCTGCAGGACCGACTGTCCTGGTCATCGTTGTTCACCACATCGCAATCGACGGTGCCTCGATGGGCCCGATCCTGGCCGATTTCGCGGCAGCCTTCGAGGCCAGGGCAGTTGGAAGAGAATGGGATCGCTCCGCCGACGGGATCAGCTACGGCGATTACAGTCTGTGGGCGAGAGAGAGTTTGGGTGATCCCGAGGATTCTCTCAGCGTGGCTCACCGGCAGCTCGACTACTGGTCGAACGTCCTTCGTGGCGTCGAGGATGTGTTGGCTCTACCCGTCGACACACCCCGGAGTCCGCTGTCCTCACGATCCGACGAAATGGTGACGGAAGTCCTCGACGGCACCACCTACGACGCGTTGTCGGCGTTGGCCCGCTCGCACGGCGTCACGGTATTTATGGTCGTCCACAGCGTGATTGCCGTGCTGCTCGCTCGTGAGTGCGTCACGGATGATGTCGTTGTGGGAGCAGCGGTGAGTCTGCGCAACGATCCGGCGCTTCTGAATGTCGCCGGCATGATGGTGGGCACCGTCGCGTTGCGCACGAGGATCAACTCCGCCGACCACTTCACGGCAGTCTTGGACGAGGTTCGCCGCGTCGATCTGGAAGCGATGGCGAACGCGGACGTTTCGTTCGACGATGTAGTCGCAAAAGTCGATCCACCGCGCAGGATGAACGAGCATCCACTGTTCACGGTCATGCTGGCATATCGACGAGCGCTCGAGTTGCCGCAGATCGACGGGGTATCTGTCTTCGACCTCGACATCGCTGGGGCATCGACGGGCTACGACTTGACGTGGGATCTGGTCGACGCCGGTGACAGTCTGACCATTCGATTGTTGTACGCCACGGACAAGTTCCGGAAGTCGACCGCGGAACTGTTCATGCAGCGGGTGACACGTATCGCCGAATCGGTGACAGCCGAACCCGAGATAGTGGTCGGGGAGATCGAATTGTTGTCCGGATTCGAACGCTCGGCGTTGACCGTTGCGAATCCCCGCAACGTCGATCCCTTGACGATTGCCGACATTTTCGAACGTGCTCTGCGTCAGGCACCCGACGCAGTAGCGCTGGAAGAGAACGGCCGACTCTGGACTTACCGCGACCTGCACGAGGCGTCGTCGCACTGGATGCGCGAGTTGGTGGGCCGGGGAATCGGGCCTGACGATGTCGTCGCCGTTGCGCTCGGTCGCGGACATCTGTGGATCGTTGCGTTGTGGGCAGTGGCGCGGGCAGGCGCAGCGTGGCTGTCGCTCGATCCGGCGCTGCCGACAGTGCGCCGGCAGACGATGGTCGAGGAGTGCGGTTCGGTTGTCGGTTTGACAGCAGAAGGTGCAGCCGAGAGTTTGCCCGATTGTGTCGAGTGGTTGTCGATGGATGAATCACGCACTGCGAGTAAGGCTACCGAGGTATCGGCAACGCCGGCTCGTCCCGACAACCTGGCCTATGTCATCTACACGTCGGGTTCGACGGGAAGACCCAAGGGCGTCGAGGTTTCACATCGCGGAATCATGAATGTCTACACCGCCCACGCCGAGATCGCCCAGCTCGATCGCGGCCCCCGAGTCCTGCAATTGGCGTCGTCGACCTTCGATGCATCGGTGATAGAGATTCTTCTGGCGGCTGCGGGGTGTGGAACATTGGTTCTGGCTCCCGACTTCGTCTACGGGGGAGAGGAACTCACGAGTCTGCTGGTGACTGCCGACGTCACGCATTTGATCGTGACGCCGACCGTCCTGGCGACAGTCGATCCGGATGCAGTGCAACCGTTGATCGTCGAATCGATGGGTGAGCCGCTCTCTGCCCGCCTTGCGTCGGCCTGGTCGAGCCGACATCACATCGTCAACGGGTACGGACCGACCGAATCAACGGTCGCGGCATCGATTTCGCACCCGATCATCGATGGAGACGTCACTGTCGGCACTCCGGTACCTGGTACGACGGCACTTGTTCTCGACCAAAGGTTACGTCCGGTTCCGGATGGCGTGACGGGAGAACTCTTCCTCTCCGGTGAGAATTTGGCGCGGGGGTATGTCGCATCCCCAGGTTTGACCGCTGATCGTTTCGTGGCCAATCCCTTTGTCACAAATCCCGCGGCGGTGGGGACTCGGATGTATCGCACGGGTGACCTCGTTCGTCGTCGGCGTCACGACCGAGCGCTCGAGTATCTGGGCCGCAACGACGCACAGGTGAAGGTCCGGGGTGTTCGCGTGGAACCGGCGGAGGTCGACGCGGCTCTGTCAAGCCATGGAGCAGTGACCTTCTCGGTTACCGTTGTCACCGACGACGGGCGCGGGCCCGCTGAGCTTCGGTCGTATGTAACTCTGGCAGAGAACAATTCTGTGACGGAAAGGGAGCTGCGCGATTTTGTCTCCGGCTCGCTGCCGAAACACCTGCTGCCTTCCTCGATAACGGTGGTGGACCGGGTCCCGTTGCTCGCATCGGGGAAAATCGACATCGCGGCTCTTCCTGCTCCTGCACCGCAGGTAGGGTCGAGTGCGGATCGACCCGTCTCGGCCACCGAATATCAAGTGGCACAGGCATTCGAGAGTGTCACAGGCGCGGTATCGGTGGGCCGTCATGACGACTTCTTCGAACTCGGCGGTACGTCCATGGGAGCCGTTCAGGTGGCTTCGCGAGTGCGTGAGGCCCTGAACAGGGAATTCCCTGTTCAATGGATTTTCACCGATCGAACTGTGGCCGAGCTTGCCTCTCGGTTGGATCTCGATCATGCCGATATCTTGGAGGGTGATTCGTCTCGTTCGGACCCGCTGGACACGATCGTCATGTTGGGCGGCAATCCTGACGACGTACGGCCGCCGTTGTTCTGCGTGCATCCGGTCAGTGGAATTGCCTGGTGCTACGCCGGACTCGTCGGTCGGCTCGAAGGTCGACGGGTGTACGGCATTCAGGCAACGGGAGCAGGTGAGCTACCGGGCACGGTGGCGGAGTTGGCGTCGGGGTATGTCGATGCCGTACGGATGGTGCAACCGTCGGGTGAATACCATCTGCTGGGGTGGTCTGCCGGCGGAACGATCGCGCTCGAGATGGCGAGCCAGCTCGAAGAGGCCTGCGACCTGGTCGGTTCGGTTGCCATGCTCGACGCACTGCTGCCGGAGATGATGCCGTCGGTACAAGCAGCCCCGGAGCCTTCCGAACTGTTCGCGCAGATCGGGCTGACTGAGGTTGAAACGGCGACTGCAGCAGTGACTTTCGTGGAAGTCGCAGCAGAGATCCGAAGGCAGACCGGTATGGATTTCCTCACCGATACGGTTCTCGAATCGGTAGTGGGCCGGGTGGAAAAACTCTCGCGAATCGTCCGGGATCACCGGCCGAGGCCATTTTCGGGGCCAGTGGAACTCTTTGTGGCGCAGCATGATCTGCCTGAACATCGTCACCTGGTTGAAAAGTGGTCCGAATTGGTGGGCCCGTTGCGAACGTATCTGGTCGACTGCTCTCACTCGGAAATGTCGAGTATGGACGTTTTGGCGAGCGTCGCGAAAGTTCTCGTCGACAATCGCCGAAGCGTCGAATCCGAAGCGGGGGAGCGCAATCATACTGGGGTGCAGTAGATCTGCGGCGCCGGGACTTTGGTCCGGAGTTGTCACACCCGGGGTCCTCCATCCTTCCGTTCCGCAAGTAGAACCCGTAGCATTTTCCTTGTGGCAGTAAGCCATTCAGAAACTATCTCCGGAGGATCGTATGTTGGGTTCCCTTTTTTCCATCAGCTCTGAAATCGGTGTCCCGTCCGTCGACGCGCTTTTCGAGGCTGCTCGGACCATCATCGGCGCGCTCTTCGGCCTGAGCTGACACGTCGCAGCGACCTTCCCCCGCGGTGAAGAAAGTCCCTGTTCTCCGACAAGGAGAACAGGGACTTTCGTGCAGCCTGCAGGTGAGCGTTTGCGTGGCGGTGAGTGGGTGACCTACCGGCCGTTCTGTTGATACGCGATCGCTGTCAGCGATCCGACTTCGACGTTCACGTCTGCGGTGCTGGTGAGCCCGATCTTGTGGGTCGACTGCCCGGGAGCTTTGCAGGCACCAGAAGGTCGGAACCGGGGGCCTCGACAAAAGTTGTCGCTGTGCGCGGGTAGCTCGCTCAGTCGATGCCGAGCATCTGCTTGAGCTCGTGCACGCCTGTCACTTCGACGGGATACGGCGGTGCGACAAAGTCTTCGCGACTGAGGGTGAAGAGACGACGCACGGTCATTCGGCCGTCGGCAGCCAACTCCTCTATCGTGCCGTCTGCGCGGTACCCGACTTTGGTCGACACCGTGATCGAGGCGGGGTTGTCGGTGAACGCCGACGACGCGACGCTGCGTGCGCCCAAAGAGTCGAATGCGAATGCGCAGATAGCCTGTCGGGCGAGAGTACCGATACCCCGGCCTTGGAACTCACGCCCGATCCACGAGCCGGTTTCACCGGTACGACTGTTGGGGAAGTCCGTCGCGGCAAACGCCTGACAACCTACGATTTCCCCGTCGACAACGATGGCTGTTTCGAATTTCCAGTCGGCGACGCTCATCGCTCCGCGGACCGACCAGTGATATTGGATGAACCTTCGCGACACTTCGTCCGGCGTGCCCACAGTCCAGGGGACAAGAAAAGGCATCTGTTCGGCAGGGTGAATGCCGGCTCGAACCAGCGCATCGAGTTCGGGGAAATGGTCGTCGCGCACAGGGGTCAAGGTGACGGGCCCACACGTGATCGTTACTCCGTACGGAGGCCAGATCTCGTTCAGTGGATCAACCATCGTGCTCAGACTTTCGTTCGTGTGCGAATCGGGTCACAGTCTGGCATGCCAGGCCCGTCCGAGTGAGCGACTTCTGGTCATCGGGATTCTTTTGCCCTCGCGGTACGGAGTCGTGACATTAGTGTGTGGACGGTGACTACAGACAAACCGGTACGTCTTCGTGAAGGTAGATCGCCCGACAGGCTTTCGCGTGGTGTGGTGGCCGGATACGCAGCGGGAAGTGTCGGTACGGGTGGATTCGGTGTTCTGCCAGGTCTGGTACTGGCGTACTACCTGACCGACACCCTCGGGGTTGCCGCGGCGCTCGCGTCGCTCGTGGTCATCGTTCCGAAAATCGCCGATGTCCTGATCGACCCGCTGATCGGGTCGATCAGCGATCGTGGCTCTCACCGAACTGGTACGCGAGTGCCACTCATGCTCGCAGGTGCTCTGGCTTTGCCCTTGCTCTTCATTCTCACGTTCTCGGCTCCCGTGTCTGCCGGCCCTGGGGTCGGGGCGTTGTGGGTGCTCGCCTTCTTCCTGCTCGCGGCCAGTGCCTACAGTCTCTTTCAGGTTCCGTACATCGCGTTGCCGACCGAGTTGACCGGCGACTATCACGAGCGCACCCGCTTGGTATCGGTTCGAATTGCTGTGTTGGCCCTGACAATTCTGGTCATCGGTGCCGGCGGCCCCGAGCTCCGCGATGCCGCCGGGGGCGGGGCGCGCGGCTATCTCGTCATGGCGATCGGGGTGTCGGCGTTGATGTGCGGGGCAATGATCTGGGCAGTTCGCGGAGCAGCGCGCCACACGGTGACTCACGCGGATGCCCCGACCGGCTCGTTGCTCTCGCAGTATCGGGACGGGTTCGACGCGATACGACAGACACGCGCGTTCCGATTGCTGGTCATCGTGTTCGTGCTCCAAGCTCTTGCGACCGCGGTGATGTTGGCAGGTGCGCAATACCTGGCGACGTATGTGATGGGCAACGAAGGTGCACTCACCGGGCTGTTCGTCGCACTCGTCGGACCGGCCCTCGTCGTGATGCCGCTGTGGTATCGGTTCTCTCATCGGTACGGAAAGCTTCGCGGTTACGTAGTGGCTTCGGTTCTGTTTGTCGTGGCGACGGCGTTGTTGACGCTCGCTGCGCTCGACGCCGGCCCGTGGATTTACGGCGCCGTGGCCCTTGCCGGTGTTGCCTATGCCGGGATGCAGGTGTTCCCGCTGGCGATGCTCCCGGACGTCATCGAAGACGACGCGCGAATCGGTGGTCGCCAGCGTGGTGGCTCGCTCAGTGGTATCTGGACCGCCTCGGAAACCGCGGGTCTGGCCCTCGGACCCGCGGTGTTCTTGGGTGTTCTCGCAGTTACCGGCTTTGTCTCGAAAACAGCGGGGGAGAGCGTCGTACAACCTGAATCGGCGCTCACCGGTATCGCCTTGGGGTTCTCGATCGTGCCGGCAATTCTGGTTGCGATAAGCCTGGTCGTACTACGGAATTACCACACCGAACAAGAATCCACTCACGAGAACGCAGGTGAACGATGAGTTCCACTCAGTCCGAGGCACTTCAGGGCAAAATCCTCGAGAGCTCGAACCTCGAGAGCCGAGCCGCTGACATCTTGGGCCGGTTGCGTTCGCTCCGTGAACAGGATGCTCCGACGCACGGCGGCCGGGTTCTGTCGTACGTGTACGACAGCGGCCTCGCAGCCCTTGACGAGTTGGCAGCGGACGCAGCTCGATTGGTTCAGCCCGTCAACGGTCTCGATCCGACGGTGTTTCCCTCCACTGCGGTCATGGAGCGTGAGTTGGTGGCGTTCGCGCGCGATTTCCTCCATGGAACTTCGGACACGGCGACGGATACAGACGCAGAAGCAGGAGGGGTGGTAGTCGGCAATGTCACCAGCGGCGGAACGGAAAGTTGTGTGTTGGCCGTCAAGGCTGCTCGCGACTTCCGCGGTCTCCCGCCGGGGGAGGGCTCGCTGGTTCTTCCGACCACCGCGCATGCTGCTTTCCACAAGGCGGCGCACTTGCTCGGGCTGGAACTGATCCTGGTGCCGGTGGATCCCACGTCGGGGCGCGTCGACGCACAAGGTATTGCGGCAGCGGTGCGGGACGACACGGTATTGATCGTCGTCTCTGCGCCCAATTACCCGTTCGCGGCGCTCGATCCGATCGCCGAAGTCGCGGAAGTTGCTCGTGCACGGTCTATTCCATTGCATGTCGACGCCTGCATCGGCGGACTTGCGTTGCCGTGGTGGGGTGATCTGCCGCCCTGGGATTTCCGGGTGGCCGGTGTCACCAGCATGTCGGTCGACTTCCACAAGTACGGATACTCACCCAAAGGCGTCTCCGTTTTGCTGCACCGTGGGCGCGATCTGCATCGCAAGCAGTATTTCGGACTCACGGACTGGCCGGGCTATCCGGTGGTCAATCCCACTCTTCTCGGTTCCAAATCCGTTGCTGCCCTGGCCGGGGCGTGGGCGATTTCGCAAGTCCTCGGTCAACCCGGGTATGCCGAATTGGTGTCCCGGGCGCAGCGGGCGACCCGTGCGCTCATTGACACGGTCCAGAGCGTCGACGGGCTTCGCGTCGTGGGCTCGCCGGTGGGACCGCTGTTCGCGGTCGCTACCGACGATTCCGTGCCGCTCGAACGCCGAGTGGATCCGCATCGCTGGGTGAGCGCCGTCGGTGCCCGGGGTTTCGTCCTTCAAGGGCAGCCGGCGTCGACGCAATCTGACGGGACGACGTTGCCTCGAACAACCCACCTCACCGTCACTCCGGTGACCGAGTCGGTGCTCGGCGAGTTGACCAGTGCGCTCGTCCTCGGCGCCGACGACGTTCGAGGGTTGGTGGCAGCGCAGGCACCGCCGGCCTTGGCAGAGTTGGCCGGAGCATTCGAACGTGGCGATGTCACCGTCGCCGATGTACTTGCATTGCCCAGTGACGCAGTTGCGGCTGCTTTGACGTCGGCGGGGCTGGATCCGCGGGGCTCTTCCGAGTCTCCGCTGGACATGGCGGCGGTGCTGGCGGCAGTGGAATCGTTGCCACGCGAGGTAACCAAGCGGTTGTTGGTGGAGTTTCTCGCCGGACTGGTGGAGCCCTGAACTCAGCGACGAATACCGAAACCGTGATGAACACTGCCTAAACTCGGACAAATGGCGCGAAAGATTCGCGCATCGGGCGTAAGTTTTCTGTCATCGGCTAACCATCTTTTGTCGGAGGGTTGATTTGTGACTGGCGCCGCGACCAAGATTCTGACAGTTTTCGAGGACATGATCGGGGTTCCGCTTCCGATTCGAGTGCGTTGTTGGGACGGTTCCGAGGCGGGCCCGCCGGACGCCGCTGCACAGGTGCATTTCCGGAATCGGCGTGCATTGCGGCGAGTCCTCTACTCTCCCAACGAATTGGGGTTGGCGAGGGCGTACGTGTCCGGGGATCTTGACGTCGACGGCGATATCTTTGCGCTCCTCGACGTCCCGGACCTCGTCACGCGGCTCGGTGAGAATCGATTGTCGGCGTTGCCGTTGCGCTCGATCGTGCGCGCCGCCGGTACTTTTGCCGGCTTGGGGGCGCTGGGTCTACCGCCATCACCCCCGTCGATCGAGATGCGTCGCAAGCGAGGTAAACGGCACAGCAAATCGCGCGATTCTGCGACTGTCTCCCATCACTACGACGTCGGGAATCGCTTCTACGAACTGTTTCTCGGGCCGAGCATGGTCTATTCGTGCGGATACTGGCCGGAGGGGGTCGAATCCCTCGAAGCCGCGCAGTACGCGAAGCTGGACTTGATTTGCCGCAAGCTCGATCTGAAGCCGGGAATGCGACTGCTCGACGTCGGCTGTGGTTGGGGATCGATGGCACTGCACGCTTCCCAGAACTACGGGGTCGATGTCGTCGGGGTGTCACTGAGTAACGAGCAGGTCGAGTACGCCAAAGGGCGAGTTGCCGATGCAGGTTTGACCGACCGTATCGAGATTCGGGTGCAGGACTACCGCGACGTCGATGACGGCCCGTACGACGCGATTTCGAGTATCGGGATGTCCGAGCATGTGGGCCTGGTCAATTTGCCGGTGTACACGGCAAAACTCTACGACCTTCTCGTGCCGCAGGGGCGTCTGCTCAATCACGCCATCGCAGCGGTGAAGTCGTTGTCGGACAAGGCCGAAGACGGACCCAGTTTCATCGACAGCTACATCTTCCCGGACGGCGAGATACTTCCGCTGAGTAAAACCATTGATGCGCTGGAACTTTCAGGTTTCGAGACACGTGACAGCGAAGCGTTGCGTGAGCATTACGCACTGACGCTGCGCGCGTGGGTGCAGAACCTTCGCGAGAACTGGGACGCGGCAGTCCTACAGGTCGGTGCTCCCCGGGTGCGTACCTGGTTGCTGTACCTCGCTGCCAGTGCGCTGGGTTTCGAGGAGTCACACCGGCTTACGATTCATCAGGTTCTGGCCGTGAAACCAGGGGATCGGGGGGCCAGCGGTATGGCCCGCTCGCGTAAGAGTTGGTACCGATCGATTGAAGTCCCGCAGATCGAAACCGGTCCGCACATCGACTGAGGCCTATACGTTGGATTTCCATGAGCACCCGAAAGGTCGTCCTCGCGGCAGTGAAGATTTCAGCCGTGGCGATCTCGGCACTGTTGCCCACGTCGCTGCTGTTCACGCCGATATCGAATGCCGAACCGGTGAGCGATTTCTACGACGCGAGTCCAGACGACGTCGGTAATCCGGGATCGGTGATCCGGACGGAACCCCTTCCGCTTGCCGGCGCCGTCGGCGCAGTGCCTGGTGTGGGGACTCGGATCCTGTATTCGAGTACCGACACCCACGGATCCAAGGTGGCCGTGTCGGGCTCGTACCTGGAACCGGCCGCCCCGTGGTCAGGGGCGGGTCCGCGCCCGACAGTCGTGATCGGTCCGGGCACGCAAGGCCAAGGTGATCAGTGCGCGCCGTCGAGGATGTTCCCCACTGCCGGTCAGCTCCGCCTGGCGGAACCCGGGAATCCGTCGAACTACGGTGCCGGTGTGGACAGTGTCGGTGTCAACTACGAGTCCGCCTTCGCATTCGCTTTCCTCGCCCAGGGCGTTCGCGTGTTTGTCACCGATTACATCGGACTCGGAACGCCAGGCGTCCACACTTACGTCAATCGCGCCGAGGAAGCCCACGCGATGTTGGACGGTGCACGCGCTGCCCGAACCCTGGCGAAGGCAGGGGCGGACGATCCGATAGCGCTCTGGGGGCATTCTCAGGGCGGCGGGGCCACTGCCGCAGCAACCGAACTTGCGCCCGAATACGCGCCTGAGGTGAATCTGGTCGGGAGCTACGCGAGCGCGCCCCCGGCCGACCTGGCAAGCGTTCTGCGTCATATCGACGGTACCGGTCTGATGGCCGCGATCGGCTACACGATCAACGGCGTCCTCGACCGCTATCCAGCTGCCCGAGAACCGATCGAATCTCGACTGAACGACTACGGTCGGTCCGTGCTCGCAGACGTCGCTGGGCAATGCCTCATCGATTCCCGAACCAAGTACGGGAAGCAGTCGACGGCGTCATGGACCACGGACGGACGACCCCTTGCAGACGTGGTGGAGTCGGTACCGGAGATCCAGCAGGTGATCGAGGAACAACGCATCGGGCGTCGAACCCCGGCCTCGCCGATCCTTGTCAACGGAGCGCTCAACGACGATTTCATCCCGTACGAGCAAACCCGGCGCCTGGTTCAGGACTGGTGTGCGCGTGGGGCCGAGGCGACGTTGTTCACCGACACCCTGCCCGCGGTGAATCCTGGGAGCGGCAACAATCATCTCGCACCGGCGGTGGCGGATTTCGGCGTCGGATTGCAGTACGTGCTGGACAGATTCAATGGCAAGCCGATAGTCGGCGCGTGCAACGCCTGAGTGACCCTGCTTCGGAATAACCCTGCTTCTGAATAGCCCTGCGGCGTAACCACCGTCTGACTGCGAACGATGGTTGACTGAGCCCGTGAACGATCGACCGCACGACCTTCCGATCAACCCGGTTCCGCGGAGCGCCCTGGGTGCCGGGCCGGCGCTGAGAGTGTCGACGGGTCTGCTGCTCGGTGTGGCCGCAGGTGTCGTCACGGCGTTGGTCGGCTATCCCCGGTTCGCGTTTCTGATCGGCTGGGATGTGGCGGCGATGGTGTTCACGGTGTGGACGTGGATTCTGGTCTGGCCCTTCGATGCGACGCTCACAGCAAGCCACGCAACGCGCGAAGAGCCGGCCCGCAATGTCGCGCACCTGCTGATTCTCGGCGCCGCCGTCGCGAGTTTGGTCGGTATTGCGTTCCTGCTCCTGGCGGCACCCGACGGACATCACTACCAAGTCGTGGCGGCATCGGTTGCAGTCGGCAGCGTCGTGATCTCGTGGTTGGCGGTCCACACGCTCTTCGCCCTCGGATATGCACGGCTGTATTACTCCGGCCCCGACGGCGGAATCGATTTCAATCAGGAAGAACCGCCGAGGTACAGCGATTTCGCCTACGTGGCGTACACGGTCGGGATGAGCTTCGCGATTTCCGACACCAACTTGAAGTCGTCGGACATGCGTGCGATGGCGCTCGGGCACGCATTGCTGTCGTACCTGTTCGGTTCGGTGATCGTGGCGTCCGTCGTCAACTTGATTGCGGGCCTGTGATCGAACAAGCCGTGTGACCGATCAAGCCGTGTGACCGATCAAGCCGCCGCACGGCCGATGCTCGAGAGAAAGCCTGCAGCGCCGAAGAACAGACCGGCGAACACTCGATTGGTGGTTCGCTGCTGTTTGGGGGAGCGCATCAAGGTGAGCACCCGTGCGGCCAGCCCGGTGTACCCGGTCATCACGATCACGTCGACGGCGCACATGGTTGCAGCGATGATCAGATACTGCGGCAGGAGCGGCGCCGACGGATCGAGGAACTGCGGGAGCACTGCGAGCATGAAAACGACGGCTTTCGGGTTGCTCGCGTTCACGAGAAATCCGCGAAGCATCATCATCGGACCGGAACTGCTCGCGGCGGCTTCGTCGGTCTCCACCTCGGTGGGCGCCGATCGCCACTGCCTGATCCCAAGGTAGACGAGGTATGCGACACCGAACCACTTGATCAAGGAAAAGGCTACGGTCGAACTGGCGAGAACGGCGCCGACGCCGGCCGCGACAATTCCGATCTGCAACAACAATCCCAACTGCAGCCCGAAAATGTTCCAGTATCCGCGCCGCAGACCGTAGGCAAGCCCTGACGACATCGACGCAATGGCGCCGGCCCCTGGTGACAGGCTGATCACCCAACTTGCTCCGAAGAACGCCAACCAGACGTGCCAACTCATGTCGAAAGTCCTTTGATCCGTGAATGCTCCCGACACACCAGCCACGTACGGGATCAGAAAAGTGTAGACGGACTGCCCTGCTCACTGCTCGCGACAGTGCAATGATCGGGGGATGACGTCGTATCCCGTGCTGGACCTGACACCCGACGAATTACTGACCACAACGCGAACGGTTCGAAAGCGTCTGGATCTGACCCGTCCGGTGCCCTTGGATCTGGTGAAGGAGTGTCTCCAGATCGCCCTGCAAGCGCCCTCCGGTTCGAATCGCCAGGGGTGGCAGTGGATGGTTGTGACAGATCCGGCACTGCGAGCAGCAGTTGGGCAGATCTACAAGGAAGTCACCGACGAGTACCTTGCTTCTCACGGTTCGGCGGCAAAGCTCTTCGCCGACGACCCCGATCGCGCGCCGATCCAACAGCGAGTAGGCACGAGCGTCGCGTGGCTCGGTGAGCACATGGGCGAGGTACCGGTTCTCCTCATTCCGTGCATCAAGGCGGGTAAGACGTTGCCGGAGGGGAACCAGGCGGGTCTGTGGGGTTCGCTACTGCCGGCCGCGTGGAGTTACGCGCTGGCAGCGCGGGCACGTGGACTCGGTACGGCCTGGACAACGTTGCACCTGCAGCGTGAGGCGGAAGTTGCCGAGCTGCTGGGCATTCCGTCCGGATTCCATCAGGCGGCTCTGATCCCGACGGCGTACTTCACCGGCGAGACGTTCAAACCTGCCGCGCGCGAACCCGTCGACAACGTGCTGCACGTGGACCGATGGTGAGCCTGATCTACTCGGCGATCTGCTCGATCGACGGGTACGTGGCGGACAGGGACGGGAACTTCGACTGGGCTGTTCCCGACGCGCAGGTCCATTTGTTTGTCAACGAGCTCGAGAGGGGAGTCGGCACATACCTGCTCGGGCGCCGGATGTACGAGACGATGATTCCCTGGGAAACAATGGCAGCTGAGGACCTCGGGCGTTCGTCAGTGCCAGGAGGTTCGTCGGTTCCGGACGAGTTTGTCGGTATCGAGGCGGCGACCGTCGAGTTCGCTCAGATCTGGCGTGGAATCGACAAGATCGTGTATTCCACGACGCTGAACGAGGTGTCGACTGCGCGCACCAGGATCGTCCCGCGCTTCGATGAAGACTCCATCCGTTTGCTCAAGAGTGAAGCGGTACAAGATATCTCGATCGGTGGACCGACGGTTGCGGTTAGTGCTTTCGCGGCGGGTTTGGTCGATGAAGTGAGACTGTTTCTGTGTCCGGTCAATATCGGCGGCGGATTGCGAGCTCTCCCGGAAAGGCGGCTTGATCTGCAACTGCTCGAGGAGAAAACCTTCGACGGCGGCGTGATCTACCTGCGGTACGCCGTTCGCTAGGCCGCGATCATCACTGCCGTGACGACGCAGAGTAGAGCGATGTACGCGCCGGCATGGACGCGGTCCGGAATAGCACCGACTAGTCGCCGGCTCAGCACAATCGCAGGCAGAGAGCCGGCGAGAAGCGCGCAGACGGCCAGAAGGTCGACAGCGCCGACTCTGCCCGCCGACAGATCCGAAGCAGAGATGTGTCCGGATGCCGCCGCGTACACCGCAGTCGCGACGACGGCGACAGGCAGGCTCAACGGGTTGGCGCTCGCGGCGGCGTCGGCCATCGGAACTCCGCCGCGTCGCATCATCGGCACCGTCATGACGCTGCCGCCCACGCCGAGGAAACTTGCGACGGCACCGATTCCGATCCCGACTGTGCGGACCCCATTGGGGCCGAGACGGTCGCGAGGTTCGGGAGGCGTCAGAAACCCTTGCCGCAGAAGGCTGTCGAGGATCGTCACGACGAGGTAGAGGATAAACAGGATCCGGACGATACCGTCATCGACGTGGCCTGCCGCGACCGCTCCGAGCGCTGCTCCGACTGCGACGGGTCCGATCAGAGGTCGGATGTACTCCGTCCGAAGTCGTCCTGATTTCCTGAATGCCACTGTGGCACTGAGTGAATTGACCACCATCACTGCCGCTGAGGACGCGACGGCGACGTGCATCGGATCGGTGACGTCCGGCCGGAGTGCGGACGCAGCGTAAACGACTGGGACGGTGACGAACCCGCCACCGAATCCGAACAGAACAGTGGTGACTCCGGTCAGAGCGCCGAAAGCGAGCAGGATGAGGGCGTAGTGAAGCACGTGATGAACGGTAGCGATTTCCCTGCTGGCTCACATTCGAAGGTTCGCCAAATTCCATTGTCAATCGGACACCGACTCGGTAGGTTCTCTCCGGTGCGCAACATTGCGATCAAGGCCGTCGATCACTCACCTCGCAGTGTTCTCGCCATCGGAACCGACTACCCGCGCGGCCACGCGCTGGCTGCCCACGATCATCGGCGAGCCCAGTTCCTCTTCGCTGTGACCGGTGCGATGAACGTCGAAACCGACGACGGTGAGTGGACGGTTCTGCCGTCCAATGCGGTCATGATTCCCGCCGGTGTCGTTCATGCGGTGACGATGGACGGCGTCAGCACACGAAGCCTCTACATCGAACCGTCCGCAGTTCCCTGGTTTCCGGTCAGGTGCCGAGTGGTCGCGGTCTCTCCGCTACTACGCGAGCTACTTGTCGCTGCGGTCGACATGGATGTCGAATTGAACGTGGAGGACGACTTCTCTGCTCACGGACGTGAGGCCGCAGTAGTTCAGCTGATCCTCCACGAACTTCGCGATCTTGCACCCCTACCTGTGGAACTCCCACTGCCTCGGCACCCGGGGTTGCGGGCATTGTGCACGCGGTATCTCGCAGGCCCCTCGATTCACGACTCGCCCGCGCGGTGGGCCGGGCGACTCCACATCAGTGAACGAACGCTGCACCGCATGCTGATCGCGGAAACGGGGATGAGCGCGTCGTCGTGGATGCAGCGTGCCTGCATTCTTCATGCGCTTCCGAAACTCTCCGCCGGCGTCAGTGTGACGTCCGTTGCGTCTGAACTCGGATACTCGACGCCGGCTGCTTTTGCGGCGATGTGCACCCGGGTCTCGGGTGCACCGCCCAGTAGCTATCGGGCGCGCGTCACGACACCGACACCGGGATGATGTGGGCGACGACGTCGTGGATGAGTCCGTCACGGACTTCGAAGGTTTCACGAATCTCGACGGTCATGAGGCGAGTGCCACCGATTCCCGCGTCCAGCAGGTAGGTGGTCGAGACGATGTCCCCGGCTTCCGACATCTCGAGGTCGCGTATGCCCTGGATGACGCGGTACTGGATGCCGTTTTCGAGGTCGGCGGTCATCTGCGGTCCGGAGAATCCGGTCTTGATTCCGGCTTCGACGCGCGTCGCGTCCGGGGCGAAATGCACATCGGAGACGTCATGGGAGACGAGGGCGTCGATGTAGGCACGTGCCTGCGCCTCACGGGGCGAATCGGCCGGGTTGGGGGCTGCCGTCGCAGCGCCTCCCGCAGCCAGGATCAGGGCAGCAGTGGCAGCAGCAGTTCCGGCGATCTTTTGCAGTGTTCGCATGGGGCATCCTAACGACGAGGAGTGGTGGAAATTCGGAAAACGGCTGTCATCGAGTCGCCGTGCAGCTGCGTGGAGGGTCGACGAGCGAGCAGAAAGCCGGGGCCATGACGGGCACGTAGTCGGCGCCGACGCCGTTGTCGCGAATGATCCGGCGGTGGGTGTCGACTCCGTCGGTCGGGATTCGGGCCGCGGTGGGATCGCCGAGAACATCTACGGTGTAGAGGCCGAATCGAGGTCGGTACGAACCCCATTCGTAGTTGTCGGTGATGGACCAGTAGTTGTAGCCGATCACGTCTGCGCCGTCTTCTCGGGCGCGTTCCATCCAATAGATGTGATCTCGTAGGTGATTCGAGCGTGTGTATCCGTCGGCACGCGGCGCTCCGTTGTCGGTGGGCATGCCGTTCTCGACAATGTAGAGGGGGAGTTCGGGATACTTGCCCGAGTAACGCATCAACGCGTCGTACAGGCCTTCGGGTTGAGGTGTGACGTTGTAGAACTCGTCGAGTGCGGCGTACGCGGCAGTCGGATTGTTCAGGGCCACACCGTAGTAGTAGTCGATCCCGAGAAAGTCGAGCTTGTCGCGCACTCGATCCGTGAACACCGAATCTATCGCCTCGGACACGCCGGGAATGAAGGAGAAATTACTGCTCACACGAGCACCGGGATCGAGAACGTGTATGCGGTCGTAGATCGCCCGGTGAACCCGAACCAACGAGTCGAACATCGACGGTGCCTGGGTGAGAGCGATTCCGCCGTAGGTCAATTCGCGCTGAACATACACAGTCGGCTCATTGATCGTGATCCACAGCGCACCGATCCCGGAGTACCGCTCGACTACCTTCTCCGCGTTGACCAGCCAGTCGGCTTCGGTCTTCGGATTTGTCCATCCGCCTTGATCGACAACCCATCCCGGATACACCCAGTGGTCGAGCGTGATCATCGGAGTCATGCCCTGCGCGCGGATGTGCGTCACCACGTCGTCGTAGTAGGCGAATTCGGTCTCGTTCCAGCTCCCGGCGGCGGGCTGAACTCGCGCCCACTCGACGCCGAATCGGAAAACCTTCGATCCCAGATCAGCCGCCCGGTCGATGTCCTCGGCGTAGCGATGACGGAAGTCGACCGAGTCACCGATCTTGTCGTGGGTTCGTCCGGAGTCGGAGTATCGAGACCAGTTGCTGTCCGGCGACGATCCTTCCGATTGGAATCCGGAGGTGGCAACGCCCCAGAGGAAGTCATCCGGGACCTCAGCCGAGGCGGGAGTGGGAAGGGCGAGCGCCCCGAGCAGGCACGTCAGTGCCATCAGCGCAGGCGCGATAGACCGTGACAGGGCTCCCATGCCTGGGAGACTAAGTCATACAAGTGTCCAGTCGCAGGCGTTTCGTCCGATCCGCCCGCGACTGGACTGCGTCACTCAGTCACTCTGCCGCTCAGAAAACCATGGTCATCGATCCCGGGTTCCACGTCCCGGAGCGCTGAACGGTCGATTCGTCGATCTGGGCAGGCACTGCGCTCGGATCGATCGGTGTGTACTTCTCGATCGAACCCCAGTCGCGAGCCCAGTCGTTGTCGAGGTACGACGGAATGGTCTGAGCGCTGAGCAGCAGATCGATCCACCCCAACGGTCCGCCGCCGTAGTGGTCCTGCCAGGCACTGGTCACGAGCGCGCCGGAATGGTCGGGAAGGATCCGGTACTCAGGGACCTCGGCGATTCCGACCCGGTGATCGAAGGGGCGTTGGCACGGGAATGCCAGGCCGACAGCCCAATCCAGCATGACGGGCGTCTGCGAGCCGACGACGTCGTTGAGCTTCTGGGTCTTCGGAACGCGTGGCGGGGTAACGGCCACCCATTGGTCGGCCTTGCCGTCGTAGTCGCTGACGACAAGTCGAATGCTGTTGGCTTCGACGGGAATCTGATCCAGCGGCACACGCAGGTTCCGCCATGACGGTGCCGGCCCGATGTCGAGGGGCGCGATCTTTCCGAGTGTTTCCACATCGTCTGCTTCCGCGTCGTCGACGCCGCGCGCTGTGCCGTACTCGACCTCGACGTTCTGGCCGTAGGTGACGATTCCGTCCTTGTCGACCGATCGGACACGACCAGCCGTTGCAATGGAGATGATGTCGCCACGGGTTGCGTCCTCACCCACGTTGGGGAGTTGGTACCAGTCGCTGATCAGAGTGCCGGGGGAGGGTTGACCGTAACTGCCCATGACCGGTGTTGTCGCCGGGTCGAGACCGAACGGCAACGCGACCGAACTGCCGTTGACTCCGGTCTGTCCGGCGCCACCACCGGTTCCGGCCGAGTTACCGGCGGTGTCCTCGGAGGTGTCGACGGTGTTCGCGCCGCCGGTAGCCGTGGCTTCCTTGTCGGCTCGAAGGTCGGAGGCGACACCATTCGGATCGAATCCTGTCGCCCCACCTGCGGAGAGCGCCGTGGCCACATTGCCGGAGAGTGGGGTCAGCATCGACGCGTTCGGATCGGTTTCGAGCAGAACGTCGTTGGCGAGTCCGCAGTGTTGGCCGAGAACGGCGTCGACGTTCGCGCGGCCCACCGAATAGGCCGGATATTGGGTGATCACGCCTTTGGACATGGACAGCACCTCGAAGAGGACCATGGCGCCTGCGGCGATCGTCAGTGGCGAGATGGCAAGCAGTCGAGCGTGCTTCGCGGACGGTTCCTTCCCGGCGGTGTACGGCTCACGGAAGAAGTACCACGCGGCGACGCCGAGCATCAGCACGGTCAATCCGAGGAGGACGGTGCTCGCACCGAGTCCGCCGATCGACACCGGCTTGTCCCACCACGGAACGCTGTAGCTGGACACGTAGTAATAGCTGTTGCTGCCGGTGAACGCGACCGCCAGCAGGAACAGGACAGCCGCCGCGAAGAGGGCCCGATTGCGCGGCGAGCGTAGGAGTTTCGTTCCCACGGCGACGGCCGTCATCATCGCCAGAACTGCGGTGAGTCCGGCAAAGATTCCGAAGTGGTGGGTCCACTTGGTCGGCGAGAACATCAGCAGTGGCAGTGCGCCGATCGTCAGCCCCACGACGCGGCGTGACGGACCGGCGGCCAGACCGGGAATCCGGCCGCCCTTGCGCAGCATCATCGCGGTGCAGACGCCAAGGCACAGAACCATGACGAACACACCGAATCTGCGGGTCAGGGAACCGTCGACGGAGATGTTGAAGAGGTACTGATAGCGGAGGTACTCGTCGAACCAGGGCTGATTCGGCGAGATCGAGTGGACGCGTTGCATCTCGATGACGGCGGCCAGACTCTGATCGCCGAACGCTGGGATGAGGATCGAGAGTCCGGCAGCCAACAGTGGCCCGACAGCTGCGACATAACCGGTGGTGCGCGCACGTTCGATGATGATGCGCATGATCGGGCGTATGCCGGCGATGAGTGCGGCGAAGCAGATGAGACCGGAAGGCCCGGCAGTCAAGGTGAATCCGGCGATCAGAATCGCGACAGCGACCGGTAGAAGGCGTCTCGTCGCGACGGCGCGTTCGATCGAGCACCACGTCAGCAGGACGCCGAGAGCGACGATCGGTTCGGGGCGAAGTCCGTTGTTGAAGGGAAGCCAGAATGCGAGGAAGACGAGCGCACCGGTCCAGAGGGCGAGCCGGTTTCCGCGGATTGCGGCGCCCAGCCGAGGCGCAACCTCCCGGCTGATGACGAGCCAGGTGATGATGCCTGCCAACAGAGCAGGCAGACGGACCCAGGGGCTTGCGGTGCTGACGTGGGCCAGGAGTCCGAGGATGTTGTAATACGGCGTTCCGAACGGGGTTTCGGGGACCGCGAACCACCGGAAGTAGTTGGACATGTAGCCCGATTGCTCGGAGGCTCTTGCCATCGTGAACTGGTAGCCGTCGTCGGTGGTGGTAGCGCCGATGAAGTGCCACAGCACCAGAGTTCCGACGACGACCCCGTCGAGGACGGTGAACTTCCACCATCGGGCGGGCAGAAATTTGCGTGTGCCCCGGCCGTCGCGGTTGTCGAGGCGGTGCAGCGCGAAGAGGGACACGACAGCCGTGAGTGCCCCGAGAATCATGGCGAGAGTCTTGATCACCGACGGGCTCGACGTGAAGCGAGAGTCCGCCTCGATCGAGACGTTCAAACCGGCTGCCGCCGAATCGAGGTCGCTGAAGACGCCGACTACCTGTGGTCGGCTGTCGCCCTCGATGACGCGCGGTTCGGAACCGGTGGCGCTGAAGGTGGTTCGAGTCGGCTCGGCTGAAAGTGTGAGCACGCATCCACTCGGCAGATCAGTGACCGGCGTCGAGAGCAACACTTGATCGCGTAGGACCACGTCCACCCGGGCGGGGGCGTCAGCGGATTCGGGGGAGACCGTGGCGACAAATCCGTAGCGCCGCGCGTCGGCGGCACCCGGGGGAGCAGTCGAGACGAGTGTTCCGCCGGCGGCGGTCAACTCGTTGATCGACGCGCACGGAATCGATGCCTCCATACGCAGCGGTGTGTACGAGACCAATGGCGCCTCGACGCTCGCCGTCGATCCGGACTGCGGCCAGTTGACGGCGGCGGTGTCCTGTTCGATCGGCAGGAACGGCACCGATCCGCATAAAACTATGCCGAGGATCGACGCGACAATCGCAACGATCCGCGCTCGGTTCGGTCCGCTGGATCGCTCGGGGGTCGGCAAGGCCGGAGGTGCGGTCGTGGCCACGTCACTGTCTGTCACGACTTTGGACCCTATCTGTGCGTGACGTATTTGTTATAAAAGCGGGAGTAATGCGATGGTCGTGTTCCCGGTGTCGTTTCTCGGGGTGGGGTTGCCGGCGATCGAGG
The DNA here is from genome assembly GCF_053608585.1 of Rhodococcus sp. NPDC055024. Taxonomy (NCBI): domain Bacteria; kingdom Bacillati; phylum Actinomycetota; class Actinomycetes; order Mycobacteriales; family Nocardiaceae; genus Rhodococcus; species Rhodococcus sp. NPDC055024. The sequence continues at coordinate 100,626 of NZ_JBSGVT010000015.1, forward strand.
CGGGGGTGCTGTGCACGAAGTTCACGAGTCCATTCAGCTGAGCCCACTACTGCGGCGGTCGACGGTCGCATTGTGCGTCGTTCTCGGAATTATCTTGGTGATTGTCTGCGGGTTCGCGGCGATCGTGGAAGGCGACCCGGCGGGTTACGTCGGTGCTGTGTTGTCCGCGATCCTGTGCTTCGGGTTGGCCACGTACATGTGGAAGGTGCGCGTGATCATCACCACAGACGCCGAACGGGTGACGATCGCGCTGTCTCCAGGGCTGCGTCAGGTTTTTCGGTGGGACGAAGTTGTGTCGGCAACTCCGGTCCATATCGGGATGGGCTCCGGGATCGGTTATCGGATGACCGGCCCCGGGATGCGGGTAATTCTCGCGTCTCCCGCGACGGGGTCCGCTTTCGTCTGCATGACGGCCGTGAAATCTCGGTGGCGACACCTCGAAGGGACGAGCTGATCGAACTTGCCAGGCGGCGGGCGCCGGACCTGCAGTGAGCGTCGCAGGTGGACCGGTGAAAAATGGGGTGCGCCTATCCTGGATAATTGACGTCAGTTCTGTGTTTCGGGCCCGTTGTTCACGCCTGTGATGCCGGACCGGTTTGCTGCCGCTTGCACAGGCACCCCGTTTGCGTACGAGAGGAACTCTCATGCTTGCCCGCACCGACCTGCGTGGTCGTACCCCATCCACGGCCGAACTTCGCGCCGCGCTTCCCCGAGGTGGAGTGGATGTGGACGCGGTACTGCATCAGGTTCGCCCGATGGTCGAAGCCGTTCGTGATCGCGGTGCAGAAGCCGCGCTCGAATTCGGCGAGAAGTTCGACGGTGTTCGTCCGTCTTCGGTTCGGGTTCCGGCTGCAGAGCTCGAGCGCGCACTTCGTGAACTCGACCCCGCCGTCAAGGAAGCCCTCGAGGTTGCGATCGAGCGCACCCGCAAGGTGCACGCCGATCAGCGTCGTAAGGACACCGTCACGGAGGTGGTCCCCGGCGGCACGGTCACCGAGCGGTGGGTTCCGGTCGAGCGCGTCGGGCTGTACGTCCCCGGCGGCAATGCCGTGTACCCGTCGAGCGTTGTCATGAACGTCGTGCCGGCTCAGACTGCCGGCGTCGGATCGCTCGTAGTCGCCTCGCCCCCTCAAGCTGATTTCGGTGGGTTGCCGCACCCCACGATCCTTGCCGCGGCAGCCATGCTCGGTGTCGACGAGGTGTGGGCTGTCGGCGGAGGCCAGGGCGTCGCCCTGCTGACCTACGGCGGAACCGATACCGATGGCTCCGAGTTGGTGCCGGTAGACCTGATCACCGGTCCCGGCAACATCTACGTCACCGCCGCCAAGCGTCTGTGCCGTGGCCTGGTCGGCATCGACGCCGAGGCCGGACCCACCGAGATCGCGATCCTCGCCGACCACACGGCTGATCCGGTTCACGTTGCCGCCGATCTCATCAGCCAAGCCGAGCACGACGTCATGGCTGCCAGCGTCCTCGTCACCACCAGCGTCGAATTGGCCGACGCTGTCGACAAAGCTCTGGCCGCGCAGCTCGAGATCACCAAGCACCGCGAGCGCGTCACCACCGCACTGAGCGGCAGTCAGTCGGGCACCGTGCTGGTCTCCGATGTTTCCGCCGGTCTGCGCGTCGTCAACGCCTATGCGGCCGAGCACCTCGAGATCCAGACCGAGGACGCAACCGGTGTCGCAGCTCAAGTCACCAGTGCTGGTGCCGTGTTCGTCGGCCCATGGGCGCCGGTCAGCCTCGGCGACTACTGCGCCGGCTCCAACCATGTTCTGCCGACGGCTGGGTGTGCGCGTCACTCTTCCGGTCTGAGTGTGCAGACGTTCCTTCGTGGGATCCACGTGATCGACTACTCCGAGTCGGCTCTGAAAGATGTTGCCGGACACGTCATCACGCTTGCCAATGCCGAAGATTTGCCCGCGCACGGTGAAGCTGTGCGCCTGCGATTCGAGGCTTTGCGATGAGTAGCTCTGCGATGAATAGTGCTCCTGGAGGATCGATTTCGGTCGACGCACTTCCGATTCGTGAGAACCTGCGTGGCAAGTCGGCGTACGGCGCACCGCAGTTGACGGTTCCGGTTCAGCTGAACACCAACGAGAACCCACATCCGCCGACGCAGGCGCTTATCGACGACGTCGCCGAGTCCGTGCGCGAGGCCGCGAAGGAACTGCACCGCTACCCCGACCGCGATGCCGTGGCTCTGCGGACGGATCTCGCTGCGTACCTGTCGAAGCAGACGGGAGTGCCGGTCACCGTCGACAACCTTTGGGCGGCAAACGGATCGAACGAGATTCTGCAGCAGTTGTTGCAGGCGTTTGCAGGTCCGGGACGTAGCGCGATGGGATTTGTGCCCTCGTACTCCATGCACCCGATCATCGCCGACGGGACCGATACCGAGTGGGTCGAGGTCTTCCGTCGGGACGATTTCGCACTCGACGTGGATGCTGCCGTCACCGTAATCGGTGAACGTCGGCCCGATGTCGTGTTCGTGACCAGCCCCAACAACCCCACCGGACACAGCGTCGGCATCGCGGAACTGCGACGCATCCTCGACGTGGCGCCGGGCATCGTGATCGTCGACGAGGCGTACGCGGAGTTCTCTGCTGCGCCGAGCGCGATGACGCTGATCGACGAGTTCCCGGCCAAGCTTGTTGTCACCCGCACCATGAGCAAGGCTTTCGCGTTTGCCGGTGGCCGACTCGGCTATCTCGCCGCCGCGCCCGCGTTCATCGACGCACTGTTGCTGGTGCGCTTGCCGTATCACCTCTCGGTGGTCACGCAGGCGGCGGCACGTGCCGCCCTGCGTCATGCCGACGAGACCCTCGGCAGTGTCCACGCATTGTCCGCCGAGCGTGATCGGGTGTCGAAGGCACTGGCGGACACCGGTTTCAGAGTGATTCCCAGCGACGCGAACTTCATCTTGTTCGGTCAGTTCGCCGACAGTGCGCAGGCGTGGAAGGAATACCTCGACCGCGGAGTTCTCATCCGCGACATCGGCATCCCCGGGTATCTGCGGGCCACCGTGGGGCTCGAGGCCGAGAACGACGCGTTCATCAAGGCCAGCGACGAGATCGCAGGCACCCAGCTGGTCGACACGAATTCAGGAGAGACGGCATGAGCGATCGCATCGCGCGGATCGAACGGACAACTCGGGAATCAAGCATCGTCGTCGAACTGAATCTGGACGGGACCGGCATCGTCGACGTCTCCACCGGCGTTCCGTTCTTCGACCACATGCTCAACGCGTTGGGTACGCACGCCAGCTTCGATCTCGACGTCAAGGCGAAGGGTGACGTCGAGATCGACGCTCACCACACCGTCGAGGACACCGCGATCGTTTTCGGCCAGGCGCTCGGCCAGGCTCTCGGCGACAAGAAGGGCATCCGTCGTTTCGGTGACGCCTTCATCCCGATGGACGAAACGCTGGCGCATGCGTCGGTCGACGTCTCCGGTCGCCCGTACTGCGTGCACACCGGCGAGCCCGACTACATGGTGCATTCCGTCATCGGCGGGTACCCGGGCGTGCCGTATCACGCGGTGATCAATCGCCACGTGTTCGAGTCGATCGCCTTGAATGCGCGTATCGCACTGCACGTTCGGGTTCTGTACGGTCGCGATCAGCATCACATCACCGAAGCCGAGTACAAGGCCGTTGCGCGCGCTCTGCGTGAGGCGGTCGAGCCGGATCCGCGCGTGAGTGGCGTGCCGTCGACGAAGGGCACACTGTGAGCGTCCTCTTCACGTACCTGCTGTTCATCGGCGCGGGTATTGCCGTGGGCGGCGCCTACTCGATGTTCAAGGTCAACAAGCTTGCGTCGGGAATCCTTCTGGCGTTGGCGGTTCTGGCGGCGGTGGCGGGCGCACTGCGTCTGTGACGCGAAAAGTGACTGTGTCTGAGACGCAAGATCCTGTTCCATCGCCGGGGTTGCTTCGCACACCGGGCATGATCGGTGTCCTGATCATGGCGGCAGCAGCTTTCGGTGGCTGGTCGTTGCTGTTGCCGGTGGTGCCGTTGCTGGTTGCGCAGTCCGGCGGATCGGATGCGCTTGCCGGATCGGTGACCGGTGTCTTCATGGCGGCCACGGTCTTGACGCAACTGCTCGTGCCTCGGTTGTTGCGGACGCAGGGCTACCGGCGCGTGCTGGCGGTCGGGTGTCTGCTCCTCGGTCCGCCGTCGTTGGTGCTGTTGATCTCGGCCGACGCCGGTCCTGTCCTGGCCGTTTCGGCTGTGCGTGGCATCGGTTTCGGCATGTTGACGGTGGCCGGCAGTGCACTGGTGGCGGAGTTGGCGCCCAAGCGAATTCTCGGCCGTGCCACGGGCGCTCAGGGGATCGCGATCGCAGCGTCGCAGATGGCTGGGCTGCCGCTGGGGCTTGCGCTCATGGAGCGGTGGTCGGCGACACCGGTGTTCGTTCTCGGTGCGCTGATCCCGGCACTCGCACTGGTGGCCATTGCCCGGTTACCGAAGATCTTCGCCCAGCCCACCGGGGAATCCGCTCGGTTGAGCGTGTTCGCAGTCTTGGTTCCGGTGCTCGCTTTGGCGTGCGTGTCCGCGTCGTTCGGCGGATTGTCGTCGCTGCTGCCGATCGCAATTTCGGAGCGTGCGGCCGTTGCAGGTGTGGTGTTGGCGACGGCCAGTGGGTCGATGTTGGTCGGCCGGTACTCGGCGGGACTGATCGCCGATCGTCTCGGCAGTGGGCGGACACTCGCACCGGCATTGGCGTCGTCGACCATCGGATTGGTGCTGTTCGCGATCAACGTGGACGGCGGTTCGACGCCGGTCTTGTTCTGCGCGGCGGTCCTTTTCGGGCTCGGGTTCGGTGCGGTGCAGAACGAATCATTGGTCATGGCGTTTCAGGCTGCCGGCCCGAGGCAACTCGGATCCGCGAGCGCGATCTGGAACATCGGCTATGACGCCGGCACCGGAATCGGAGCGCTGGCGTTGGGATTCGTGGCTACTGCGGCCGGCTATGCGTGGGTGTTCGCGGTCTCCGCGGTAGTTGTTGCTCTCCTCCCGGCACTGGCCGCAGGCGGCAAAGTGATCGGCGCCAGGGTTGCCCGATAGAGTTGGGGCATGAGCGCTTCCACGATTGCTGTACTCGATTACGGCTCCGGCAACCTGCATTCGGCCACTCGCGCCTTGGCGCGCACCGGGGCGCAGGTGGAGGTGACCAACGACATGAAGGTGGCACTGGCGGCGGACGGTCTGGTGGTGCCCGGCGTCGGCGCGTTCGCGGCCTGCATGGAAGGTCTGCGTGCAGTCCAGGGTGACCGAATCATCGGCAGACGCCTGGCCGGTGGCCGACCGGTGCTGGGCATCTGCGTCGGCATGCAGATTCTGTTCGACCGGGGGGTCGAATTCGGTGTCGAGGCGGAGGGTTGCGGCGAATGGCCCGGCACCGTCGAGAGGCTGCAAGCAGAGGTCCTGCCGCACATGGGCTGGAACACCGTGGAGGCTCCGGAGTCCAGCACCCTGTTCAAGGGTATCGACGCTGATACCCGCTTTTACTTCGTCCACTCGTACGGCGTGCAGAGTTGGGAACTCGCGCCGTCCGAGCACATTGCGCCCCCGAAGCTGACGTGGGCCGATCACGGCGGAAAGTTCCTCGCTGCCGTCGAGAACGGTGCGTTGTCCGCGACGCAGTTCCACCCCGAGAAGTCCGGCGATGCAGGCGCCGAGTTGCTGAGCAATTGGGTGCAGAGTTTGTGACCGGGGGATCCGGACCGAACCGCGGCGACGATTTCTCCCTCGCTCGTCTGGCGTTGTTCTCGCTCGGCGCCGCGGTGGCTGCGCTGGCGGTCACCACGGTCGTCATCGTTGTGCTCAAACCCTCGCCGGGCGTCGGCCTCGTGATCGGTCTCGTGGGGGTCGTCGCCGCGATTGCGGCAATGGGCGTCGTATCCAAGCGGATGACCCGAAAAGCGTTCGGTGACCCGGAGGACGGTTCGAGGTCCTGACCTACTAGGGTTACCGCACGTGAGCCTGGTCCTTTTGCCTGCTGTAGATGTCGTCAACGGTGAAGCTGTTCGCCTCGTGCAAGGAGAGGCGGGAAGTGAGACCGGTTACGGGTCGCCCCGCGACGCCGCTCTTGCCTGGCAGAACGACGGTGCCGAATGGGTGCACCTCGTCGACCTCGACGCTGCTTTCGGGCGTGGATCCAACAGCGAACTGCTGGCCGGCGTCATCGGCGACCTGACGGTCAAGGTGGAACTCTCCGGAGGAATCCGCGACGACGCCTCCCTGGAAGCTGCGCTGGCCACCGGCTGTGCTCGCGTGAATCTCGGTACCGCCGCAATCGAAGATCCCGAGTGGTGTGCACGTGCCTTGGCCAAGTACGGCGACAAGATCGCCGTCGGCCTCGATGTTCGTCTCGTCGACGGCCAGTACCGCACCCGTGGTCGCGGCTGGGTCACCGACGGCGGGGATCTGTGGGAGACCCTCGCGCGTTTGGACCGTGACGGCTGCACCCGTTACGTCGTCACCGACGTCTCCAAGGACGGCACTCTCACCGGGCCCAATCTCGAACTTCTCAGCCAGGTCTGCGCGGTCACCGACGCGCACGTCGTCGCCTCCGGCGGTGTGTCGACCATCGAGGATCTCCTCGCTATTTCCAGCCTGGTAGATCAGGGTGTCGAGGGCGCGATCGTCGGCAAGGCGCTCTACGCGGGTCGCTTCACTCTCCCCGAAGCACTGGCAGCAGTTTCCGGATAGATTTTCCAGATGACTCCGACGCGTGACCTCGACGAACTTCTCGCGATTGCGGGTCGGCTTCTCGACGGCGTCCACGATCAGTTCGTCTCCGGTGTCGGTGCCCCGAGTGCGGTCCGCAAGGGTTGGGGCGATTTTGCCACCGAGGTCGATCTCGCGCTGGAGAAGCGGTTGAGTGCGGAGTTGTTCGAGCAGACCGGCATCGAGGTGCACGGCGAGGAATTCGGTGGCCCCGACGTCGGTTCGGGACTTGTCTGGGTTCTCGACCCCGTCGACGGCACTTTCAACTACTCGGCCGGATTACCTACTGCCGGAACGCTGTTGGCGCTGCTCGACGACGGTGTCCCGGTGCTCGGATTGACCTGGCTTCCGTTGATCGGTCACACGTACGCCACTCGCGCAGGCGGTCCGTTGTTGGTCAACGGAATCGCCGCACCGCCACTGGAGCCGACCGATCTGGCGTCGTCGATCGTCGGCTTGGGCGCACTCAACGTCAACAGCCGTGGCCGGATTCCCGGTAGCTTCCGACTCGACCTGCTCGCCGAGATCAGCAAGGTATCCTCGCGGATCCGGATACACGGCTCCACCGGAGTCGATCTGGCCTTCACCGCGGCCGGCATCCTGGGCGGTGCGATCGTCTACGGCCGCAACGCGTGGGACAACGCGGCCGGGGTCGCACTCGTTCGCGGTGCGGGCGGGGTGGTCACCGATCTGGCCGGCAATCCGTGGACCGTAGAATCGGAGTCGGTGCTCGCCGCCGCTCCGGGCATCCACGGTGAGATTCTCGATATCCTCAACGCGCTCGGTGATCCGCGCGCTTCGTCCTCAGGAGGACCACAGTCATGACCCTCGCAGTTCGTGTGATTCCGTGCCTCGACGTCGACGCCGGACGAGTGGTCAAGGGTGTCAATTTCGAGAATCTTCGCGACGCCGGAGATCCCGTGGAACTCGCGGCAGCGTACGACGCTCAGGGTGCCGACGAACTGACGTTCCTGGACGTGACCGCATCCACGTCGGATCGCGGCACGATGCTCGACGTCGTAAGTCGTACTGCCGAGCAGGTTTTCATTCCCCTCACCGTCGGCGGCGGAGTGCGCACGGTCGCGGACGTCGATCGTCTGCTGCGTGCCGGTGCCGACAAGGTCAGCGTCAATACCGCGGCGATCGCGCGCCCGGAACTGCTCAAGGAACTGAGTGAGCGTTTCGGCTCGCAGTGCATCGTCCTCTCGGTCGATGCCCGCACCGTTCCCCAGGGTCAGCCGGATACTCCGTCGGGCTGGGAGGTCACCACGCACGGAGGCAAACGCGGCACCGGGATCGACGCGGTGGAGTGGGCCGAGCGTGGCGCGGAGTTGGGAGTGGGGGAGATCCTGCTGAACTCGATGGATGCCGACGGCACCAAGGCCGGCTTCGACCTGCTGATGATCCGCGCTGTCCGTGCAGCGGTCCACGTACCGGTGATCGCCAGCGGCGGCGCCGGCCTGGTCGAGCACTTCGCCCCGGCTGTCGAAGCCGGCGCGGACGCAGTTCTCGCAGCAAGCGTCTTCCACTTCGGCGATCTGAGCATCCCGCAGGTCAAGGATGCGATGCGTGCCGAGGGAATCGTCGTTCGCTAGGCGTTCTCGGCGCGGATCCCGTCGAACATGAGGCGGCTGATGGCCTGGTTCAATGCCGTGCAGTCGACGGACGAATCGGCTCGCAATCCTTGAATCGCACTTGCCAGCATCATGCCGTTGACGGCCTGTGCAGTGTTGTCGACGTCGAGGTCGGCGCGTAGATAGCCGCATTCGACTCCGTGATGCAGGTACGCCGCTGTCAACGATGCCGACTGATCGAGTAGATCGAGCATCCGGCCGGTGAGATCGGCGTCGACTCCCGTCGTCTCGAAAAGCAGCACCCGCGGGATGCGTGGGTCGTCGAAGAAGATGCGGGGGAGCGCTTCGGCGATCCGTCCCACTTGAGCGCGGTACTCGTCCAGAGTGCTTGCTGCGTCAGGTGAATTCTCGGTGGCCAGTGCGCTGATGATCTTGGCGATCAGGTCGTCGATGACGTGGTCGATGATGTCGCGCTTGTTCTCGAAGTACCGGTAGAAGGTCCCGTGGCCGATTCCGAGAGTTGTTGCGATGTCGGCAATTCCGGTTGCGTGATAGCCGCGCTCGGCGAAGCACTCGAACGATGCGTCGATGATCTCGCGGCGTAATTCCGCCTTCTTTCGTTCCGCTCTGGTCATGGCCTTCGTCACGTCAGGAATGATACCGTTCTCCATAACGGAATGGCATGTCATTTTCTGATGTGCAGTTCATGAGTGCGTAGTTCATGAGAGGGATTCTCCGATGGCAGTGCAGTACGACGCAGTAGTGGTGGGGGCGGGCTTCGGCGGAATGGGTGCGGCCATTCAACTCAAGCGGCTGGGCCTGAACAAGCTGGCGATCCTCGAGCGCGAGGACGATTTGGGTGGAACGTGGCACGTCAACCGCTATCCCGGGTTGGCTGTCGACATCGCGTCGGTCACGTACTCGTATTCGTTCGAGCCCAATCCGAACTGGTCCAGGCTCTTTGCGCCGGGCGCCGAACTCAAGAAGTACGCCGATCACGTCGCAGACAAATACGACCTGCGCAAGCACATGACGTTCGGTGCCGTGGTCGACGGAGCCCGCTGGGACGAGGATTCCTCGCACTGGGTCGTATCCGTCGAGGGGGCGCCGGACATCACTACCAAGTACCTCCTGACTGCGACGGGTTTCCTGTCGCAACCGCATCGGCCGGACATCTCCGGTATCGACGACTTCGCCGGCAAGATCATTCACACCACTGCCTGGGACGATTCCTACGATCTGTCCGGCACCAAGACCGCAATCATCGGAACCGGTGCTACTGCTGTGCAGTTGATCCCCGAGGTGGCGCGTCAGGCCGCAGAGTTGACCGTCTACCAGCGCACGCCGATCTGGGTGGTTCCCAAGATCGACGTCCCCATCCCGAATGCAGTGCAGAAGCTGTTCTCGCGCATTCCGCTCACACAGCGAATCGCCCGCGCCGTCAGTTCGTCGATTCTCGAAATGATCATGGTCAGCGCAGTCCTGCATTACAAGCAGGTCAAACTGTTGAACAAGGGAGCGTCGGCCGCATCACGCGCGTTCCTGCGGTCCCAGGTCCGAGATGCGACCCTGCGCAAGCAACTCACACCGGACTACGACTTCGGGTGCAAGCGGCCCACGTTCTCCAACAGCTACTTCCGTACGTTCACCAAAGACAACGTGCATCTCGAAACGACGTCGATCGACCACATTGCTGCCGACGGAATCGTCACGGCCGACGGCCGCAAGACCGAGATCGACACCTTGCTGCTGGCAACAGGCTTCAACCTCTGGGACGTGAACTTTCCGGCCATCGAGGTTATCGGGCGCGAGGGCAGAAACCTCGGTAAGTGGTGGCGTGACAACCGTTTCCAGGCTTACGAAGGCGTCGCGGTTCCTTACTTCCCCAATTTCCTCACGCTCGCCAGTCCCTACTCGTACAGCGGTTTGTCCTACTTCACGACGATCGAATCCCAGATGCAGCACATGGATCGACTGTTCGGCGAGGTGAAACGGCGCGGCGCGGAAACATTCGAGGTCACCGAAACTGCCAACGCCGAGTTCCTCGACCGGATGACAGAGAACTTGGCGGACTCCGTCTTCTACGGCGGCAGTTGCCAGACCGCGCGAAGCTATTACTTCAATCAGCACGGTGAGGCTGCGATCCTGCGGCCCACATCGACACGCAACGCTTTCAGCGAAGCGAAACGCTTTCCGCTCGACGACTATTCGATCGTCTAGGCGGCCATGTGCCGGTGTTCGGCTATCTGGCTGATCTGACGCCGGCGGGAACCGATATCACGGGATAGCGGTTCTGCCGGTTCAGCCGGGAAGAGACCGAACTGTGAATCAGTTGGCTCACCGCGGAGGCAGCGCCTTTTCGCGGTGAGCCGATCACGATGGTGAAGGCGTCGTACTTGTCCGCGGTCGCGAGGATGACACCGGCTGGATCTCCGTAGGTGCAGTCGTACGTCCAGGCGTCGGTGTGTGAGGCGAGTGTCGAGGTTGTCTGCTCGCGTTGCGCCACCATCTCGTCGTGCAGGCGTGTTTCGAATTGTGGTGAGTCGGTTTCGACAGGCAGGTCCTCGGACGTGATGCAGTGAACGACGTGGAGGGCTGAATCCTCCTTGGCGGCAAGCGTCAGTGCGTAGCTGAGTACATTCTTGCTGGTAGTACCTGGGCCGATGCCGAGAACGATGTGGCGGGTTCGGACGCGATCGGTATTCGGGTTCGCGAGATGGCAGGTGTACTCCGGGTGCGGACCGTCATGATGCTGATGGTTCATGTCGGATCTTCTTCCACGGTGACGGCGAAGGAACTTCCATTCTAGGGCGGCCGTGCAGGGGAATTCCACGGAAGTCACAGGTGGAAGGTATAAACGTCATATGAGCCTTGATCCCGCAATCGCGGCGAAGCTGAAGCGAAACGACGCCGGACTGTTCAGCGCGGTTGCGCAGGAGAAGTCGACCGGTGATGTGCTGATGGTCGCGTGGATGGACGACGAAGCGCTCGCGCGAACACTGGAAACCCGTAAGGGGACGTACTATTCGCGCTCGCGGCAGCAGTACTGGGTCAAGGGAGAGACCTCCGGGCACACCCAGTACGTACACGAGGTGCGCCTTGATTGTGACGGCGATTCCGTCTTGCTGATCGTCGATCAGGAGGGCGCCGCATGCCACACCGGCACTCACACGTGTTTTGACACCGACGTCCTGCTCGCCGGTCAGTAGTGACGCGACATGGCCACTGACAAGACTCCACAACCGCTCGACTACTCGTTCACCTCACCCATCGAGAAAGACGGGGCGTTCGCGACGTTCTTGACCGTGCCCGGCTCGGCGGAACTTCTGGGAACCAGACGCGCTGTCAAAGTGGTGGGGACCCTCGATGGAGCATCCCTTCGAGGCGACGCTGATGCCCTCCGGCGACGGACCTCACTGGCTTCCGCTGCGCGTGGCACTCTGCAAGGCGATCGGCAAGAGCGCCGCTGGAGAAGAAGTATCAGTACATCTACAGCAGCGACTGAGCTGAAGTTTCGCTCGAACCGAGGAGCCTCATGGTCGACAAAGCAGTTGATTCGTTGCAGTTGGTGGCGCGAGAACTGAGCCCGTTCGGCGGTGACGAAGGTAAAACACGCACGCTCCGCATGTCGCGGACGCTCGCGGCACCCATCGGCACCGTCTGGGCGGCGGTCACCGAGTTCGACCGCATCCCGCTGTGGTTCATGCCGGTGTCGGGGGAGGCTCGGATCGGCGGGCGCTACCAACTCGACGGCAACGCCGGCGGCGAAATTCTGGTGTGTGATGCTCCGCGAACCCTCCGCATCACCTGGGAATACGGCGGTGACGTGAGCTATGTGACGGTGAACCTCACCGAAAAAGACGGCAGTGCAACACTGTTCGACTTCGAACACGCCGCGGACGTCGAGCCGGATCGGTGGGCCGAGTACGGTCCTGGCGCCCTCGGCGTCGGCTGGGACATGGGATTGCTCGGGTTGGCTCGACACGTGGAACTCGGGATTGCGACGCCGCTCGAGACACCCGAATGGTCGGCGAGTGACGAGGCCAAGGCATTCATCGCGGGAAGCAGCGAATCATGGGCCGCTGCCGCAATCGCATCGGGCGACGACCCGGATGCCGCCCGCGCCGCCGCTGCCCGCACGACGGCTGCATACACGGGGTAGATCGCCGCTACGGGGACTAACATCGGAATAGTCTGGTTGTTGCGGGACTTCCGCGCCACGAGCGGAGACGACGATGGTGTATCGGCTCATCGAAGTAGTGACGGTGTTCGTTCACTTCGGGTTTGTTCTCTATGTGGTGCTGGGTGGATTCGTGGCGTGGAAGTGGCGTCGTACCATTGCATTCCATCTTGTTGCGGTTGTCTGGGGAGCCGGCTCGATAGCGGTCGGATATGACTGCCCGCTGACCAATCTCGAGAATTGGGCCCGCCGGATGGCCGGAATCGCGGAATTGCCGTCCACCGGATTCATCTCGCACTACATCACCGGTGTGTTCTATCCAGTGAGTATCGAAGGCCTTGTGCAAGCGTTCGCGGCGACGGTGGTTGTCGGATCCTGGGTGGGATACGTGCTGCTCGGACGGCATGCGAAGGCTGAGGTAAAAGCGTCGTCAGTGTCGTGATTCCGTTCGAACGACCCCTGCCGTTTCGTGATGGAAACGGCAGGGTGGCGCATCGCAGGATTTACACGCGAGTCAGTGCCACAACCGGGATGGTGCGGATTCCGGCTGTCTTCTCCGCGTATTCGGCAAATCCGGGATATCGGCCGGCCTGTTCGTCGTAGATTCGGTCGCGCTTCTCGCCGGTTACTTCGCTGACGGAGACCCGATACGTTTCGGTACCGACCTCGACCTCGGCCTGGTCAGCGGCAACAAGGTTGTAGTACCAGTCGGGGTTGGTCGGGGCGCCGGCCTTCGACGCGAAGACGTAAACGGTGTTCGGATCCTGCTCGTCTGCCAGATACATCATCGGGCTCACGAACTCGCGTCCCGACTTGCGTCCCGTGTGATGGACCAACACCATGGGCGCACCTTCGAAAGGTCCGCCAACTTTGCCTTCGTTCGCGCGGAATTCCGCAATGATGCCGGCGTTCCAGTCGTCAGGACTCATCTCTGTTGTCTCCCTGTCTGCGAGTCGAGAAGTGCTTTGCCGCCAAGCTTTGCACAACTGGAGAATCCAGGAGAGGTCATCTTCGACGCCTCTGATGATCTACTATCTACGTATGAACGCAGATAGTGGTGTTTGTCGCCGAAAACTTCCCGATGATCAAGTCGACCTCGTGGTGGAGGTGTTCCGCATGCTGGCCGACGCAACCCGTGTGCAGGTGTTGTGGGCATTGGTCGACCGAGAGTGCTCGGTGAACGAACTGGCAGAACGCGTCGGCAAGCCGGCGCCTTCGGTGTCGCAGCATCTGGCAAAGCTGCGCATGGCGAGGTTGGTCCGAACGCGCCGCGACGGTACGACGGTGTTCTATCGTCTCGAGAACGACCATGTGCGCCAACTGGTTACGGATGCGGTGTTCAATGCCGAGCATGCCGGACCTGGGTTGCCGGGCCATCACCGTAGTGAGGGTGAGCTTCGGGAGATTCACCCGGAGCGCTCCGCGAAGGCCGAGCGGACCGATCGAGAAGAAGGTGCGTCATGACGCACGAGCCCAGAACATCCCACGGCCACGGCCACGGCCACGGCCACGGTCATGGACACGGATACGGGCCGAAGGGATTTCGATCGGCAGTCAGAGAAGTGTTCTCTCCGCACAGTCATGACGCCGCGGACAGCGTCGACGATGCACTGGAATCGAGTGAGATCGGCATCCGGGCGGTCAAGATCAGTCTTGTCGCTCTCGGTGTCACCGCGGTGGCTCAGGTTGCAATCGTGGCGATTTCGGGTTCGGTGGCCCTGCTGGCGGACACCATTCACAACTTCTCCGATGCGCTCACGGCAGTTCCACTCTGGATTGCGTTTGCACTCGGTCGGCGAGCTGCGACCAGGCGCTATACCTACGGTTTCGGGCGTGCAGAGGACCTGGCCGGATTGTTCGTGCTTGCGATGATCGCGCTGTCGGCGGTGATTGCCGGTGTGGAGGCGGTACGGCGATTGTTCAATCCGGTAGAGATCGAGCATCTCGGTTGGGTAGCGGCGGCAGGGTTGATCGGTTTCATCGGCAATGAACTCGTGGCGTTGTATCGGATCCGAGTCGGAAGGCAGATCGGCTCAGCTGCATTGGTCGCTGATGGACTGCATGCTCGGACAGATGGATTCACCTCGCTCGCAGTCCTTCTGGGAGCTGGGGGAGTCGCTCTGGGGTTCCCGTTGGCAGATCCGATCATCGGTCTTGTCATCACAGTGGCGATCGTGGCCGTGCTGCGGACCGCTGCACGAGACGTCTTCCGGCGGCTGATGGACGGTGTCGAACCGGAGTTGTTGGACGATGCGGAACGTGCGCTACAGCGCGAGCCCGGGGTTCTCGGCGTACGTGATTTGAAGATGCGGTGGATCGGGCACCGATTGCATGCCGATGCAGAGCTCGACATCGATCCCCGGGCAACCCTTGCCGAAGCCCATGCGATCGCGCATAGCGCCGAGCATTCGCTGACTCACGCGGTGCCCAAGCTCGCTACTGCCCTTGTTCACGCCTATCCGGGGCATGATTCGCCGAATCTCGAGGCGGCGCGCGGATTGCAGGCCTGAACAGCAAAAACAGACCTCGCGGAATCCTTTGCGGAATTTCTTGGGAACCTCGCGCTGCCATTTGACGGACTGAGTAGGTTATGCAACCCTATCTTTGATCAATCGGCGGACTGTGTCGAGTGGCAGCCGGTTCGGTCATTTCGCGCCGCAAGCCCACAGCAATCGACGCAGGCCGTCGGTACTTTTTTCGGCAGATGAGAGAACGACGCTGTGCATGCTGATCGACGTTTCGAGCCCTTTCCGCTGACCAGCGCGCAACGCGGAATCTGGTTTGCCCAGCTACTGAGCAGTGATGTGCCGATCACGATCGCGCAGTACGTCGTCGTCGACGGGTCCCTCGACGCGACGGTGCTCGAAAGAGCTTGTGTGACAGCAGCGCACGAGTTCGGCTCCGGAATGCTGAAATTGCTCGAGGTGGACGGCGAACCTTTTCAGCAGATCGATCCCGAGCTCAGCCAGAGTGTCGAGGTCGTCGATCTGCGCGGTGAGCTCGAGCCGGAAACTGCTGCACACGAGTGGATGCGGAACGAGTACACCCGCCCCTTTGATCTTCTGACCGACCGATTGGTGAAGTCTGCCGTCCTGCGCGTGGGCGTAAACCGCCACTTCTGGTACTGCCGAATCCACCACCTGGTCCTCGACGGCTACGGTGCCATGAACTTCATGACGCGCATCGCCGAGTTGTACTCAGCCGATGTCGCCGGCCTCGAGGTCCGAGAATCCTCGGCGCATGATCTGGGTGCCGTGTACGCGACCGAGGCCGAGTATCAGCGCTCGCCGCGATTCGTCAGGGATCGAGATTACTGGGCAGCCAAGACGGCAGAGCTTCCCGAAGTGGGGAGCCTGGCCGGCAGGCGAATGGACGCCACGGCGGGTGCGGTCGTGGTCGGCCGACTACTTGACGGCGCGAGTGCGGTGGTGAGCGCGGACGGATTCTCTTCCGCGGAAGCGGTGGCTGCCTTCGCGCTCTACTTCGCCCGGGTGACCGGCACCGAAGACGTCGTCCTGAGTTTGCCGGTGACCGCGCGAACGAACAAGGTTCTTCGTGGTTCGGGTGGAATGATATCCAATGTCGTTCCGCTGCGAGTCTCGGTGACTGCGACGACCACGGTTGCCGAACTGAGCGCGGCAGTCCAGCTGGAATTGACCGGTGCGCTCAGGCATCAGCGATATCGCACCGAAGACATGAGACGTGATCGAGGCGTCGGCGCCGAGCGTGGATTCTTCGGTCCCGCGATCAACATCATGAACTTTCACCCCGAAGTGGTTCTTGGGTCGGTGACCGGTCGATTCCACGTGCTGTCGACGGGTCCGGTGGAAGACCTGTCGGTCAACATCTATCCGAGTGCTTCGGGCGAGGCACCGCGAATCGATTTCGAAGCCAATCCCCATCTGTACGACGCGGATGACCTGGGCGTGCATGTTCGCCGATACGTCGACCTGCTGACTCGGTACAACCAAGCGCTGCCAGGCACTCGCGTTCTCGATCTCGAGATCCTGAGCGAAGCAGAGCGGATGTCGCTCGTCCCGGCACGCGGATCGGCAGCGTTGAAGCCGATGACACTGCCCTCGATTCTCGCCCGCGGTGTCACGGCGTCGCCGGAGGGGATCGCACTGCGCTGCGGTACTGAGCAACTCACCTACCGCGAACTCGATCGACGTTCCAACGTCCTCGCTCGAACGCTGATCCGACGCGGAGTCGGCCCCGGTGCCGGCGTGGCGGTCGCGCTGCCCCGTTCGATCGATGCCGTCATAGCGTGGTGGTCCGTTGCCAAGACCGGCGCCGCGTGTGTTCCGGTTGATCCGACGTACCCGATCGAACGAATCGTTCACATGGTGAGCGACAGTAATGCTGTTGTGGGACTCACTGATTCGACTGTCCGTCAGGCGCTGCCCGGTGATCTGGACTGGATCTCGATCGACGGTTTCAGCTATGTCGGTGACGAGTCCGTTGTCGACGATGCCGCCCGCACGGCGCCTCTGCGAAGTGATCACACCGCGTATCTGATCTACACGTCCGGTTCCACCGGTACGCCGAAAGGTGTTGCCGTCACGCACAATGCGTTGGTCGATTTCACTGCCTGGGGTCGTCCCGAACTCGGGGTCGGCGTGCATTCTCGCGTTCTGCGATTCTCCTCGGCGAGTTTCGACGCGTCCGTCTTCGAGATGGTCCAGGCGTTCAGTGCCGGGGCGACGATGGTCATCGCTCCGGCCGATGTCTACGGCGGCGACGAACTGACCGAACTGCTGCGCAGCGAGCGCGTCACCCACATCATCAGTGCACCGGCAATTTTGAGCACCGTGGACGCCACAGGTCTGCCGGATCTCGAAGCGGTGGTTGTCGGTGGCGACGTGTGCCCGCCGGATCTGGTTCGGCGCTTCGGCCCGATCTGCCGGTTCTACAACAGCTACGGCCCTACCGAGTCGACCGTCGTCATCACCACGACGCCTCCGCTGTCGTCTGATGATGCAATCACGATCGGTTCACCCATTCAGGGCGCACACCTGATGGTTCTGGACCGCTGGTTGCGACCCGTGCCCGTCGGGGTGGCCGGTGAACTGTATCTCGGTGGCCCCGGATTGGCTCAGGGATACCACGCACGTTCGGCGCTGACCGCTGCGAGTTTTGTCGCCGATCCCCTCGGTGGTGGAACCCGGTTGTACCGTACCGGTGACGTAGTGCGCTGGAGCAACGAGCTCACCCTCGAGTATGTCGGCCGCTCTGATTTTCAGGTGCAGGTCAACGGACTTCGGATCGAACTCGGTGAGATCGACGCAGTACTTGCACAACATGAATCCGTCGATTTCGTCGTGACGCTGGCCCGCGGCACCGTGTACTCGTACGTGAAGATCAAGCCGGGTTACAGCCTCGACGAAGAGGCTCTGACCGCACACGCCTCTCGATTCCTGCCCGCTCACATGGTTCCGTCCCAGCTGGTACCGCTTGCCGAAGTACCACTGACCCCGGCTGGAAAGGTCGATCGCCGAGCACTACCGGAGCCTGACCTTCGTTCGGCGGCTCAGCATTACCGGGCGCCGAGCGGCCCGGTTGAGCGCATCATCGCCGATGCCGCTGCGTCTGTCCTCGGCGTCGAGCGAGTCGGTGTCGACGATTCGTTCTTCGCGCTGGGCGGAGACAGCATCGTCGCGATCTCACTCGTCTCACGCGCAAAAGCTGCCGGAGTCGTCTTCACGCCGCGCGATGTGTTCGAACGCAAGACGGTGGCTCGATTGGCCGAAATTGCGCTCCCGGCAGATGAATCCGTTGTACTCGAGGAACTGCCGGGTGGGGGAGTGGGGTTTGTCCCCCTTACCCCGATCGCAACCAAGATGTTGAGCATGGCGGGCAGCATCGATGCCTTCTATCAGGCAGTGTCGGTCAGTATTCCTGCCGGACTTGATCTCTCGCGCCTCGCCGCGACTCTTCAAGTGGTTGTCGATCGACATGACGCTCTTCGCGCGCGCTTGCTGCCCGACAACTCCGGATTCGACATCGCACCCATTTGTGTCGTCGACACGTGGGTTCGGCGAACGGTCACCGAAGCGCAACCCGGTACCTCGGAGTTCGAGGAAGCTCTCACCCAGGCGGCCTCAGACGCTGCCTCGCGGCTCGATCCGTACCGCGGCGTCACTGCGCAGATCGTCTGGCTCGATTCGGCGCACGATTCGGGCCGATTGGTCATCGTCATCCACCACCTTGTCGTCGACGGTGTCTCCTGGCGGATTCTGCTTCCCGACTTCGCCGCTGTGTGGCTACAGATCATTCACGGTGCCACTCCGGAATTGATGCCGGTCGGGACTTCGCTGCGCCGCTGGTCGCACGGACTCACCGACGTGGCACCGTCGGCGGAGCTCGAATATTGGCGCGAGATCGTCGCCACCGATGTGTCACCCATCGGTTCACGAACTCCCGATTCGGACCGGGACCGGGGATCGTCCCTCCGTCGCGTGCGGGTCGACATCGACCATGACACGACGGATCACCTGTTGCGCTCGGTACCGTCGCACTATCGGGCCGGTGTCAACGACGGATTACTCAGCGCACTGGCCCTGGCATTTCGCACCTGGAGCGGATCGCAGCGAGTGCTCGTTTCGCTCGAAAGTCACGGACGAGACGAAGACGTGCTGCCCGGCTCGGACCTGTCCCGGACCGTCGGCTGGTTCACGGCCGCGTACCCGGTCCGCATGGATCTCACCGGACTCGGAGCGGACGCAGTTGCGGTCGTGAAATCCGTCAAGGAACAGTTGCGAGCCACACCGGGATCCGGGATCGGTTACGGGCTGCTCCGACGCGCAGGGTTGCTGACCGGTCCGGAGCCGCAGATCGGTTTCAACTATCTGGGCAAGATGTCCACCGCCGAGTTCAGTGACGAACTGAGGGCAGCCGGCTGGATTCCCGATGCCGGAATCGATCTCAACAACGGCAGTGGAAGCGATCTCGCGGTCAGCCACGCCATCGATATCAATGCCGTCGTCATGGACGGACCACAAGGCGAGTTCCTTTCGGCGACATTTGCTTTCCCTGAAGGCATCTTCGAACCCGGTGCAGTCGAGGAGCTTGCGCGGGCGTGGCGCGTCGAACTGGAGAAGATTGTCGCCTCCGTCGGAGATCATGCCGGTCTCACACCGTCCGACGTTCCCCTGGTCTCGGCTTCGCAGGACGAAATAGAACTGTGGGAGAAGCAGTTCGGCTACCTGGAGGACATCTGGTCGCTGTCGCCGCTGCAAGCGGGATTCCAGTTTCACGCCAGCCTCACCGCCGATACCGTCGATGTCTACACCGGGCAGATCGTTCTTTCCCTGGGCGGGATCGTCGACAGCGAACGACTTCACCGGTCGCTCGCGAGATTGTTCGAGCGCCACGCCGCACTTCGGACAGCCTTCGTGTACGACTCGAACGGCGTTGCAGCACAGCTCGTTCTCGATTCCGTGACGACTCCATGGCGGGAGGTGCTCGGCAGTGATCCGCACGCCGTCGCGGAACTCGAGCGCACAACGCCGTTCGATCTGAGCGCGCCCCCGCTGCTTCGAGCAGTTCTGGTTCGCGAGAGTGTGGACTCCGCGCACCTGATCGTCACCAATCACCACATTCTCTTCGACGGTTGGTCCATGCCGTTGTTGGTGCGCGACCTGCTTTCGCTCTACGCCGCCGACACATCGCTGTCGGTTCCCGCGCGCTCGTACCGCAGCTATCTGGAATGGCTTGCCGAACAGGACAACGGCGAGGCAGTGGAAAGGTGGGTCGGCGCGCTGTCGGGGGCAGACGAACCGACGGTGATTGCACCACAGCGCGCAGAGTCCTCCGTGCACGCAGTTCCCGTGGACGTCGACGTTCCGCTGGAAGCCTCGTCGACCGAGGCGATCGTCGCGTTGGCAAGGCGCACCGGGGTCACGGTCAACACCGTCGTCCAGACTGCATGGGGCCTGCTGCTGAGCGGAATGCTCGGGCGCGACGACGTCGTGTTCGGCGCCACCGTGTCCGGTCGACCCGCGTCGCTGACCGGGGTCGAAGACATTCTCGGGTTGTTCATCAACACTGTTCCGGTTCGAGTTCGAGTGAACCCGGATGATTCGGTATCCGAACTGCTCGAACAAGTTCAGTCCGAGCAGGTTCGGGTGCTCGACAGCCATCACGTCGGCCTTGCCGAGGTGCAGTCGGCGGTGGGTGCCGGCGCCATGTTCGACACGTTGACGGTGTTCGAGTCGTATCCCGTGGACCGTTCGGCGCTCGAATCCGCGACGGATATCGCAGGGATGCGTGTCACGGGCATCGAGGTCGCAGACGCGACTCACTACCCGCTCGCGCTGGTCACCGTCCTCGAACCGAGCCTTCGTCTCACCATCGAGTACGCACCCGATGCGATGGACTACGACTCCACTAAGCGTCTGGGCCGACGCCTCGCGTTGATTCTCGCTGCGATGACCGACGAGAGTATCCGCATCCGCGACATCGACTATCTCGACGATGCCGAGCGTCGGCTCGTACTCGACGAGTGGAACGACACGTCCCACACCCTGGCTGACGCTACGCTGCTCGATCTACTCTTCACTGACGCGGGCGTCGTCGAGATGTCTGATGGTGCAATGACGTTCGGAGACACGACAGTCAGCCACCGCGAATTCCGTTCGCAGGTCAACGCCCTCGCTCGTCACCTCGTCGACTGTGGGGTCGGACCCGAGTCTCTGGTCGCGATCGCCCTGCAACGGAGTGCACACTACGTGGTCGCGGTCCACGCCGTCATCGCAGCCGGCGGAGCCTATCTTCCGATCGATCCGAAGCATCCCGGCGAGCGGATCCGGCACGTGCTCGACATCGGAGCACCGTCGGTAGTCCTTTCGACGCGAGAGGATGCGGCTTCTCTGCCTGCGGGGATCGAGCCGGTGCTCCTCGACGAGATCGATCTCTCGCGGTACTCCACCGGGCAGATCCAAGACGTCGAGCGCCTCGGCAGCGTATCCCCGGATCACATCGCCTACGTGATCTTCACGTCCGGGTCCACCGGGAAGCCCAAGGGCGTTGCAGTATCGCACCGTGCGATAGTCAATCGTCTGCTGTGGATGCAAGATCAATACCCGCTCGCGCCGCGCGATGTCGTGCTGCACAAGACACCGGCCACCTTCGACGTCTCGGTGTGGGAGTTGTTCTGGCCGTTCGTCACCGGTTCGAGACTGGTCGTGGCCGAACCCGACGGACACCGCGATGCTCGGTACCTGTCCGAGCTGATCGCTCGCGAAGGTGTCACCACCTTGCACTTCGTCCCGTCGATGCTCGACGTCTTCCTCGTCGACGGAGACCTCGAGCAGCTTCACTCCGTTCGTCAGGTGTTCGCCAGCGGCGAGGCACTTTCGCGTGCGACGGTCGTTCGTTTCCACGAGCGAATCGGTGCACGTCTGCACAATCTTTACGGTCCCACCGAAGCTGCCGTGGACGTGACGTTCCACGAGACGGATTCCGCCGCGGCAGGCCCGGTGCCGATCGGCGCTCCGGTCTGGAACACGCGGATCTACGTGCTGGATCGCCTTCTGGCGCCCAGCCCGATCGGCGTTCCGGGAGAGCTGTATCTCGCGGGAGTGCAGCTCGCTCGTGGTTATGTCGACCGTCCTGATCTGACAGCAGATCGCTTTGTGGCCAACCCTTTCGGTTCCGGGCGCTTGTACCGGACCGGCGACCTGGTCAAGTGGAATCCCATCGGCGAGATCGAGTATCTGGGCCGTACCGACTTTCAGGTGAAGCTTCGCGGACAGCGCTTGGAGCTCGGCGAAATCGACGCAGTCCTGTTGGAACTCTCGGGAGTTCTCTCCGCCGTCACCGTCGTACGTGAGGAACGCCTCGTCGCCTACGTCACGGCTGATTCGGCAACCGACACAGCGCTTCTCGCCGGTCATTCGCAGGCGAAGCTGCCCGCCTACATGGTTCCTTCCGTCTTCGTGTTCCTGGATTCGATGCCACTCGGCCCCAACGGAAAACTCGACAGGCGAGCACTGCCGGAACCGGATGTGGCGGTGGGCGACTACGTTGCTCCGTCCACCGAATCCGAAAAGACGATTGCCGCAATCTTTTCCGAGCTGTTCGGAGTGGACAACATCGGCGTCACCGCCGATTACTTTGCGCTCGGTGGCAACTCGCTCACGGCTACGCGGGTCGTGGCGAGAATCAATTCGACGCTGGGATCCTCGCTGGGTGTTCGAGAACTGTTCGATGCTCCGACGGTCGGTGCGCTGGCTGAATTGGTCGCAGGCGGCGGCCGACCCGGATTGCCCGGTCTCGGCCCGCGCCCGCGACCCGAACGGATTCCGCTCTCCCCGGCTCAGCAGAGAATGTGGTTCCTCAACCGATTCGATCCGGATTCCGGTGCTTACAACATCGCGGCAGCGCTCTCGTTGTCCGGCGACGTGAACATCGATGTTCTGTGCCAGGCGATCAGTGACGTCGTCGACCGGCACGAGGTGCTGCGTACTCTCTACCCGGATTCTTCGAGCGGGCCGTACCAGCACATTCTCGATCATGTGCCGGTGGTGCTCGAACCGGTTGATGTCAGCGACCCTGTTGCGACGATTGGGGAATTGGTCGGCGCCGGGTTCGACGTCACCGCTGAAGTCCCCCTGCGGGTCGCGCTCCTGCGGACTGCTGCGTCGGAGCACATTCTTGTTCTTGTTGTCCACCACATCGGTGGCGACGGATGGTCGATGCAGCCACTGGCCGCGGACGTGATGGCGGCGTACTCATCAAGGCTCGCGGGCATTGCACCACAATGGTCGCCGTTGAGCGTCCACTACGCGGACTACACGCTCTGGAAGATCGATTCTCTCGGCGCCGAGGACGATCCGGATTCGGAGGCGTCGCGCCAGATCGACTACTGGCGCGGTGCATTGGCGAACATGTCGACCCGCCTCGATTTCCCGACGGATCGGCCGCACCCCACGGTCGCGTCCTATCGAGGTGCGACGGTGTCGTCGGTCGTTTCCGCGCAGACGTACAGCTCTGTCGAATCTCTGGCTCGTCGCACGCGGTCAACACCGTTCATGGTGTTGCACACTGCCTTGTCGGTGTTGCTGTCTCGGATGGCGGGGGAGACCGACATCGCGATCGGCACCCCGGTCAGCGGACGTGGGGATCAGGCCATCGACAACCTCGTCGGCATGTTCGTGGGGACCGTGGTTCTTCGGACACAGGTGGATCCGGCTGCATCTTTCCGTGTTTTGCTCGAGACGACCCGCAACGCAGACCTCTCGGCATTTGCCCACGCCGACATTCCCTTCGAGCGTCTGGTGGAGGTACTCGACCCACCTCGCTCGACGGCGCACCACCCCTTCTTCCAGGTGGTACTCGCGACCGGCGATCTTCCGACTCCATCCGTGCAGCTTCCGGGCCTTGTCGTCTCGCAGGTTGAGCTGGACACCCCGATCTCGAAATTCGACCTTCAACTGGATGTTTCGTCGCCAGGCCCGGACGGATCGGCGACCGCGACGTGGACCTATGCCCTCGACATCTTCGAAGAGCGGACTGTGCGCGAGCTCGCGGCTCGGTTTGCCGCCATTCTCGACACGGTTGTTGTCGAACCTGAATCAGTGGTCGGCGACCTCGATCTGCGGACGATGCCAGAGATCGAACGTCAGGGAGCTGCCTCTACGGTCGCGCTGACGGAACTGACGCTGCCCGAGATTCTTGCCGCCGGGGTTACCAAGTCGAACGGCGGTTCGGCCATGCTGTACGGCGACTTCGAACTCTCGTACGACGACGTCGACCGGCGAACCAATCGGTGGGCGCGGGCACTCCTTGCGCAAGGAATCGGACCCGAATCTGTAGTGGCGATCGCCATTCCGCGATCAGCGACGTCCGTGATCGCGACCTGGGCCGTCGCCAAGACCGGAGCGGCTTTTGTACCCGTCGACCCGAGCTATCCGGCCGAGCGGATCGATCACATGCTCACCGATTCGGGCGCGGCCCTGACGCTGACGGAAGAAGCGGCTGAGTCGTTGGATCGCGCCGACGTCAGCGACGCTGGAATTCTCGATTCCGATCGCACGTCACCGATTCGGATGGATCACACTGCGTACGTCATCTACACGTCGGGATCGACCGGCACCCCCAAGGGCGTCGCCGTCTCGCATGCGGGGCTGGCGGCGTTGGTCGACGAACAGATTCAGCGATACGAACTCGACAACCACAGTCGCACGATGCATTTCGCTTCGCCCAGCTTCGACGCTTCGGTCCTCGAATTGGCCATGGCTGTCGGTGCTGGTGCCGCAATGCTTGTTGTCCCCACCGGCATCTACGGTGGCAGTGAGCTTGCAGATCTCATGCGGGCGTCGAAGATCACCCACGCGTTTGTGACCCCGGCAGCTCTGGCCACGGTCGAACCGTCAGATGTTCCCGATCTCGGTGTCGTGATCGTCGGCGGCGAAGCCTGCGACGCCGCGTTGGTCGCGCTGTGGGCGCCGACGCGAAAGATGTTCAACGCGTACGGTCCCACCGAGTCCACCGTCATGGCAACCCTCGCTGGGCCCATGTCGGCGACTGATCGGATCACCATCGGTACTCCCGTTCTCGGTACCGTCGCACATGTTCTCGACTCTCGCCTTCGTCCCGTTCCGGACGGTGTGACAGGTGAGCTGTATCTGAGCGGGCGTGGACTTGCCCGCGGTTACCACCACCGCGGCGACCTGACGGCTGCTCGGTTCGTTGCCGATCCCGCACGTTCGGGGCTGCGGATGTATCGCACCGGCGACCTCGTGCGACGACGTGGAACGGAACTCGAGTATCTCGGCCGCAGCGATTCACAGGTCAAGATTCGTGGATTCCGCATCGAACTCGGAGAGATCGACGCGGTGCTCGCCGCCCACGCGGGAGTGCGAACTGCGGTGACGACTGCAGACGACACCGTCGGGCTGAACTCGTACGTGGTCGGTGAGCATCTGGATCCGGAGGAGGTACGCACCTTCGTCTCCGGCCGACTTCCTGCACACATGGTTCCCGCCGCAGTGATCGTTCTCGAGGAAATCCCGCTGACGCCGGCCGGCAAAGTCGACTACCGCGCACTGCCGGCGCCGACGGCGCGCCGGAATGCGTTCGTCGCACCGATCACGAAGACGGAGAAGGTGATCAGCCGGATCTTCGGTGACGTTCTGGCCGTCGACCAGGTGAGCGTGGTGGACGACTTCTTCGACATCGGTGGAAACTCTCTCAGTGCTACCCGAGTGATGGGACGGATCGGCACCGAACTTTCAGTTTCCCTCCCGGTTCGGGTCCTCTTCGACGCCAGGACGGTCGCGACCCTTGCCGCGGCAGTCGACGGTGCGCAGAGTGGTACCCGGCCCGCTCTGACGGCCGGGCCTCGGCCAGAGCGTATCCCGCTCTCGCCGGCGCAATCGCGTATGTGGATTCTCAATCGATACGATCCAGAGTCACCTGCGTACAACATCCCGCTCGTCCTTCGTCTGCGAGGGCAGCTCGATTCCTCGGCTCTACGAGAAGCATTGTCGGACATCGTTCTTCGTCACGAGTCCCTGCGAACCATCTTTCCCGAAGATGCCGCTGGGCCGTACCAGTCCATTCTCGGAGCCGTAGACGTACCCTTCCATCACACGGTGGTTTCTCCCGAACAGGTTGACGAGCGGATTGTCGACGCTGTGCGTGAGGGCTTCGACGTCACCCGAGCAATTCCGTTGCGGGTAAACCTGTTCGAACTCTCGGCGGACGAGCACATCCTGGTCGCCGTGGTTCACCACATCGCCGCGGACGGTGCCTCAGTGGCGCCGCTCGCCCGGGATCTTGTTCTCGCCTACTCGGCACGGCGTTCGGGAACCGAGCCGTCACTGGCCCCGTTGGTTGTTCAGTATCCCGACTACAGCCTCTGGCAGCACCAGGTCCTCGGTTCGGAAAGTGACCGGACCAGTGTTGCTTCCGCGCAGGCCGAGTACTGGCGTGACCAGTTGGCCGGAGCGCCGGAACTTCTCGAACTGCCCACCGACTTCCCGCGCCCAGCGCTTGCGTCGCTGCGCGGAGCGAGCACCGAATTGGCGTTGACGCCCGAGATGGTCAGTGCGCTCCAGCAGGTGGGCCGCACACACGGCGCCACAACCTTCATGGTGCTCCATGCCGCCCTCGCGGTACTTCTGTCCAACCTCGGTGCGACCGATGACGTGGTGATCGGGACACCGATTTCCGGACGCGGCGAACCGGCGCTCGACGACGTGGTCGGAATGTTCGTCGGCACGGTGGCCCTGCGTAGCCGTCTCACGCCGGCGTCGTCGTTCCTGGATCTGTTGGCGCAGGTGCGAGCCACCGACCTCGCTGCATTCGAAAATGCGGACCTACCTTTCGAGCGGCTGATCGACATACTGCAGCCCGCTCGATCCCAGGCCCACGCGCCGATCTTTCAGGTGGCGCTTTCTCAGGAGCAGGAGGGAACCGCTGCGTTCGCACTGCCCGGTCTCGAGATCGAAGCTGTGGACACCGCAGTCGTTCCGGCAAAGTTCGACATCCAGATCACGATGGTCGAGCACGCTGATTCGATGAATCTCACCTGGACGTATGCCACAGATCTCTTCACCGGCGCGTCCGTGGACGGATTTGCACACCGGTTCCGACGGATTCTCGCGCAGATTGCCGCGGCCCCCGAAACGGCAATCGCGGATATCGACCTACTGGACGAGGACGAATACACCAGACTGACTTCCGTATTCGGTCCGGCAGCCACGCCGATCCTCACTCTCGCGGATCTGTTGACCACACACTCGGAATCCGCAGATGTGGCAATCGTCTCCGAGTCGTGCGGTGAGATGACCTACAGCGAACTGGATTCGCGGTCCTCCCAGCTGGCGCGGATCCTCATCGAGCGCGGCGCCGGCCCCGAAACAGCCGTTGCTGTCTCTCTTGCGCGGTCGGCCGAATCCATACTCGCGCTGTGGGCCGTTGCCAAGAGCGGCGCAACCTACGTTCCAGTGGATCCGACGTACCCCGACGAGCGCATCGCTCACATGCTTCGAGACTCCGCCGCGCTGGTCGTCGTCACCGACTCGGAGACAGCACCAACACTTCCGAGCGGTATCGACACGATCGAGATCGACGACCTCGACCTTGATCGCTACTCCGCGGCGCAGGTCACCGATGCCGATCGGATCCGCACGCTACACACGGATCATGTTGCCTACCTGATCTACACGTCAGGCTCGACCGGTCTGCCGAAGGGTGTCGCTGTCACCCACCGCGGACTGTCTGTGTTCTCCGCTCGGACCCGCACCGATCTGGCGGCATCTCGACACTCACGGGTGCTGCGACTCTCGTCGTCGAGCTTCGACGCCTCCATGTTCGAGATGATCCTCGCGTTCACCGCCGGTGCGACGATGGTGATCACACCGCCATCGGTCATCGCCGGCGACGAACTCACCGACGTCATCCGCCGTCACCGCGTCACCCACGTGGTGACAGCGCCGGCGGCTATGACCACCGTCGAGGCAGGCACGCTCTCCGACCTCGAAACCGTCGTGCTCGGTGGCGACGTCTTCCCACCACAGCTGCTGGGTCGCTTTCACAGCAAGACACGACTCTTCAACAGCTACGGGCCGACCGAGAGCACCATCGTCATCACCAAGACCGGGGCGCTTCTCGGTACCACGGCTCCGGTGGGTGACGGTGTACAACACCGTGACGGTTCACTCTCGCCCGTCACGATTGGTACTCCGCTCGAAGGTGCCCACGTTCTGGTCCTCGATTCCGCCCTCGGACCCGTACCCGTCGGGGTCAGGGGCGAGCTGTATCTGTCGGGTCCCGGCTTGGCACGCGGGTACCACCGACGCGAGGGGCTAACCGCAGAACGCTTCGTTGCGAACCCGTTCGGTGCACCGGGCGCGCGGATGTACCGGACCGGCGACGTGGTCACCTGGACCGACCAGGGCGAACTGGCGTACATCGGACGATCCGACGCCCAGGTTCAGCTTCGCGGACTCCGCATCGAACTGGGGGAGATCGAATCAGCGCTCGCCTCCGTCCGTGGAGTGAGTGCCGCCGCTGCCGCCGTTCATCGTCACGACTCTCTCGGCGATCAACTCGTCGGATACGTGATCGTCGCGGACGCGGTGTCGGCAGAGTCCATCCTCGACGCCGTCGCAGCGATCCTGCCCCGTGCCGCGGTGCCCACCGCTGTCATCCTGCTGGAATCGCTACCCCTGACTCCGGCCGGGAAACTCGATCGCGCAGCACTTCCCGCTCCGGAGTTCGTCGCCTCGGCGACATTCCGGGCGCCGACCACAATCTCAGAGATTCGTGTCGCCAGCGCTTTTGCCGACGTTCTCGGAACCGACGCCGTCGGAGCAGAAGACAGTTTCTTCGAGCTGGGTGGAAATTCGCTCAGTGCCACTCGGGCGATCGCCCGAGTCAACACCTCGTTCGGGATCAAACTCGGTGTTCGTTCGCTGTTCGAGGCCCCGACTGTCGCAGAACTCGCTCTGCTGGCGGAGTCGGCAGAACGCGATGATCAGCCTCGATTGGAAGCGCGACCGCGACCCGAACGTATTCCGCTCTCGCCGGCGCAGACTCGGATGTGGTTCCTCAATCGATTCGACACCGCGGCAGCCACGGACAACCTACCGCTCGCGCTTCGCCTGAGCGGAACCCTGGACGCGCCGGCATTGGCGCTCGCGCTTTTCGACGTCGTCGAACGCCATGAGTCCCTGCGTACCTACTATCCCGATACCGCGGACGGACCCCGTCAGGAGATCCTGTCAACGTCTTCGGTGGATCTCGATCTGGTACCGCACGACGTCACCGAAGCTGAAGCGTTGGAACGGCTTTTCGCTCTTGCCGGCACCGGATTCGACGTGACGACCGCCGTACCACTGCGGACGGCTCTGTATCGAATCTCGGAGACCGAGCATGTTCTCGCCGTCGTGATGCATCACATCGCATCCGACGGATCGTCACTCGGACCCCTGGCCACCGACGTCATGGGTGCCTACGTCTCGCGTTCTCGGGGTGACGCGCCGCAGTGGGCGCCGCTGCCCGTGCAGTACGCGGATTACGCTCTCTGGCAACACGATCTGCTCGGGACCGAATCCGAACCCTCGGGTGATGCTCAGGCGCAAATTCAGTTCTGGACGTCCACGCTCGCCGGAATTCCGGACCTGCTGAATCTGCCGACGGACCGGCAGCGTCCGCCCCGTCAGAGCTATCGCGGTAAGGAGATTCACTTCACGATCGGCTCGGACACCGCCGATCGACTGCGTGATCTTGCCGTCGGATCAGGCTCGAGCCTGTTCATGGTCGTCCACGCCGCATTCGCCGTACTTCTCGCAAGGCTGGGAGACAGCGCCGACATCACCATCGGTTCGCCCATCGCGGGACGAGGACACGAGTCGCTCGACGCACTCGTGGGGATGTTCGTGAACACCTTGGCGCTTCGAACCCAGGTGAACACGGCTGCGCCGTTCACGGAACTGCTCAGCCACACCCGCGATCAGGATCTCGCCGCCTTCGCACACGCGGACCTGCCGTTCGAGCGGCTCGTCGAGATCATCGATCCGGTCAGATCGACAGCCCGCCATCCGTTGTTCCAGGTGGCACTGTCTTTCCAGAACCTCACGCCGACAATGTTTGCGCTACCCGGACTGCAGATCGCGGCAGTTGGCGCCCCAGTCGAGACGGCGAAGTTCGACCTCCACCTGACCGTCACCCCTGGGGACTCGGGTTCGATGTCGGCGTCGTTCACCTATGCAACAGATCTGTTCGACCAATCCACGGTGGCGACATTCGCCAACCGGCTGCTGCGCGTTCTCGATTCGATCGGGCGTGACCCGGACGTTCCGGTGGGTGACATCGCTCTGCTCGGCGACGAAGAGGTCGCGGCCACAGTCGACACGTGGAACAACACCGACGCCGTCGTTCCGGAGACGACCCTCGCGGATCTGTTCGACGCCGAGGTACGCAGAACACCGAGCGCCGAAGCGCTCGTTCTCGGTGACCGTCGCCTGACCTATGCCGAGTTCGATGCCGAATGCAACCGCCTGGCGCGGTATCTGATCGGAATCGGTGTCGGTCCGGAAGTGACTGTCGCGCTGAATCTTCGGCGCTCCGTCGAACTGGTCGTTGCCATGTACGCGGTGGTGAAGGCAGGCGGGGCCTACGTTCCGCTCGACCCGGATCAGCCGGCAGAACGCACGGCTCACATCCTCGAATCCGCAGCGCCCGCAGTTGTTCTGAACACTTCTCACGATTCGCTCGGCGAGCAGTACCCCGGCGTGAACATCGACACTCTCGGGCTGGACGGTGTCGACGGATCGCCGATTCGGGACTCGGAACGCCTCGCGGGCCTGAGCCCGGACAACATCGCGTATGCGATTTACACCTCCGGATCCACCGGAAAGCCCAAGGGCGTAGCGATCTCCCATCGAGCGATCACCAATCAACTCTTGTGGAAGCAGGATCAGTTCCCTCTCGATGCCGATGACCGTGTGCTCGTCAAAACCGCAGCCACCTTCGATCTGTCCGTCTGGGAGTACTGGTGGGCGTTGCAAACCGGTGCCTGCCTGATTCTCGCCGAGCCAGGAGCACAGCAGGACGGTGACTACCTCACGTTGCTGATGGAGCGCGAGCAGGTGACGACGCTGCACGCCGTTCCCTCGATGTTGTCGCTGCTCAGCGCATCCGAGCGTCGGCTGCCGAGTTCTCTCACCCGGATTCTGTGCATCGGTGAGACCCTGCCGGTACAGACCGCCAAGCATGTGCGAGATCAGAGTTCGGCGCAGGTCTACAACCTGTACGGCCCCACGGAGGCTGCGGTCAGTGTCACGGCACACCGAACGAGCGATGTCGACGTGGCAACCGTTCCGATTGGAACTCCGGCGTGGAACACGAGACTGCATGTACTCGACGACCGCCTTCACCCGGTTCCGGTCGGTGTTGCAGGTGAGCTCTATCTCGCGGGAGTTCAGCTGGCCCGTGGGTACATCGGGGATCCGGGGCAGAACGCGACCCGTTTCGTCGCCGATCCGAACGGATCGGGTGAGCGCCTCTATCGAACCGGCGATCTGGTTCGGTGGAATGCCTCGGGCAGTCTCGAATACCTCGAGCGTGCAGACTTCCAGGTCAAGGTCCGAGGCTTCCGCATCGAACTCGGTGAGATCGAAACAGCGCTTCGTGCCGACCCCTCGATTCAGGATGCGGTAGTCACAGTCACGACATCTGACACCGGCGAACAACACCTGATCGGTTACGTCACTGCGGCCGCGGGCTCGGCCGTCGAGAAGTCGACCATCCTGACCGGACTGCGCGCCGCCCTGCCCGGCTACATGGTGCCGACAGTCCTGATGACACTCGACGCCCTGCCGCTGGGGAGTACGGGCAAGGTAGATCGACATGCGCTCCCGGTGCCTGTTTTCGAGGCACGTCGTTTCCGCGCACCGACCACACCGGCCGAATTGTCGGTAGCTGCCGCTTTTGCCGAGGTCCTCGGTGACGGAAAGACCGACGAAGTGGGTGTCGACGACGACTTCTTCGAACGCGGCGGCAATTCGCTCAGTGCAACTCGGTTGCTCGGGCGGATCAACGCCGTCGCAGGCACCGACTTGCCGGTGCGTGTGGTCTTCGAGTCGCCCACCGTCGCAGAGTTGGCAGCCGTGGTGGAAACCGCCGAGCTTTCGCGCCGACCCGCGCTGCGCTCACAGCCGAGGCCGACAAGGATTCCGCTCTCTCCGGCGCAGACTCGTATGTGGTTCCTCAACCGCTTCGATCCCGATTCGTCGGCGTACAACATCCCGGTGGTTCTTCGATTCGCCGGTCGGTTGGATGTCGAGGCGTTGCGCGCAAGTATCGCCGACGTGGTCGCTCGTCACGAGGTCTTGAGAACCGTGTACCCGGAGCATGACGGGACGGGATATCAGGAGGTTGTCGAGGCACCTGACGCTTTCGACATTCTCGACATCATTGCGGTGGAGAAGGATTCGCTCCACGACGTGCTGGCCGGTGTACTCGGTGTGTCGTTCGACCTCACGTCCGAGATTCCGGTTCGAGCGTCGCTGGTGCAGTTGGCGGAGTTCGAGTTCGTTCTGGCGATGACGGTGCATCACATTGCGGGTGACGGTTTCTCGATGGGGCCGTTGACGCGTGATGTGATGGTGGCGTACGAGGCGCGGTCCAGGGGTGCGGTGCCGTCGTGGGCGCCGCTGGAGGTGCAGTATGCGGATTACGCGTTGTGGCAGCTCGAGACGATGGGTTCGGAAGAATCGTCGACCTCGCTGATCTCGCGACAGCTCGCGTTCTGGTCGGACACACTCGACGGATTGCCGTCCGTCCTCGAACTCCCGTTGGATCGCCCCCGACCCGCGGTGGCTTCCGGCCGTGGAGCGGTTCTGAGCGCTCGTCTCGAACCTGCACTGCAACAGGCGATTTCCGAACTGGCCCGGCGGCACCGCGCTACGCCGTTCATGGTGCTGCGTGCGGCTCTGGCTGTTGTACTGTCGCGGTTCACCGGCGATCTCGACTTTGCCGTCGGGACGCCGACGGCCGGCCGCGGAGAACGCGTGCTCGACGATCTGGTCGGCATGTTCGTGGGGACCGTCGTGTTGCGCACCACTGTCGACCCAGGTGAGCAGTTCACCGACTTGCTCTCCCGAGTCCGCGACGCCGATCTGCAGGCTTTTGCCCACAGTGACGTTCCGTTCGAGCGCTTGGTGGAGGCACTCGATCCGCTTCGTTCGCAGTCGTATTCACCGCTCTTCCAGGTCGGCCTCGCACTACAGAACCATCTCGATTCACAGTTGACTCTCAACGGGCTGCACATCGAGAGCATCGAACCTGCGGTGGTGAGCACTCAGTTCGACCTCGATTTTGTTGCGGCCGAACAGTTCGACAACGACGGTCGACCTTCCGGGCTCGTCGTTGCGCTGACGTACGCCACGGATCTGTTCGAGGAATCCACTGCCTCACGTCTCATGTTCGCGTTCGAGTCGGTCTTGACTACCGCTGTCGCAGAACCGGATCGGCGAGTGGAACTGTTTGCCGTGGAGTCTGTGGTTGGGCGTGGGTTGGTGTTGGGGGGTGTGAATGAGACGGATCGTTGTGTTGATGATGTGACGTTGGCGGGTTTGGTGGCGGCTTCGGTTGAGGTGTCGTCGGGTCGTGTTGCTGTGGTGTTCGGTGATGTGGTGTTGACGTATGCCGAGTTCGGTGTGCGGGTGAATCGGTTGGCGCGG